>JAVETX010000088.1:0-2772 GCA_034005845.1 Sulfurimonas sp. | reverse complement strand
TAAAGCTTATGATGCACTCCTTAGCTCTTCGTATGATCTGCTCATCCTTGATATCAATGTCCCAAATATTGATGGACTCACACTTTTAGAAAAGATACACGCGCTAAAGATTCACACCCCCACTATCTATATCTCAGCGCTTGTGGATATAGAAGATATCTCCCGTGCGTATACCTTGGGATGTTACGATTATCTCAAAAAACCTTTTCATCTTAAAGAGCTTTCTTTAAAGATCGATCGCATTGTGCTCTCCAGTGAAACCCCACGCGTACATCTGCGCCTCTCAAAAAACTATAGTTACGATCAGGAACACTCTGTGTTACTTTTTAGGGGTGAAACGCAAGTGTTGAGTAAAAGACAATCGCAAATCATCGATCTTCTCGCACGAAATAGAGGAAGAGTTGTTGATTTTGAGCAGTTTCGCATCTACGTCTGGGACGAGCAAATCGTCGATAATGCTACAATTCGTGCCGAAATTAACCGTTTGAAGAAGTTTCTGCAAGAAAATGTGATTCAAAATGTGCGTGGCATGGGGTATATGATCGATAAACCCTAAGCTATTGTTACAAAAATACCCACTTTAAAAAAAATCTCCCCATTTGTTACCAAATTACATCCATGCTATGTTCATGCTATTTTTCTGCTTTACTATTTGAGAGTAAAAAATTTATATGGGAGTATAGATGAAAAAGCAAATTGTTTTGAGTGCAGCACTTGTCGCACTTATGGGGAGTACAAATGTAAATGCTGCTGAGAATCTCAGCACCATGTTTTCTGAAGGAAAAGCAAGCGGACAGATCCGTTCTTTTTGGGTCGATCGTGAGTACCAAGGAACAGCTGGAACTACAACACATAGAGATGGTTGGGCTGTAGGTGGGCATTTGAAGTATGAGACAGCAGACTATGAGGGTTTAAACTTCGGGACTGCTTTTTATACATCCAATGCTTTAGATATTAGTTCAAACAGAACTGATTATTCAAGTAATGACATGACTCTTTTAGGGCCTGATAACAAAGACTACTCTTTCATCGGTGAAGCTTTTGTTCAGTATAAAATTGGCAACACAACGCTCAAAGCGGGACGTCAAAAGATAGACTCACCAATGGCGGGAACTGATGATGCGCGTATGGTACCAAACCTTTTTGAAGGGTATATGCTTATCAACAAAGATATTCCAGATACTACGATCGTTGCAGGGCACTTAACGAAGTTCGCACAAGGGACTTTTGGGCGTGTTTATAATGCAGCAGCTGATGCGCCAAATGCATTATTGTCAGTTACATCAGGGTATTCACATGTGGATAGTCATAATCATGTAGGTCGTTTTGTAAATATGGGAGACTACGCAGTAGGGGAAAATACTGCAGGTGTATCTGTGCTTTCAGCGACCTACACAGGGATAGAAAATCTTAAAGTACAGCTTTGGGATTACTATGCACACGATATCTTAAACGCAGTCTATGGTGAGATTAACTACTCATGGAATTGTTTAGTAACGGATGTAGTAAAACCTTCAGCAGGGATCCAGGTGATTAAAGAAAATGCAGTGGGTGACAAGCATGCTGGGGATGTAGATAGTCTCTATGTAGCTGGAAAGATCAACTTTAATGTTGAGAACTTCAATCTAACACTTGCTTATTCACAAACAGGGAAAAACAACGCAACTGAGTCATCTTTGAATAACGCGATCATCACACCATGGGGTGGAATGCCAGCATACACGCAAGGGATGGTAACACGTCATATGTTCTTAGCGGGAACAGATGCAATGAAAGTAGCTGGATCTTATCAGTTTAAAGATATGGGCGCAAACCTTCAAACAATAGCATACTATACAGAGTTTGATATGGATGCAAATAGTGGGTATGGAATTGAGAGAACAGCGAGTGAAGCTGGTTTTGATGTGATCTATTACCCTGAGTTTGTGAAAAACCTACAGCTTCGTGCTCGTGGGAATTTCCCAAGAACATTTCATGAAAATGATGCTGAAAAAACCACTGGTTGGAGCGAGTATAGACTGATCGCTAATTATAATTTCTAAGGAGTAGAAAATGAAAAAAGAGATGGTTGAAAAGATCAAAAACGATCCAAATTATCAAGAGCTTATTTCTAAAAGAAGTAAGTTTGCGATTACGCTGACCATTATTATGTTGGTGGTGTATTTTGCATTTATTCTTGTAATAGCATTTGATCCAGCACTTTTTGGCACACCGCTTTCAAGTGATTCGGTAACAACACTTGGGATCCCTGTTGGGATAGGTGTGATTGTATTTGCTTTTATCCTTACGGGTATCTACACAAAAAGAGCAAATGGTGAATTTGATGATCTTACAAATAAGATCAAAGACTCGGTAAAGGATCTCTAGATGATAAATAGAATATTTTTATTTTTAATTCTTGGTGCTGTAGCGGTACTTGGAGCGGGCGCAGTTGAAGGGGAAGTGGCAAAACAAGCGCTTAACATCCCAGCGATTGTAATGTTTGTAATTTTTGTGGGTGCTACTCTTGGTATCACCTATTGGGCTGCAAAGCGTACAAAAAGTGCAAAAGATTTCTACACAGCAGGTGGAGGGATCACAGGTTTTCAAAATGGTATGGCGATCGCGGGTGATTATATGTCTGCGGCATCATTTTTAGGGATCTCTGGACTTGTTTATCTCAATGGATATGATGGTTTGATCTACTCAATTGGTTTCTTGGTTGGTTGGCCGATTATTTTATTTATGATCGCTGAACCTCTTCGTAACTTAGGTAAATATACATTTGCAGAC
>JAVETX010000087.1:0-2821 GCA_034005845.1 Sulfurimonas sp. | reverse complement strand
AAAAATCTTCCTAAAAATAGAGTCGCCGAGGTTGTAGAGATCACACCTCTAAGTTATCCAAAATATTTTTTTCACACACTCCAAGGTGTGATCCATGCAACAAGACAGATAGAAGATAAGATCATCTGCATTGTCGAGCCCTATATGAGTTCAAGCTTTCGTATTGCTGTATGTGACCTTAGTACAAAAAAAGTCAAAATTTCAAAGACTAGCTATAAAAGTGTCTTAAGTGTAGAGGGTGCTTTTACCCATTTTGAACTCAGAAATTTGTAATAAAATAAGTAGTCTCAAAGATTAACTCATCTATAAGTAAAATTGCATTATATTATAAGTTCAAAAAATAAATCAAGGAAAGAAATATGAAGAAAATAGTAACAAAGATAGCTTTGGCAACACTGCTTTTAAGCCCAATGAGTGCTTTGGCATCCGACAAAGCAGACAAACTTATGGTAGTTTTAACAAGTGAAGATTCTCTAACACAGTTTATGGCGATGATCTTGGGGAATGAATCTCAAGCACAAGGCGCAAAAGTTGATCTTCTTTTATGTGGTAAGGCAGCGGATATTGCTATGAAAGGTTCAAAAGAGGTGTTTTTAAAACCTAAAGATGTTTCTCCTCAGATGCTTATGAAAAAGATGATGAAAAATGGTGCAACAGTTGAGGTGTGCCCACCTTATTTTCCAAATGCAGGAAAAACAAAAGCAGACCTGCTTGAGGGGATCACAGTGGCAAAACCACCGAAGATGGCAGAGAAGATTCTTGAAAAAGACACGAAGATTCTTAGTTACTAATAGAAACTATCAGATTGTTTGATTATAATATCGCCTATTATTTATTAGGGGGTATTTATGGAAACAACGAAAGAAGAGTCACAACACTTAGTTGAGATCATTTTTTTAGAGATCAACCAGTATAAAAGTGAAAACTCCACCGTACACCCTTATGATATCTCCGAACAGCTCTTAGAGCTTCGAGATATCGATAAAGATGAGTACCTTCGCGTACTCAAAAAAATCCCTCACGACCTTTTTGCAGAGATCCTCTCAGAGATGCCAGAGCATATTCAAGAGGAGATCACTGAGCTCTTAAGCACCAAGAAAATCGCAGACATCGCCTCAAAAATGGATACCGATGATGCAGCGACCTTTATTCAGATTCTTAGTGAAGATAATAAAGAGGTCGCACAAAGCATCTTAGAGACCTTTAATGATGAAGATAAAGAGATCATCGAGCAACTTCTCGCATATGATGATAATCAAGCGGGTTCTTATATGCAAACGGAGCTCTTTAGTGCAAAAATAGGCGACAATATTGGTGATGCGATCCGCAGACTCAAGCGTCTCAAAGAGGAAGGGGAGCTTGACAATATCTGGCAAGCACATATTGTTGATAATAACAATAAATACCTCGGTTCTGTAGGGCTTGAAGAGCTGATCATCTTTGAACATGATCTTGTTTTTGAAGATATTCCTTACGAGAAATACAAAAACTATTTTGTCCATGATAAAGATAATATCAAAGATGTGGTCGAGATGGTTACCAACTATAACCTCACCTCAGTGCCCGTGGTCAATGACCATAATGTGCTTGTAGGAAGGATTACATCCGATGATATCGTCGATGTTATCCAAGAGAGTGCGACCGAGCAGATCTATAACCTCGCAGGGGTCAATGATGAAGCGGAGCAAGAGGAGAATATGTACGAGATCGGAAAATCACGTGCACTCTGGCTCGGGCTTAATCTCATCACAGCGATCGCTGCCTCTTTGGTGATTGGGATCTTTGATAGTACGATCCAGTCTCTTGTTGCCTTAGCGGTGCTTATGCCCATTGTCGCATCGATGGGTGGTAATGCAGGTACGCAAACTCTCACCGTTACCGTGCGCCAGATGGCTTTAGGGGAGATCGATGGTGAGGATGCAAAAAAGACGATCATCAAAGAGGTGATCCTCTCTTTGGCAAATGGATTTATTTTTGCTTTTGCGATAGGGCTTATTGCTTATTTTTGGTTTAAGATCCCGCTTCTTGGGCTGGTTATAGGGCTCTCAATGGTGATCAATCTGCTGAGTGCTGGCTTTTTTGGGAGTGTGATCCCTTTGGTTTTACAAAAGGCCAAAATTGACCCAGCTATTGGAAGTACGGTATTGCTCACGACAGTTACGGATGTGGTGGGGTTTTTCAGCTTTTTAGGGCTGGCAAGTATTATTTTATTATAGAGGAAGACATTGGAAGGGATACCTAGGAAAGAGAATACAGCACTAAGACATTTCATAGAAGACTATTGGGATGTGTTTGTGGGTGTATTCTCTATAATTTTTGCTTTTTATCTTCATAAAAATGGTCAAGGTGGCTTTGCGACTCTTTTTGCAGCGATCGGGATCGGGAGTCTGTCTCTGAGTGTTGCCGAGGTCGCTGAGATCTTATCAGAGCGACTTCAAGAACCTTATGGAAGCTTGGTACTCACACTCAGTGCTGTGGCTGTTGAGATCGTTCTTTTATATATTATTTTGCTTCAAGCTTTTAGCGATCCGAGTGTCATCGATACCGTCAAGGGTGGGATCATTGCCGCTGTGATCGTGGATATGAACGTTCTTTTGGGGCTTGCTGTGTTTGTGGGTGGGCTCAAATTTACCGCTCAAGAGCACAACAAAGAGACGTCGAGTGCCTATACGACCATTCTTTTTGTCACAAGTATCGCTTTGCTTGTTCCAAGCTTACTTAGCCATGGCAAACATAGTGTTGGGGATATCGAAGAGGCTTCTATTCTTATTGCAATTTTACTGATGCTCTTTTATTTTATTATCCTTGTATTTCAGGTAAA
>JAVETX010000016.1:0-47022 GCA_034005845.1 Sulfurimonas sp. | reverse complement strand
AACAACTCTTGCTATGTTCTTTGAAATTTTAATGCTAATAAACTATTGTCTTTTTTAGTTTTTACCTCTCGTTTAAGTTATCCTTTATAGGATTGCTTTGTAATCTGAATGTATTAACGTTTAAAGTGATGAGTCTTCACTGTTTCATTATACTTGGCATGTTAATATCGCAAATATAGCACCTAATATCAAACACAATGGTGAAAAATATTTTGTATCGTATATTGCAAATTCAGTATCTTTTATTTTTTTGAAAAACCCAACAGCATTGAACTCACCTATTGCTCTTAGAGTAAAAATAGTAGATAAAAATATGCCGCTATATACATAAAAATTTCGATTTTCATTGATTGTAAAATCATTAAACTGCAATGCGTATGCAATATATGCAAACAGTACTAAAATAATGCCCACAATAAATGTTAATGTTTTACTTGGATTTAGTAATAACTTTCCATCTTTAGTCGGTAGCGCTTTATCTAATCCAATTTTTCCACCAAAAGCCCAATAAAAATGAAATAACCCCATGGTGATTAATGTAAAAATTGTAATGATTGCTATAAGTTCCATGGTGTTCCTTTTATTTGTTATACATCCACGCCAATAATTTCGTGACCGTAAGAATTATCGATAGAGCATAACCATACTCCATTGTCATCTTTATTAAAAACATAAGTAGCTTTACGGGTTATCTCCGTCATATTAGGAGCGGATATGACTGTATTTGCTAACACTAAAGCTGTATTTCCACTTTCAAGTACTTCCATTCCTTTTTGAGCGACTTGTAAACCATTTTTGAAATAAACTGCAATAGCTTCAAATGCTTTTCTTATATCATCTTTTCCTACGGCATTTCTTCCAGGCTCTATAACTAGTATTGCATTATCGGTATAAATATCAAGAAGAGTTTCAAAATCTTCTTCAACAATTGCTCTGTCTGCTTTTTCTATTTGTTTAATTACTGCATGTTGTTTCAAATTTCATCCTTTTACTATGTTAAAGCCTTCATTTGCCAATGGAGCTTCAAAGTATTGCGTGACATGGTTAAATACATCTTCATTATCAAACTGTGCTCTATGTGGTTGTTCCTCTCTTCGTTTAGCAATCTGGACTAAACACTGTTCATCACTTAAATCAAGAAAGATAAGTTCATGATTACACTTTATCTCATCACATAGTTGTTTGAACCATTCTCTTTGTTTTTTAGTATTCGCAGGAAAATCCATAACTACATTTGTACCTGTATTTAAAATCTGTTGCACATGTGACTTCACAAAAGGTTTAATCAGTGTAGAGAATTTTATAAAATCATCAAAAGAGTTTATTTGATTTGGATAATGAGCTTCGAGCCAATCATCTTCTGAGAGAAGTACTGCATTTTTCTCAAGGGATACGCTCTTTGATTTTGTAGTTTTTCCAGCTCCCATTTTTCCACAAAAAAAAGTGAGTGTTCCTTTTTGGTTCATTAATTTTCCTTTAGTATATAACGTTTGTCGTGAGCAATAATTTTCCCGATAGGGTAAATTATTGGTCTCCTCGTTTTTGTTATGTATTTAGACACGTATAATTCCAGTACCTGGTTTGTGTAAAGTGTTTAACCAAGCACGTAAATTCGTGTTATTTACTTCTTCAATTGAATAACCTCTTGCTGAAATTGTACTTCTTGCACCAGGACTTAGCTCAGAGCTAGTTACAATTAATCCATATGTAGCATCTTGAAACTGCATATCAGCATGTAAGCCTTTGACTATTATTTTTTCAATTTTCTTTTTTTGACGTTTACATTGTATTATCATATGAGGAGGAAGTTTTTTCTCTTCATTCTCCTGATTTTTCCAAACTCTAACATCTACACCATCATCATTACTACCTGGTCCCAATTCTACAGAATATCCCTGCCTGTCAAAATATTCTGCCGTCAACTCTTCAAATTTCCGCCAATGTATAAGTTCTAGTTTTTTGTGATTTGCATACAAATAATTGATATATCTTTGGTCGATAAATGTACCAATTTCAGGCTTATTTTGACCACCATTAAATAGTGTTGCAATTTTCTCAATATTCTTCCATTCAGTATACCTAAGTCCTGAATGAGGATGCAATTTAGAAATTTTATCCATAAGTTCTAACATCTCTACAGCCATATTTAGGCCATCTTTTCCATATGTTAGTGTGGCTGTCTGCATAAATAAGCTAGGATCTAATGACTTAGCCCCTTTTCGTATAGCATCATCCATGATTTTTGGCCATGTATCTACAAATATTTTTAGTACACCTTCTTGTACTTTTGCTAAAGTTGTTCCTTTATATTTATGATATAAAGTTATACCTATTGAATCACCATTATATTCTTCTTGTGTATATCCAATTCTATGTAGAAGTTTATAAAATAAATCTTCATATTCTTCACTACGAAGACGTGCACCATATTTTTCTGATTTTGTAATAATATCTGCATAATTTGTGTTTGTTAGAAGGTCAGACATTTCTTCAATTGATAATGCAATTCCAGATTTATAACCTACTGTTTCTGAAATACTATCACATAAGATTTTAGGAGAAAAATTTATGCTACCCATTAAAATTCCTTTTGTACTTGCTATTTTTAATCTATTGGCTCATCTGTTTCAATATTAAAAATTTTATTATTATCTTTAAAAAGTCTTTTAGCGAAATTATCAGCTATTTCTTTTTTTGGAAAATCAAAACTTCGTACTTTTTTATTGTTCATATCATTGAGTGAATCAAAATTTTCTTTATATGTTCCTGGTAAAGCATTAATTATTTCCATCTTATTATCGTTAGAAAAATCTCGATTATTTTTAAAGTTAACTTTTACTGAGTATTTTTTACACATATTTTTCCTTTAGTCTTTTTTGTTATGTTTTTTTTTATGTCATCTAATTTGATAATTCTTGATACTGCATTTTAAGAAATCTATTCTCTTTCGTAAATGCAGCACGAGAATAATTACCAAGATTAATGCTTAGTGATTCTAAATCTGAATCGCTAAATTTATCACTGTTAATTGTAAGTATGTACTGCTTACCATTAAGTAGATCTATATTCTCACCAATATAATTAATACTCTTTATCAAAGTATCTTGGTCAACATCAAAAATATTATCATGCACTAGAAACCCAGGGTGATTTTTTGATGTTTCTTGATTTGTCAGTAAGGCAAAGTCATAAAGAAAAACTTTTTCTCTATTAATGCTGTGGCTACCATCTGAATCAGTGCGAAGTTCAAACTTCAAAATTTCCTTGCGTTTAGACACATCAACTTCAAACGAACTTCTTCTGTTACCAAAAATGTAATCGTGCATATCAAGCATCGTTCTTTCGAAAGACTCAATTACCTCTTTCGAGTTATTAACATAGCTTTCTAAAAGATAAATTTTACTTTCTCTATCTCTTTTTTTCATTTTATGCTCGTTGTCATAATCTGTGTGTTTTTGGATAAAAGAAGATAAAGCAGAAAATTCTTCAATCTTCTTTTCGTGTATTGCGATTGTTTGCTTCAAGCTAATAAGAAGCCCTTCTTGATCGAGTAAGGATACTTTTTCTCTATATAATTTATTAAGTGAAGCCATGCTTTCTTCGAATGCTTTTATTTCTTGTTCAATAGAAGTCTTTCTATCATCCATTATGCTACGTTGAAAGTTATCAATCTTTTTTTTAAAAGTCATAACTTCGTCTAATTCACGCTTAATTAAATCGCCTAAGCCTTCTTTAAATTGATTGTAAAGATCTGCTACTTCTTGACCGTCAATATAGTTATCACCACGAAATAATTTTATTTTGGATAATTCAGACTTTAGAACACCTTGCCTTGAACGTTCTTGTTCAAGTTGATTTTCAATATCGATGATTTCGTCTTTAACTGAATCATATCCTTCTATGTTTTCCAGCCTATCAATATCACTTTGAATTCTATGCACTTGGTTTTCTAGTTCATTTAGGTCTGCTTTAGATTCAGATATGTTTTTATTTGTAAGGAGGGTTATATTTTCCTCCATCTTTTTTCTTGCTTTTGAAACGTTTTCCATCTCAGTATATAGCCGTTTAGCTTCACGGTATGGGGTGGGATCAATGTGTAGTAAGAAAAGATGAGGGGTGTAATCGGGCGGTATTCTCTTATTTGTATCAAAGCAACTAATAATTGATTTGAATTCGGAACCTTCATCACGCATTAAAGGTCCCATCATCATTCTAAAAGATGGAGGATTATCATAAGCCATGTCTGCAAACAGCAAAGTGCTTAGATGCTCATTTGCATCAGAAAGCCTAGAATAAGACATTATTACTCCATCAATAATTAATATCGGACACTCTTGATCATTTATAGTTCGCTTAGTAGTAATATTGTGACCATTTAACTCAAAGTCTAAACATACAGTTGTATCATAAGATAAATCTTCTTCTGGTATTAATGACACACGGCTGTCGCTGTGGCGTTTCAGTAAAGCATAGTTGATGAACTCTACAGCCATGGACTTACCTACACCATTAGTTTTGACATTATCTTTTGTTGTTTCACCTAAAATAAGATTAAAACCATCTTCAAAGGTAATAGGTTCAAAAACGTTAGGTTCGCTGTAAAGTTTTTTAATCTGTAACATTTTTCATCACATATGGTTCATTAAATTTTACTATGTCTAAAGAATATAAAAACAGCATCCCATAGTAAATACTTCGGGGTGTTATCATATGAGCCTTTCGTAAGTTTTTAGCTAGTTCGAAAATACTCATTCTGCCATCATCACTACTGTGTAGCTGTTTTAATATTTCAGACCCTATAAAAGGTGCTGATTTCATTAAGTCTTCATCTTTAGTGAATAAATTAGCCATTTACTACTTCCTTGTTTGGGAATACATTACACTTAATTAGTTGTTTTACAATATAAAATTGCGCCGCACCAGTATCGGCTTCAAAATCATTTTCGTTTAACATATCAATAAAGTTATCAATTAGTTTTGTAAGTGCCTTTTGAGGGTCCCCATCACATTCTGTCAGTATTGAATCACTATGCACTCGTAAGTGTTGAGCAACTCGACGAATTTTGACTTGCCCTATATCTGATTCTTGCTCAACTGAGTCAAGCACTGCCCCATAATCCTGATAAAGTGTTAGAAACTCTTGTTTTAAGAACTCGGAATGCTCGACAAAGCGTTTATTAATTTTTTCATCTGGAAATGGTTCATCAAGAAAGCCTTCACCAGCTGCTGGATGTTTTTCGTCACTAATGAGCTCAATTAGCCGTAAAATGGTTTCTATATTTCGAGGAAGCTTTTCAGTAGGCTTCATATATAACTGTTGATTTAGAAAGTTACTAATTTCTTGAATTTTCGGCAGACTCAAATCGTTGATTTTCACAGCTAAATCACCAATATCCCATATGTCATTTTTTGTGTTTAGGCTGTAGGTCTCGTCACCTACAGTTGGCACAGTGTGTGTAGTTTTTTCTGTGATATTAAGAATGACTAAATGTTCGTATTTTTCGTGCAAACTTTTTTCAATGAACTTATTAACAGTGTGTCTTGTTTTTGCGAGTGCTGACGTGGAAGTAACCTGAATAGCAAACTTATTAGCTTCGTCACCAAGGTCTATAGCAGCCGCATTTGGATCGATGATGTTTATGTTCTCAAGATTGTAATCAAAAGCCAAATTCAATAAGTCACGGTAAAAATTTTCAGAGTGAACATTTATATCGGTAAGATTTAATTTATTATTAACGGTTACTTGAGTAGAAAGCCAAGTAAGCGAATTTATTATAGATTTCTGATAGTCCTGTCGATTCATTTTATTTTCCTCATATAATACAACCTTATTCATTACTTAAATCAGTTCGCAATTCTTCACATAACGTCTAAGTTGAGAAATAAATTACCCTGCGGCTAATTTATTTCTCTCCAAAGTTTTGTTATGTTTATACCTTTTTTGAAATCCAATTATCTACTAAAAATATAGCTGCTGCATCCTCATCTTGATTCCAAATGGTACGACCTAGCTCCCAGTAAAAAAAGTAGGTTTTATTACCAGATTTATTCTTTTTGATTGATTCATTCCCTGTTTTTGTGTAAATAACAATTAAATCACCTTTATTTACTTTTACATCAGGTAACCAAAAAGTATGTCGTAATTTATTTGAAACCTGATCCTCATCAATATATGTTGTATCTGCAATCATATAGTTACCAATATCAACATCTTCCAAAGCTTTTAAAATAATTCTTTCTTTATCAAGGTTACCATGTTCTTTAACTAATTGTATTGATAGTTTCATTTTTTCACCACCTTTGCGACTATAGCACCCACTACAAATAAACTCCCAATTACACCTATTTCTAATTTATTTGATGTCATTGATGGAACAAGCCCAATTAATAATGCTCCTAAGGTAAGACTAACAGAATAAAGTATTTCAGAAAAAATAAACGTTTTCTCTTTTTCCATTAATACGGCTTTATCTTTATCTGCTTCATGAAATTTTGTTCTAAAACTTTCAGATTTTGCTTCGCTAGACTCTAAACGTGATATTTCAGCTAAAAGCATTTTTTGAACACCTGTAGATTTTAATTCATCATCTGTAAGTTCTAATGCTAATTTTGAGAAAGCTTTTCTTGACGACTTAACATGTTCAATAGATTTTTCATTTACAGGTTCAACATCCGCTTCTGTATCAATATCTTCTAAATTTGTATTCATTGACTTCCTTTTTTATTATTTCAATTGAAACATAACTATTTATTAGTAGTACATTATATACAACTCAGCTATAAAATCACTTAATATCCTATCATTGAAAGTGTAATACTATGAAGGAGTGTTATATATGCTAAACAAGGGTTTTTAGTCTAAAAATATTACAAATAGCGATATTTTTTCATATTATTTGAAATTTTTTGTATCGTTTTTATGTATAACTATTAACGTATATCTGTAATATCTTATCAACTTGTAAAGATATCAAGCAAAAATTGTAATAGTTTAGCAAAGTGACAAATATATCAACTGACATCACGCATACAATAAAAGATGCCTAAGCGCTAAAGCTCTTTACACTCATAAAGATACTCAGCACTTATCTGTATCTCTTGCGGCTCTTTTGTAGGTTCTGAGATCGAAGTACTCATCGCTCTTGTAACATTCCCTACAAAAGGAGTATGGATATTTTTGTTCAAAGAGATTTTTTCCACCTTGCACTTTGCTATTTTTTGTTCTTGCAGACTCTTTGCATAAAGCATCGGATGTTGCAGGGCTTCAAACTCTAAGGCTCTTTGTGCCTCTTGTATCTTCTCTTTTTTCACAACCCAGCGTACAGGGCTTTGAGAAAGTTCTATCTTTTTTTTTGCATCCAAAAGTGCCACTACAGCATCGAGTTGTGTTGTCTCTTCAAAACTACACTTGTAATTTACGTTGCCATAAAACCCGACCAAAACACGTGCCTTATCTTTTTCATATTTATACTCTGGGCTGATAGCGTAGGCTCCCCCACTGCAGATAGTTGATTTTTTCATCTCAGTAATCAGAGGATGTAAACGCTCACGAATCGCCTCAGCACTTGAGGCTTTGGTGTTAAGGGTAAAAGAGATCTGCATCACACTCGGTTCTAGTTTTTGTTCAAAACTTTGACTCATACTCAGCTCAAAAGCAAAACTCTCTACTAAAAAAACACCACATACCAAAAATGTAAATCTTTTCATCTTTTCTCCTCTTTTAACAGTAAATCTCTTCTAAAACAGAGATCAGCTTCATTACCGACTTGATCGATGCAGTCTCTTCAACTGTGTGGTATCCAGATGTAGGGACTTGAAGTGTCGTACCTTGTATCCGTCCGTTACTTCCGTTGATGATGCGCCCTAGTTCTGTTCTTCCTAGAGATTTTGCTGTATTATTTTTCTTGTTATACTCTTTGATATACTCATCTTTGAAGCGGTACGAGATCTTTTTTGCATCACAGATCTTTGTGATCTTCGCATTGAGATCGGAGAGAAACTGCGCACTTGTATCTTCATTTCTGAGCACTATATCTTGAGCTAAAACCTCTTCAATAGTAGGAAATGGACTCGTATCGAGCACTAAGAGCTGATCGGTGCTGATATCAAAACGCATAAACCACTCCAGAGTAAAGCGCCAACTTTTTGCCGCCTCTTCACTCGCGGAGAAAAATGCAGTCCCCTTATAACCTAATTGATAAAGATAGATGATAATCGCAACAGAGATCACATTATCAAGCTGTGCACTGATGAGATCTTTCTCAATGCTGAGCTTATCCATAAAAGCAACGGGAATATTAGGAATAAGGTGCTCAAGCCCACTGATCTCAAACACCAAGTTGCCCCGTTTTTTACAGATATAAGAGCGCTCGATCACCCCATATCCCATATAGATTCCACTCCACGGCTCATAGGCTTGTACTTTTTGCATGTGAAATCTATCGGTGATATCATTAAGTAGCTCTTCTGAGACAGAGTTTCCTGTAAGTTCACCGCGGTTTTGCGCGATAAAAGCGGAGTATTGAAACTCATTTGGTCCTGTACACACAAGCCCGTGTCTATCAGCGTGCGCGCTAATATAACCACTCTTTGGATCACTCCCTTTGGCAACAAGCAAACCCTCGTAATAGGTTACTTCAATATTGCGCTCTTCAAGCTCGCGCTTGACACTCATAAAGAAAGGATGCTCCGCACCAACCACAGATGGGGTGCGGATAAGCTGTTTGAGGATGTCTAAAAATGCCTCATGTTTTTTCATAATGTCTCATCTTGATAAATTTTAAAAATCATACCATTTTTTGCGTTTTTTGTAGCATTTTTTGATAATATCTATATCCCAAGACGATGTTATACAAAAGCAAAGCAGAGGAGCAAAGAAAGAGGAAGCTCGCAATAACAAAAAGCACTTGAAAATAAAAAGCCGCCACAAACCCTACATAGGATGATACAAAAAGATAAAACTGCCACTGCATCCTCTTTGATGGTATCACCTGCCCCATTTCCGCGTCATAGATCATCTTTGAACTCAGATGAAACCAAGTCAAAAATGGAATGATTTTATACAACATCCCATTGATGAGCGCATAAAAAGAACCCAATCCAAATATAAGCCCTAAAAGCAGATCTATCTCTAAATAAAAGACTATGCCATTTATCCATAAAAGCGCGCCTAGTAAAAGGTTCATCATCGAAAAATACCACAACTGCACTGTTGTATCGCGTCTTGCACGTTTTCGTCTTGCCAGAAGAAGAATCGTCATCAAAGAAAATGCAAGAAGTGCAAGTGCTAAGGCTATTTTTGTATATCTTAAGACCGATTCTAATTCAAAAAGTGTCGCTGTTAAAAAGAGAAGGATCAATACAATGATCGCTTTTGAAAAATATCTCTTGCAAAAAAGAGGATACTCTTTTGCCACATAAAACATCGGTATCACTTTGAGTGCAACACCACTAATAAGAAGCACGATCCAACCAAAGCCCATAGTGAGGATATGTGTTTGCCCTAAGTAAACACCTCCAATCATTCCAACGTATTGCAAAAGAGAGATCAGACCTAGTAAAGATCCAAGCAACAAAAAGCCCTGAGCGCTCAAAAAAATCTGCACGATATAGTTTTTTTCCACTGCCCTAGCAATAGTAAAAATAGAATATAATGAAAAATAAATAATAGAAAAAAAAGCTGATAAACCAAATATATAAATTAAAATATTTGATTTATAAAATAGATATAGAATTATACTTATATTAGCCAAATTAAGTGATATATAAATAATTTTTGCATTTAACTCTATTTTTTTGTAAGAGACCCCAATAATCACGGGAACCATCTGAAAGAGAGTTCCCATCATAATATGCAACAAAAATCCAAGGGTAAAGATATGGGTAAGTAAGAGTGCTTGGGATGTATATCTACTCTCTATCTCTCCATAAAAAAACAAAAATGCCAAAGATAAAAGGACAAGATAAAGAGCCCCAGTTATATAAAAAAAGAGTGGGATCTTATAAGGAGGAGCTTGTTCGAGTGAGAGCCCTTGCATCAACATCTTTGTATCCTCATCTCAAAATAATTCTCTTCATCTTTGATGATCTCAAAGCAAAGTCCAAATTTTTTTATCTGCTCTTCGAGTTTACAAGGGTACATCCGATGAATAAAAAGCAAACTCTCACCCTCTTGCAGCTTTTGCATCGCTTGCACAGCCAAAACTAAAGGCTGCGGGGGTTCAAGTTCGCTTACATCCAAGCGTATCTCTTTAAGATTCATAGTGGATCAGCTTCTCTACTATAGTATCATTTTGATCCGCGAACATATTTTGGATCATTGTGTAGAGCATCTGCTCCTCTTTTGCGTTATGTTGTTGCAAAAGTATCATAAGTGATTCACTCAGATCAAAAAATCTTGAGCCATCCTCTTGAGCGATCGCCTCATCCATTTTTCCAAAAAGTGCGCGTACTTGCTCATGCTCCATTCGCATCACTTGTGTCGGACCACACCCTTGCATGCCACCCTGCTCTTCAAACTTTACAAAAAGATACTCCTCTTCCATACGAAAGTGTTTGAGCGTTTCCTCTTTAAACTCTGTGTATTTCTCTTTTGCATCTACAAAATCTTTTTTATCGATCGCATCTTCTACGAGGCTCAGCAGAGCATCACATCCTCTGTGATGGTGTGTCATAAAATCTTTTATTGTCATTGTCTCTTCCTTTTTTTGTTATTTTTACATAAAATACAGAGAAATTTATTGATACTAGTCAAGAAAAGAGATCTATGCATTTAGAAAAATTTTGGTTTTTTGATTCTCTCAGCCCCAAAGAGCTAGAAGAACTCAAACAGATTACCCATAAAAAAAGCTTTACAAAAGGGGAGATCCTCTTTTATCTTGGAGATACTCCCAAGTATCTTCATCTTCTCGTAAGTGGCGTGGTTAAACTCTACAAACATGATATTAAAGAGAATGAAGTGGTTCTACACAACCTTACAGCACCCAATCTTATCGCTGAGATAGTCAACTTTGAAGAGTTAAGCTTTCCTGCAAATTGTGCTTTTGAGAGCGATGGGGAGGTCTATCTTATAGAGTATGAAGCTTTTAAAGAAAGATTTTTAAGTAAAAATGAGATCTCACTTCTTTTTATCAAATCACTTACAAAAAAGATAAAGGCTCTAGAGAGTTTTATCAACTATTCGATCACAAGTGATAGCTATGCAAAGATAGCGAAGTTTTTATATGAGAATGAAGATATCCTCCCTAAACTCAAGCAGATCAAGATAGCATCTATTCTCAATATCGCCCCTGAAACACTCTCACGAAACCTCGCAAAAATGAAAAAAGAGAAGCTTATCACCAAAGAAAATGGAACAATCATTCTTCTTAATAAGCCTCAGCTCGCTAAATTGATGTAACAAAACTGTAATCAAATTTACAAATAATTCCATCCAATATAATAATTTTTATTAAAATAAATTGGAGATTAACTGTAATGAATAAAGATGAAATTCTGACACATCTTAGAGAAGCAAAACTAGCACACAAAAACTGGGTACAAAAAGCAAAGTTACTTATAGAGGGGTTTAAAGTAGAAAAAGATGCGATTCCAGTCAATGCCACTTCTTGTGAATTTGGTTGCTGGTTTTATAAAGAGGCACAAAAGCTCAATGCACTGCGCAATAATCCGCTTGAGTGTATGCAAAATATTGAAGAGTATCACTCGCGCCTTCATACTATTTATCTCAATATTTTTAAGATCTACTACTCTCATTATGAAGCAAATTTCTTACAAAAACTTTTTGGAACAAAAAGAAAAGTGACAAGCACAGAAAAAGAGATCGCAATCAGCCACTATGAAGAGATAGAAGCTGTTTCAAAACAGCTCATCGACGAGCTCAACCGTATGGAAAGACGCATCATAGCCCTTGGCGATGCAGAGATAGAGAAGATAAAATAGCCCCCTCTTCTCTTAAAGTTTTACTCACAAAAATCAGCTAAAAGCCCACCTTTGAGCATCTTATAAGTCTCTTCACCTTTGAGCTTTTTAACAATAGCAAGCCCAAAACATATCGCTGTTGCTGGCCCGCGAGAGGTCATCACATTTCCATCTTCTACTACCATCGCACTCTCGCCTTGATAGCCGTCTAAACGGATCTGCTCTTCAACAGATGGATAACAGGTAAATTTATGTTTGAGTACGCCTGCTTTATTGAGTGCAAAAGGTGCGGCACAGATAGCTCCAATATTTTTCCCTTTTGCATCCATCTCTTTGAGAATGATCTGAATATTTGGATCATCCGCAAGCGCGTAGGTTCCATCCCAGCCACCAGGAAGCACCACCATATCCAAATCATCCACAGGCACATCATTGATCTGCATATCAGTTTGGATGCTTATTCCATTTGCACCTTTGACAAGAGGCTCCTCGTTGAGTGAAGCAACGAATACTTCAATCCCTCCCCTTCGCAACACATCGATAATACCTACTGCTTCGATCTCTTCAAACCCTTTTGCCAAAGGAACAAGTACTTTTACATCTGCCATATCAAATCCTTCGTGTAATATATTTATCAAAACTTTACCTTTATTTTAGTACAATCTGTAAATTTTTCAAAGGTAAAATAACGAATATGATAAATTACCAAAATATAAAACCACTCCTTTTCAAGCTAGAACCCGAAGTAGCACACCATCTCGCAGAGTTTGTACTTCGCTTGCCAAATCTCTGTCAATTACCGTTTAACTCGTTTTTAAACAATCATTTTATTGCAGATGAAATCTTGAATCAAGAGCTTTTTGGGCGCACTTTTTATAATCCTCTTGGTCTTGGTGCCGGTTTTGATAAAAATGCGACCATGATTCGCGGCGTCCAAACACTTGGATTTGGCTTTACAGAGGTGGGTACTATCACCCCAAAACCACAGCCAGGAAACCCTAAACCACGTATGTTTCGCCATATTGAAGAGGAAACGCTTCAAAACGCGATGGGCTTTAATAATGAGGGTCTACTAAAAGCGCAACAAAGACTCAAAAAACTCTACCCATATACGACACCTATCGGTATCAATATAGGAAAGAACAAAGTCACACCTGAAGCTGAAGCGATCAGTGATTACACAACACTCATCAAAGCGCTTCATGAGCTTGGAGATTATCTCGTTATCAATATCTCTTCGCCAAACACTCCAGGGCTTCGTGATCTTCAAAACGAAGAGTTTATCACTACTCTTTTTGCTGAGGCTAAAGCGATCACAAACAAACCGATCTTACTCAAGATCGCTCCAGACATGGCAAAAGAGGACGCAGTCGCTCTTACAAAACTTGCAGTTGAAAAAGGCGCCGATGGGATCATCGCAACCAATACAACGATCGATTATTCTTTAGTCAAAGAGCCAAAAGATATTGGTGGACTCAGTGGTGCAGTGCTCACTGAGAAAAGTTTTGAGATCTTTGATGCGATCGCAGCGGAGCTTTTTGGTAAAACGACTCTCATCTCTGTAGGTGGTATCCATACAGCTAAAGAGGCATATAGACGTATTAAAGCGGGAGCGAGCTTAGTGCAGATCTATAGCGGTCTTGTCTTTGGCGGACCAGATCTTATCCGTGATATCAACCTCGGACTTATCGAGCTTTTAAAAGCAGACGGATATACAAACATCACCCAAGCAATAGGCGCGGATAGAAAATAGTATGAAATTATTACTCACACTTACATTTATGATAGGAACACTTATGGCATCACCATTACCAGAATATAAAACAAAAACGCTCGATAACGGGCTTGAGATCGTCGTGATTCCACTTCATAACAACACCAATGTGATCAGTACGGATATCTTCTATAAAGTAGGTAGCCGCAATGAGATCATGGGAAAAACTGGAATCGCACATATGCTTGAGCATATGAATTTCAAATCTTCAAAAAACCTCAATGCGGGGGAATTTGACAAAGAGGTCAAAAGTATAGGGGGTGTCAACAACGCTTCTACAAGTTTTGACTATACGCACTACTATATCAAATCAAGTACCGATAATCTCTCAAAATCACTCGAACTTTATGCAGAACTAATGCAAAACCTCAATCTCAAAGATGAAGAGTTCCAACCTGAACGTGATGTCGTCACTGAAGAGCGCTTATGGAGAACAGATAATAATCCTCTTGGCTATCTCTATTTTAGACTCTTTAACAACGCGTATCTGTATCACCCATACCATTGGACACCAATTGGGTTTATGAACGATATCAAGACCTGGACAATAGATGATATTCGTGATTTTCACAAGACCTACTACCAACCAAATAATGCTATTTTAGTCGTTACTGGGGATGTAGACCCAAAAGAGGTATTTAAAAAAGCGAAAAAAGAGTTCGGCCATATCAAAAACAAAAAACCAATTCCTGAGTTTAAATTTGTAGAACCAGAGCAAGATGGACCAAAACGTGTGACTATCTATAAAGAGAGTGAAGTAGAGATGCTCGCACTCACTTTTCACATCCCAAACTTCAAGAGTCCAGATCAAGTCACACTTAGCGTGATCTCTGAGATCCTCTACTCTGGAAAAAGCTCACGTCTTTATAAAGATCTCGTCAATGAAAAGCAACTCGTCAATCAGATCTATGCGTACAATATGGAAAATATCGATCCAGGACTTTTTATCTTCCTAGCCGTGTGTAATCCTGGTGTCAAAGCTGAGGATGTAGAGACAGAGCTTCATAAGCAGATCGAGCGCATCAAGACGACAAAGGTCACAAAAGCGGAGTTAGAGAAAGTTAAGATCAATACAAAAAGTGACTTTATCCATTCTCTTGAGAGTTCTACATCTGTAGCGAATCTCTTTGGAAGCTACCTTGTGCGTGGAGATCTCACACCGCTTCTCACCTATGAAGAGAATGTTAATAAGGTCACAGCAAAACAGGTTCAAGAGATCGCAAAAAAATATTTTGATCTCGATAAATCAACAACAGTAATTCTTAAAAAAGGTAAATAGATGAATATAATAACAGGTTCTTCCACAGCTCTTATTACTCCATTTAAAAATGGAAAACTCGATGAGCAAACATTTGCAAAACTGATACAAAGACAGATCGACAACGGTATCAATGCAGTTTGTCCTGTAGGGACAACAGGTGAGAGCGCGACACTCACATACGAAGAGGACAAAAGATGTATGGAGATCGCAGTTGAAGTGTGTAAAGGTACTGCGACAAAAGTACTCGCAGGAGCTGGAAGCAACTCTACAGCAGAAGCGATCCAGACGGCAAAAACTGCACAAGAGTGTGGAGTTGATGCTATCTTTTCTGTAAGCCCATACTACAACAAACCAAGCCAAGAGGGTCTGTATCAGCACTACAAAGCGATCGCTTCTGCTGTGCCTGAGCTACCTTTTATGCTCTATAATGTTCCTGGTCGTACAGGTGTAGATATAGAAGCATCTACTGTGGTACGTCTTTTTGATGAGCTTCCTAATATTTATGGGATCAAAGAGGCAACAGGAAGCCTAGAGCGTGCTGTAGAACTCTTATCTCTTCGCCCTGAGCTCAAAGTATTCTCAGGAGATGATGCGATCGATTATCCGATCCTTGCAAACGGTGGAGCTGGGATCACTTCTGTGACATCCAATCTTATGCCAGACCTCAAAAGTGAGCTGGTACGTCTTGCTCTTGCAGGTGATTTTGCAGGTGCAAAAGCGATCAATGATAAACTCTACCCACTCAACAAAGTGATGTTTTGTGAGTCAAACCCTGTCCCGATCAAGGCAGCGATGTATATCGCAGGACTGATAGAAACACTCGAGTATCGCTTACCTCTTGTAGCACCAAGTAGTGAAAATATGAAGCGTATCGAAGATGTTATGAAAAATTATGAAATCAAAGGACTTTAATGCAAGGAAAAACTCTCTTAATTAGTGGTGGAACACGTGGAATCGGAAAAGCGATCGTTTATGCTTTTGCAGCAAAAGGATGTGATGTAGCGTTTACTTACGCTTCGAGTGCAGATACAGCAAATGAAATAGTTGCGGATGTAGAAGCAAAATATGGTGTAAAAGCAAAGGCGTATCCACTCAATATCTTAGAGCCAGATACATACAAAGATGTTTATAAGAGCTTTGATGAGGATTTTGAGAGACTTGACTTTTTCATCTCTAATGCGATCATCTCTGGACGCGCGGTTGTAGGTGGATTTGGTCCATTCATGCGCCTCAAGCCAAAAGGTCTCAACAATATCTACACAGCAACAGTTGATGCTTTTGTCGTCGGTGCGCAAGAAGCGGCAAAGAGAATGGAAAAAGTGGGTGGTGGAAGTATCATCAGTATGAGTTCTACTGGAAACCTTGTTTATACACCAAACTATGCAGGTCATGGGACAAACAAAGCAGCTGTCGAAGCGATGGTGCGTTACGCAGCAGCAGAGCTTGGAGAAAAAAATATCCGTGTCAACGCAGTAAGTGGTGGACCGATCGACACAGATGCCCTCAAAGCATTTCCAAACTATGAAGAGGTCAAAGCAGAAGTGGTAAAACGCTCTCCACTAAGTCGTATGGGTGAAGCAGAGGATCTTACAGGTGCATGTCTTTTCCTTTGTGGCAATGAATCTTCATGGCTTACAGGACAAACAATTGTCGTAGATGGTGGAACAACTTTTCAATAAATCCTCTTTGAGAGGTCATTTATTTACCTAAAGGTGTTAAGATTTGTGCATGAAAAATATTGAGCAACTGATTGAACCTCTTAACCTTGTTTATTACGAATATGACAAAAGTTCTAAGTCTTTTGTTCTTGATCAAAACCACTCAAATAAACATATATTTGAGGAGCTGATCACGCTTACATATACACTCAGTAAACACCATATTGACTTTATTGTTGATAAAAATAAAACACTTCTTTTGGGTGCTGAAAATAGTTTTTCAGCGAAACTCAAAAGATATTCCTCCTCTTTGGTCCAAAACATCAAAAACTCTTGCCAAAATATCTATGTTCTCAATGACAAAAAAGTAAAATGGGCAAAGAATCTTCCTGTTTTTAAGATCGAGACGATCAAGCAAGAGATAGACTTTTCAAAATACGATGCACTTATTTTTACCTCAAAAAATGGGGTCAAATCGATCGATTCTTATGACAAAAAATGGAAAAAAACTCCTGCTTATGTGATCGCACCCCAAACGGCTAAAGTGGTCAATGATCTAGGTGGCAAGGTCAAGTTTGTTGGGAAGAAAAAACATGGCAATGAATTTGCCCACGAACTCATCGAAGAGCTCAAAGGAAAAAAAGTGCTTTATCTGCGTGGAGAAAAGATCGTCTCAGATCTTATGAATATTCTCAATAGTAGCGGTGTTGAGTGTGATGATGTGGTTGTTTATAAAACAGTATGCAAACACTTTAGTAAAAAGATAAAACTTCCAAAAAATTCAAGCATTATCTTCTCTTCCCCCTCTACGATCGAGTGCTTTTTCAAAAACTGTGAATGGGATGAGAGCTACAAAGCGATCTCTATTGGACACACAACAGAGCAATACTTTCCCGAATATATCACACCAATCATCGCTGATACTACATCCCTAGATGCATGCGTGAGAAAAGCAATAGAACTTAATCAACTCTAAATAAGTAAGAAGTCGTTAAAATTCTATACTTACTTTTTTAAGGACTTTTTTTGTTCAACTTACCAAATATTTTAGCCTCTTTACGGATTCTTCTT
The DNA here is from genome assembly GCA_034005845.1 of Sulfurimonas sp. Lineage (GTDB taxonomy): Bacteria > Campylobacterota > Campylobacteria > Campylobacterales > Sulfurimonadaceae > Sulfurimonas. Next base: position 29,339 of record JAVETX010000016.1, on the reverse strand, counting down.
GCTCCTGTGATGTTTTGGATCATCCTCAATCCAGAGATTTTCACAGACAACGGTTGGCATATCACTTGGAACTACTATTTTGCCTCTTTGCTTTTTGTACTCGCTTCTGTGACTGATTTTTTTGATGGCTATATCGCTCGAGAGTGGAATCAGATGACCTTGCTTGGCGCGGTGATCGATCCACTCGCAGACAAGATGCTCACACTCGCAGCTTTTTTAGGTCTAATGATGATCGGTGAAGCGTCTGCATGGGCAATCTATATCATTATCGTTCGCGAGCTTTTTATTACAGGACTTCGCACAGTTGCCGTGAGTGAGGGAATCAGCGTCAAAGCAAGCTGGGCAGGGAAAATAAAAACCGTTTCACAAATGATCGCGATAGGATTTTTACTGATGCATTGGCCATTTGGAGATATCTTATTATGGATCGCTGTGGCACTCACAGTTTATTCAGGTCTTGAATATATTTGGGGCTTTAAAAACGCATTTGCAAGGGATCAAAAATAATGAGCTGGTTTGTAGCACTTCTGGTTCTCTCAGCACTTATCTTTTTTCACGAGCTTGGTCACTATGCGGCTGCTCGTCTGATGGGTGTGTATGTTGAAGTCTTTAGTATTGGTTTTGGAAGCAAAATAGCTTCATTTAAGCGATGGGGAACAGAATGGCGCATCGCTTTGATCCCTCTTGGCGGTTATGTCAAGATGAAAGGGCAAGATGACAGCGATCCGAGCAAAAAGAGTTATGATACTGACAGTTACAATGTCAAAACACCTCTGCAAAAGATCTTTATTCTTCTTGCTGGTCCTTTAGCAAACTTCGTCCTCGCTTTTTTTCTTTATTTTGTGATCGCTTTAGGTGGTCCACAAGTGGCTTCTCCTGTTATTGGCGAAGTGCTCGCAGATTCCCCTGCACAAAAAGCGGGACTCTTGAAAAATGACACGATCCTCCAAATCAACGATCAAGAGATCAAAACATGGAAAGAGATGGCTGAGATCATCTCTAGTGCAGAGGGAACACTCAGCCTACAAGTCAATCGCGAGGGTTTTATAGAATCACTCATGCTCACACCTGAGCTTAAAGAGACAACCAATATTTATGGTGAATTGATCCAAAAAAAAATGATAGGGATACAATCAGCAGGGGTAACGCATACACTTGAACTTGGAGTCGTTGAGACCTTCTCTTATGCCACAGAGCAGACCATTTTTGCTTCTACTTTGATCTTTACTGGAGTGAAAAAACTTCTCTTTGGAGAGGTTCCAGCTTCTGAGCTTGGTGGAGTGATCAGTATCGTCAAAGTTACATCCGATGCTACAGATGCAGGGTGGATGGCTGTATTCTTCTTTGCAGCGCTCATCTCTGTAAACCTTGGTGTATTAAACCTTTTACCGATCCCAGCTCTTGATGGCGGGCATATTATGTTCAACCTCTATGAGTTCATCACCAAAAGAGCACCAAGTGAAGCGGTACTCATCAAGCTCACCATCGCTGGCTGGATGATCCTTTTTTCTTTAATGGGATTAGGGCTTTACAATGATATCAATAGGCTAATGGGCTAAAGATCAATAGTGGACAAAGATAAAAAAGATCCATATCACCAGAGAGTAAGGAAACACATGTTGCTAAAAATTTTGTTTTTATTTACTCTTTTTTTCTCGAATATCTTGTCTGCTTCTTTACTTCTTATCGATTCTGAAAAATTTACATTCAAAGAGTTTGAGATCGCTAAGTTTGTTGATCAGAGCAATAAACTCTCGATTGAAGATATACAAAAACAAGATTTTACTCTTATTGTTCCCAATGCCTATTCAAACGGATTTGTACCCCATACATCTATTTGGCATAAATTCTCTATTACAAATCAACTTTCTTCCAAACAAGAGTTTATCCTTCATGATGCGCTCTACTACCTCCCCTTTGAACTTGATCTTTATATACTCAATAGTAATGGTGAAAAAGTTTACTCTTACACAGACTCTCAACATCTCATGAGCTTTTTTCCTCTCTCTATAGAGCCTTATGAGACATATACTATCTATATCAAAAGCTATTTTCTAAGTGGAATCTCCTCTCTTTTTGATTATAGTATCTACGATAGAGAATCACATAGTCAGTCTATAGTATATGAAAATATCTTATTGGCATTCTTGCTTGGAGGTATTCTGACACTTATTTTCTATAACCTCTTAATATTCTTTTATACCAGAGATAGAGTCTACTTTTACTATGTCGCTTATCTTTTCTTTTCGTTTATTATTGGCTTTGTCTTTGTAAGTGGATTTGCACACAAGCTCTTTGATATTACCCATAACTCATGGATTCACAATGCGACCTACGCTACACCTTTGACCGTGATCTTTATTTTACTCTTTACATCCGCGGTCTTTGAGATGAAAAAGTTCTATCCAAAACTCTATCTCTTTTTTATCATCTCTATCTCTTTTGTGGGGCTCTACACTTTACTCTCTGTACTCTTTGGGCTTTTAGACTACCTGCCAATTATCATGGGCTTTGGGTTGATAGTAGGATTTATGATCGTTTTTATCGGGATCTATATGACCTATACAAAAAACAAATTAGGTGTTATTTATCTTATATCTACGACAAGTTATGCGGTTTTTGCCATCATCACCATCTTGTACTATTTAGGGCTACTTCCTACCAATCTTTTGACGAGTAATGCTCTTATATTTGGTTCCCTTCTTGAAGGTTTTGGGCTCTCCTTGCTTTTGGCATATAGAATCAATCTTTTAAAAGCGCAAAACAGTGCCTTAGAACTTTTATCTTCTACAGATGGTTTAACAGGTCTCTACAATCGAAGACATTTCAATGAAGTGACACCAGCTGAGATCAACAAAGCAAAACGTGACCATAAGATCTTTGCCTTTGCCATCTTGGATATCGATAACTTTAAAAATACAATGATAACTATGGACACCAAGAGGGTGATAAGGTATTGATCCAAGTAGCAAAATCATTGCAACAAAGTTTTAAACGTGTCCAAGACCTTGTATTTCGAATTGGCGGGGAAGAGTTTGGTATCATCTATAGTGCTGCATCTGTTGAAGAGATCAAAGCCCTTGCCCAAAAGGCTAAAGAGAATATTGAGGCACTCCAAATAGAGCATCGCTTTAATCTACCATCTCAAGTGATCACAGCCTCTTTTGGGCTTGGTATCATTGATAATGAGGCGATAATAAACTCCACTTTAGAGATTCAAGAGATATATAAAAAAGTGGATGATCTCTTGTATCAAGCAAAAGATAGTGGAAGAAATAGAGTTTGCTTTGACCTCTTGAACAAAAGCTAAATTTGCTACAATTACACAGACAAGAAACGAAACATATATGGAGTAAAAATGACACAAACAGAGTATAAAATTTATATCGATGATATTATCAGACGCGTAGAGACAGCTAGACTCAAAGTAAGTGATCACCACATCGTAAAGATCGTAGCGATCTCAAAATACTCTACATCCCAAGAGATCAAAGCACTCTATGAGATCGGACAACGTGCTTTTGGAGAGAATAAAGTACAAGACCTCGAGCAAAAAGCACAAGAGCTAGATGCGCTTCCTCTAGAGTGGCACTTTGTTGGAAATCTTCAAAAAAACAAGATCAATAAGCTCCTTGATCTTCGCCCTGCTCTTTTTCATGGACTCGATTCACTCGAACTCGCTCATGAGATACAAAAACGTCTCGAAGTAAAAGAGATGACTCTAGATGCTCTCTTGCAGATCAACTCTGCCAAAGAAGAAAGCAAGCACGGTGTGATGCCAGAAGATGCACTCACCACCTATGCACAGATCCAAAAAGAGTGCCCAAATATCCATCTCAAAGGGGTGATGAGCATTGGAGCGCATACAGAGGATCAAGCTATCATCAAAGAGAGTTTTCTCACCACACATAAAATCTTTCAACAGCTTCAAGGAGCAACGATCTGTTCTATGGGAATGAGTGGAGATTTTGAGCTAGCTATCGAGTGTGGTGCCACTATGATCCGTCTTGGATCTGTAATGTTTAACAAATAATTACTTGACATATGTTCATTATATAAATATAATTATGTCATATTATAAAATATATAAGGAAAAGAAATGAAAAAAACCATCTTGATGGAAAAATATCCAGTTTACACATTAGAGTTAGAGAAAAATGAGATCGCACAAAAAGATGTTGATGGGATCATTGAATATTTTCAAAATAAGATCGAAGCACATCCTATTGCGAGGTTTATCTCTATTTTTGATCACTACAGCCACACACAAGCACTTGGAGGCGAGATCAACGCCCAGATCAAAGACGCAAAAAATATCGTCTTTTGTTTTGGTGCTGCGATCCCTAATACAAAGATCTTAGCTGTGCGTCCTCGCTCTATAGCAGTTGCAGAGCTTGAAAACTCTTTTGTTGTCGAATTTATGGAAGCACCTGTTGATAAACTTCAAGAGGTGATGGAAGATTGGGCAAAAGAGCTTAAAGTCAAATAGTTGGGCGCCTTTTAAAGCGCACAGCATTACTCTGAGGGTTTTGTATCAGCTTTTGCTGGTACGCTATCATCTGATAAAAGGGCTCTAAAAACCCTCGCAAACTCCCCTCTTCAAACACTTCTACATCCCAAGCACCTAAAAGTGAAAGTATCTCATGCACAGATTCTATCGTGGAGAGATAGTTCTCTTGGGGTTGCTCTTTGATGCTATATTCTGAAGTTCGCTTGGTCTCAAAGCTTATATGGGGGAGTCTTTGGAGATTCACACTCTCATGAAACATCTTTTTTGTACAAGCCCAGGTCGAATCGATCACAAAGATCGCCTGTTTTTTCTCTTTGCTAAAAAGCTCTTTTGGGTCTTGGGATGTAAGGTTGAGAGCCTCTTTGGAGGGAAAGAGGATAAAGCTTTGGTACTCTTTGATGATCTCATTGATACGCTTATGCTGTGAAAAATCAACACCGATAAAAAGTTCAGAGTTTGGCAGGCTTTGGTGGGTGAAATGTCCTGTATTATTTTTGACCTTTTTAAACTCTTTTGGGTGCATAAGCACCACAAATTTTGTCTTGGTCTCTACGCTTTGGATGTAGGAGCACATGCACGAGCTTTTGGGTCTATAACACTTGTAGCACTTCTCTCTATCACCATAATATGTTTGACGCAAATAAGACCTTTGTAGTAAAGGGCGATTGTAACAAAACTTCTCTTAGAAAGCTCAAAGCTCCCTAATGGCTCTTGCAACCTTGCTTTGCATCTAAATATTTTTGTGTCTCAGGCTGCATAATAAAGTGCTTGATCCCGATCTTGGCAAGATCAGCTCTTATCTCTTCTAACAGCCCTTCGATCTCTACAAGTGAGAAATTATCACAAAGCACAAGATGTACGCTTCCATAGATCCCCTTTGAGCTTGGAGTATAGATGTGAAGATCGTGTACGGAACTTACCATCTCTTTTTGCAAAAGTATAGTCTCAATAGCCTCTACATCCACGCCACCACTCGAATCCATCAAAGCAAAAAAAGATCTTTTTAAAAGTGGAAAGGTCTCTTTGATGATATAGATACTAAAAAGGATCGATAAGATCGTATCGATCGAGATGATCCCAAAAAAGTAGATCAACACCCCACCAATTGCAACACTTAAAGAGATCACAGCATCACCGAGCATATGTAGATAGGCTGAGCGCATATTGAGATCTTCATGCTCGTGGTGGTGATCTTCGTGATCGTGATGATGGTGATGTTCTACCCCATTGTGTCGCAAAAGATAAGTGCTGTATCCATTGACAAAAAGTGCTAGCAGCGAAGCGATGATCACGATCGGTGCATCGATGGGATGTGGCTCATAAAGTCTTGTGAGTGACTCAAAAAGGATAAAGAGCATCGTAATCACTAAAAAGAGCGAGTTCACAAATGCCGCCATCATCTCCGCTTTGATGTAGCCAAAGGTCATCTTAGAAGAGACCTCTTTTGCTCCAAAAATAATCGCAACCAGAGAGATGAAGAGGGCTAGTACATCCCCAAGGTTATGAAATGCATCGGCAATAAGTGCCATAGAACCACTGAAAATTCCAGCACCAATCTCGGCTATAACCAAAACGATATTGAGCAAGATCACTTTTTGTAAAGTTTGTTTTTTACTTTTTTCCATATTTTTCTTTCTCTTGTAATTTAAAAATAGTGCACATACTTTTTCTCATAAACTTGCATTACTTTTTATGAGTTAGTCTGTTTTAATAGTTTTGTAAATTCTACCGTTATTCTCTCAGCAGTGACCAATCCTTCTATAAAGAGATTATTATTAACAAAGAGGGTAGGATCTTTTCTTGCTCCAGCTTCAATCGCTTTATCTGTATCGTTTGTTGTTTTTAGGCTTAATCGGAGTGGAAGATGCCTAATTGCACACATAAGACGTCTTGAAAATTTTACACACAGTAGAGGATCTCCATAGAGATCAGCTTTAAAAAGAGGCCACTCTTCACGCATGGCATTTAAAACTTCTCCAGGTACCAAATCTTCACATTTCTGCATGTAGATCCTTTTTTTTCATCATTATATCCTATCAGAATCTTCAAAAAAACTATATTATATCAATATATCTTGATATATGAATATATTTGTGCTATAGTTTTCCCATGGATACAGAAATAACACTCATAATATTGGTTGTAGCTGGAGTAAGTGCCCTAACAATCTATGGGCTCAATAGATATTTTGTATGGAAGAACTTTACGAAAGAGGATTAAAAGCCTAGTGGGGAAGAACCCACTAAACTACGCTTTTGGCTTAATTTTGATTGTTTTTTCGTGAGATGTACCTGAGTTTTCAGTAAAAATCGCTTTAAACTCCCCTGCACCGTTAACTCTCATATTTGTTTTAAAAACTGGATTTGTTGAAACAGATTCCCAGACATTCATAGTAGTGATCGTTTTGCCATTATATATAAAGGTAACACTGCTTATATAGTTCGCAGGGATCAACTCTTTTGTTTTTTTATCTTTACGCATCCCTGTTTCCATTGGGTGCATCACCATCAAACTTACATCGATAATATCGCCATCTTTATATTTTTTTGGTTTTGTTTTAATCAACGCTTTAATTTTTGCCATTTTTTATCCTTTTTTATTTTTAATGTTTTAGAGTTTAAAAATCAGATCAACCACAACCGCCAATAGTTACTTTCACACTTTGACTTGCACCCAAAAAGCTTCCATCACTCATCTCCACTATCGCAGCCACATCTTGTGTTTTACCAAGTTTGATACGCGTAGACACCATAGCTTTTCCATTTGCAGGTGTCAGATGCACTGCAAGACAACGTGAATTATTATTCTTTGTCGCAAAAATATGGATAGCTTTGACATGATCTTTTTGTGTCATTGGAGAATCCACCTCAACACTTACAGGTACAACTGCACCATTTTCTGCAATTTCAGGTACTTTTAAAATCACTTTAGAAGAGTTTTGTACACCCTTTGATCCAGTAATTGTTTTGATAGCATCTTCATAAGAAAATGCAGCATGTTTTTTACCCTCTGCGGCAAAACTGATACTTGGCAAAACTGCCGTTGCAGCTGCAACAACACCCAAGGTTCTAAAAAATTCTCTTCTCTGCATTGTTTGTCCTTTGTTCTATGTAATTTTCACTTATCAGTTTAACCTTGATGTGTGAAATAAATGTAAAAAATCTACTCTTCATAAGAGATCTTTTTTTCAAAATCATATATAAAGCCAAAAGAGACTGCAATTGGATCAGCCCCTTGATCTCCAATCCCTAGATTACTTTGTCCATGTCCCCAATTATTAGTTGAATAATAAACCTGCGAACCATTTTTTGTAGTGCTCCCTGCAAAATAAAGTCTCACCTGCTTTGCCAAATCATAATCTACTCCAACCGCTAATGTTGAAGCATCACTTCCTCTTTCTTCATCACGCAAGCTGACATAATGTGCTTTGAGTGTAGTCGCATCTAAAAGTCTTATGCTTCCGCCTAAATACCAAAGAGAACGCTCTTTTGTATCATAGGCAGGACTTTTCATAAAAGCATATCCACCACCAACGGAAAACTCCTTGGTTATATAACTACTATTAAGTGTAATCTGGCTTGGATTTTTTCTTTGAGTATCGCTGCTATCAAGATCTACTCTTATATAACTGAGTGAGGCTTTGAGCTCTTCTATAGGGGTGTAATCTAGCTTTGCGATAAGAGCGCTTAGATCTTCACTCCCCTCATTACTGCTTGGTGCTTTATAAACAACCCTGCCTTGTAAAGATTCAAATACAGGTGAGATGTACGCCATAGATCCACGAGAACGATCAGGACCTACTCCTGCGGCTCCTAAGAGATTTCCCAAGTCACCCACCTGATCAGCAAAAAGATTATAATCATATATCCACTGATTTTGTCCAGCAATATTTCCGGCTATCAGCGTACCAAAATCACTTTGAATTCCAACATACGAATCTCTTGCACTTGTCAAAAGTCCATTTGTCGGTTTTTTGTTATTAAAATCTCCACCATTTCCATCATCATTGCTCCCTCTACCTGAGAGATCAACACCCATCTCTAGCTGTGCAATCGCATACAAACTCTTTTGTATTTCATAGGAAGCTCTTACTCCAAGACGTGAAGCATTACTCGCTATTGTATGCATACGATTTGTTTTATTGTCAATATTATCAACTGAAAGATGGGCTTTAGCGTAAATCTCAAAAGAGCTATCTGCACAAAGACTTGAAAGGAAAAAGGGAAAACACAAAGTTGTTAACACAGAGTTTTTTATAAAACATCTTTGATTCATTGATTACTCACTTATTATTGATAGAGTGCACCGATAGGTCTATCGGTGCGAAAAAAGGGGAAAAGAAAAAAATTAAAGTTCAAAAGCCGAGTCGTAAGGTTTAGTACCTTGAACAACTGGAAGAGAGAGGTTCATACCCCAGTCACCCCAACCGCCGTTATAAAGTTTGACATTTTTATAACCTAGTGCTTTGAGTTGCATGTATCCTAGTGTCATTCTAAAGCCATCATGACAATAAAGATAGATAGTTTTATTTTTTGGAACTTTCTCATAAAGCTTCGCTATATCTTTCATACTCTGCCATTTGCTCGAACCGCCACTTTGTGTACCATCAAGACTCACAACATTGATAGCCCCAGGGATATGCCCACCTTGAATAGAGTGCTTGATCTCCTCACCTGTATAGTGAGTGTGGGGACGACTATCTATCAAAACAGACTCAGAATCACGCTCTGCCACAACCTTTTCATATATCTCAGTCCACTCAGCCAAAAGTGCATTGTTTGCTTTTTTAAGAGTAACATTACCCTGTTTTGGAGTTGATTTTTCTTTGACCATCTCATTAAACACTTGCCACTCCATATTACCGCCATCGAGTATTTTCACGCGACTCATATCAAAGCCAAAAAGATCGAGTAAAAAATAGACACGCGATGCAAGTGCACTACGAGAATCATCATAGAGCACGACCATAGAGTCATTATCTACACCCCATGAACGAAGTGTTTTTTCAAATGCTTCTTTTTTAGGAAAACGCATCGTTGGGATCTCATTGTTCGCACCAAGATCTTTAAACCTTTGTACTTGCATAGCACCCTCTATATGTCCTACTGTATAGTAGCGATGTGGGTAGTAGCGCACCTCTAAGATCACAGTTTTTGGATCTTCTATATGCTCCTCTAGCCATTCTGCGTTGACGAGAAAATCAGGTTTTGCTCCAAAAAGGAGCAAAGGGGTCAAAAGAACAAAGAGAATTTTTAGTAAACTCATAAAAACCTCCTATAATTTTGTGTTAAAGTAATACTGCGCTTGAAGTGCCACCCAAGAAGCGTTATTTGTATCACCTTTTTTTGTATCGTTTTTAATAGCATCGCCTGGTGTAAAATACGCTGCCCACGCTTTAAAAACAAGATCTTTTCTGTACTTATAGACAATCTCTATATTAGACTCCTGTCCAACATCATCAGCGCCTAAGTTTGCACCGCCAGCTCCAATCTTACCAAGTGCAGTCATCCCTTGCTCAGCCTCTGCAAGCTTATAAAAGTGATGATCTACTGCTATTTTTAACTTGTCTGTTGGTTTAAAAGTCACTTTAAATTCATCATCAATAATATTGCTCCATGAAACAATATTCATCCAACCAAACACTCTATCATTAGAACCATAAGCAAAATCAAATTTACTTTGTTCACCATCACTCAAACCACCTTTTTCACCACTTGCATAAATACGAGAATAATCAAACATAGGTTTTGAAGGGATCGATTTAAACTTATACCCTATTGTTGCTGCATACCCAAAAGCATCTGTATCAACATTTGCTTGTTCTCCACCCATATGAGCATAGGTTACATCATAATAGAAATTAAATACATCCTTATCATAGACACGAGCACCAACCCAAAAGTTATCTCGCTTGCCCTTCACACCGTCTTTCCCACTAAAAAGCTCTGATGTACTTTTTCTGCTTGCATAAAATGGTTCTACAGCACCTGTTTTTGTTGTTTGAAAATGACTATAAAAACCTATACCTCTATACTCATGGTCATCTGGAAAACTTGATGTTTCAGGATTATGAACCTTTGTTCCACCATACCAAATACTTACAAAGTTTTTGTCCCATTTGTAGTCAAACTTTGCAGCATCCCAGCGCCATCTTCCGGTATTTCCATTTTCTCCAGGTCCAAAAATACGGTTATCCCCAAAGCGGATAGACTGACGCCCAACTTTTGCGGTAAGACCATCTGTGAAAAGATTTTTCACCTCTACAAAAGCATCATTAACCTCATAATACTCCTCTTGAGAGTTCATTACATAACCCTCATCTTTTTCCCATAGATCTTTGCCTGGAGTATTTTTATTTCCAGGATTTTCTTGAGATAAAGACCATCCATGCGTTCGTGAATCTTTCATATTAAACTTCACTGTTATATCATTTGTAGGCGTATACGTCACACCCGCAACTAACTGGATAAGTGATGCTGTATCATCTGTTTTAGATGTAAAACCTTTATCTGTTAATACTTGAGATCCATTCTCACCATACGCTTTTTGATTCCAACCATCAAACTGTTGGATTCTATAACGAATAAATCCATCAATAGAGAGATCATCCAAAAATGAGTTCTCAGACTTCTTTTGTTCAACCGAATTTTCTGCACCCATTGCAGATATACTAAGCGCGGTAATTGCTACCATTGAAAGTAAGTATTTTTTTGTCATTTGTTATCCTTTAATTTTATCGTTTCAAACCAGGAACCGCTATCGATTCACCATTGACAATCGAAGTCACATATGCTTCGAGCGCCACCATCTCTTCACTCCCGTGTGGAATAAGAGCCTGTGCAGAGTTTTTCATACATTGTTGCATACGTGTTTGAAGTGTCACCACGCGAGACTGCACCATTCTATACCCTGGCCAGGTCGCTCCTGCTTTTACATCCGAAGCTGCTGGATCAGGTAAAACCTGCATACGAAGTCTCGTCCCTACCATCTCAGGGCTATGGCATGAGTAACAAGCCAAACCACGTTTTCCACGTCTTGTTTTATAAAGATCTTCTCCATAATCAACATAAGCACGAACACGTTTATCTGTGAGATCTACATTTACAGGTAACTCATTTGCTTCTGCACGCAAATAAAGCGTTATGTTTGCCATATCATCACTTTTGAGTTTTGGAGCTTTCGCACCTTTGAGAGAAAAATAGCCTTGAATCGCCTGATCAAGAGATACAACATTCTTTAGCTTCTCTACATAGCGTGGAAAAGTAGCGATTGTTTGTGCGAGCTTACTCTCCTGCACTCCTAAAAAAGAAGCAAATTCTTCAAGAGAACCACCCAAGGTATCAAAACTCTCTTCTCCACTCATCATAAAGATCTCTCCTGGATTATCTTCGGTTGAGTAAAGCGCTTTGTCAGCCTCACTCATTGAATCCGCTGCATACAGACTCATAGAGCTCGCAAGCAATGCACTTAGCAATAGTCTTTTCATATTCATCCTTTATTTTGCCTCTAAGGCAATTGTTTTTTCATTTGTGTTGCCTAAATTATCTCTCCACTTTATACGGAGTGGAGCCTCGTGCTTATCGATCACCAATAAAAAAGTAATCAATGGATTAGAACTCATACCACCTGTCATCTCAAGCTCGTTTATAAGTTCATCATCGTAATAAACCCACGCTCTGTCTATATAGTGTGGTGCTATAGAATCTCCATTTTCATCTTTGCCCATACCCGATTTCATAGGGTGTTCAAAAATAGCACTCACCTCTATCTCTTCTTGCAAAGTAAACGCTCTAGGTCTTGTTTTGATCAATATATTAAGTGACATCTTTTATCCTTCTCTACCCACATCCGCCGATAGTGACTTTGACAAACTTTGTATCGTATACAAAGCTACCATCGCCAAGCTCTACGAGTGCAATCACATCTTGACTTCGTGCTAGTTTCACACGTGTCGCAAAAAAAGCACGTCCATTACGCTTAGAAAATGTAATGCTACAAATCTTTTTAAATGGATTTTTTGAAGCAATCAAATGTAGCTTTTTAGGAAAAAGAGGGTCATCTTTTTTTATATTGACAAAAATTTTCATCGGTACAACCAAGCCATTTTCAGCTATATTTGGTGCGTCAATTGAGACGAACTTTTTCTGGTAAGGTTTTTTATCTGTATACACAAAGAGCAGTTCGTCCATCTCTTTTTTGCCTAGTGTTTCTGCAGCAAAAGCGTTTCGCCCAAATGAAAAAAGCGCTAGTACAGATATAACTTTACAAAATAATCGACGATTCATATCTCTCTACTTATCAGCCACTATATAAGAGATGATTTGACAGATCTCTTTATCATTTAAAAGATTGTTCGTTTTATTGATAGTCATAAGCGTATGCTCATTATCAATTCTTGGATCAGCAATTTTTTGAAAAATCCACTGATGATCTCTTGCTCCACTTGCAACAAAGTTTTGTCTATATTGTGTCAAGTCTGGACCGATATTTCCATGTCCATCCGCTTGTTCAATATTATGGCAAGCTACACAATTTCCAAATGATTTTTTATTAGGAAACTCTTTAAACTTATGATTTTTATTTCCAAAATCATTAAATAAGATCTTTCCTAAATGGATATCTTTTGGATTCTTAGTAACACAGCCTTTTGGCATTGTAAACTTGGTAGCTGCAGGCAAGCTATCTTTTTTGATGATCTCCTTTGCATCAGGTGATTCATAAAGTGTTCCCTTGACAGAACTCGCATGCAATCCCCCCATGCTTATCGTTCCTAAAACAAGGGCAGATACACAAAGCACAGTTTTTCTCATCTAAACTCCTTTTTTTTAACCTTTATTTTCTAAAGGTAATATAATATTAACTTATCAGTGTTCATTAACTGTTCATTAATTATTTACATTAGCTATTTAGATTTAGATATGTGCTTGTTTACGACATCTCCTCTTTTGCCAAAAACATCTACACTCTGCACTGGCTCAAAGGTATAGCTTGCAAGTTTTTTTACACTCACTAATCTATCAAGAGGTGTTGTGAGCATTACCTTGATAAAACTATTTGCAAGCTGCTCGACTCTATCGATCTCCTGAGGTGTCACATCCTCTCCTTTAGCAACTTTTGAGCGGATTTGAGATTCTAGCTTTGCGAGATCTTTTGGAAAATAACCTGCTGCTAGCTTTACTTGATATGCTTCATTTGTTGAGATTCTTTGGATAATGTGAGATGCGCCTAGAGTAGAATCTATGCGTAGTGTTTTAAAATTGATGCGTGCACCTGTGAGATATGCCAAGGTATCAACCATACATGGGCTATTTTTACATGCACCTCTGAGATCTGTTCTATCAATTATCCCATCTGGAAAAAGTTTTTGAAGCGCTACGGCGATTTGTAAGTAAGAAAAGACTAAACCATCACAAAGATGCCCATGAAGCTTTACGACATCTTCTAGTGAGATTGTTTTTGTACAGTCAGTATCGTTATAGCGCCCAAGTGCACTGTCTGTGTCTCTGACTTTTAAAGTGATATTATTAGGTGTATCGGCTACGAATGTTGGAAGGTACCAAGTAGATGCGCAATAGTTTGTTTGAGAGAGAGGCTTTGCTAAAGCACTTGCGGCAAAAGATGCTGCTCCAAAAATAAGAAAATTTCTTCGTTTCATAATAAAACCCTTTGTAAATAATTTACAAAGAGTATAAACAAGAAGAGTTCACTAAATGTTCAGAAGCTACTCTACGATCTCAAATTCAAAATCTTGATAAAGATTATAGAGGTTAAGCATATGGCGTTGCTTGTAGTTAAGTAAAGAGGAAAACTCATCCATTGCAACTGCACTAGAGATCTCTTCGAGTTCTATCCCATCTTCATACGCCACTTTTGTTTGTGTATAGAGGGTTGTTAAATAGTTTTGTGTTATTTTAAAGCTAGAATCATCCACTTTTGTTCCATGCCCTGGGATATAATATTTAATATCCATAGCCTCCATTTTTTCTAAAGCCTCAAGCCAACCATTGAGATTACTGTCTTTATCATAATTGAGTGCTCTTTCTCCAAAAAGTATATTCCCTGCAAAGATCGCCTTTTGTTCTGGCATATAAACCACTATGTCACTTGCTGTCTCCGCAACATCTGAGAGTTTATGCACAACAATTGAGCCAAGCTCAAAACTCTCTGTCTCAAAAGTGATATCTATTTGAGGTAACTTTGTACCTGCATATTGCTCTTTTGTAAGAAGTGCTACAAGTCGCTCATATTTTTGAGGGTTCTCTTGAATACCTGAGATCATATTTTTATGCGCTAACGTTTTTGCTCCCTGCGATTGAAAATAGCTCGCAGCTAAGATCCTATCATCATGATAGTTTGTAAGAACAACATGCTCTATCTTCTTTTTTGTCGTTGTCGCAATGGCACGCTCTAACTCTTTGGCAAAAACAGTGGTCGGACCTGCATCGAGTAAAGTCAAACTCTCACCATTTTCTACCCAGCACACATTGCTTACAAAACCTTTGTTCTCTTTTGTTGGAGGATTAAGATCTCCATAAACACACCACAGACCATCATCGACTTTTTGTGGATCCAAGGTATACTCAGCACCAAAAGCCAGTGCACATAAAAGTGAGTGAATCAGATATTTTTTCATAATTTAACCTTTATTTTTTTATTGAAGTATCTACACATCCCCAAAGAGATGCATAAACGTAAGGGAGTAACGAAATGAAAAAATATTATAAGAGTAAAGTGTTCATTAATTGTTTATTCCTACTTTATTCGCTGGAAAAGTAAGTTTAAAACTACTCCCTTTTTTATACTCACTATGTAATTCTATAGTAATATCCATCTGTGTACACAGTTTTTTTACAATAGAGAGTCCAAGTCCAAGTCCACCGCTACAGTTTGCACCTTGAATCTCTCTATAGTGACGCTCAAAGATCTTCGAACAATCTTTGATCCCTATTCCGTTATCTTCTATAATGACACTTCTCTCTTGAGATCTGATCTTTATCAATGGATGGGGCTGTGAATATTTTATAGAGTTTGTAAGGATATTATCTATAACTCTCTCAAGGGCATATTTATCTGTGAAAAATTCAAAAGGCTCAAGTGAGATCTCAAACGCAGCTTCAGGATGCAGTTGTGCTAAAAACTCAATACGCTTATTTAAAATATCAGCTACATCAACGTTCTCAGAGTTTAATGGCATTGGCTTATCGAGTAAAAGTTGCAAGTTGTTATATAAAAAGCGTATCGTTTTGTTAGAGCTTTGAATTCTATGCACTTTTTTTATATTCTTCTCATCCTGTAAATTTGTTTCTAAACTCTCACAGTTCATAGCAATTGAGGTCATAGGAGCATTGAGATCATGTACTATATCTTCTACTACAGTATCTATCATTTTTCCCGCTTGTGTGATAGGACGAATAGAGAGACGTGCTAAATAGTATGAAACACCGAAAAAAAGTACAAATCCAATAAACATCAAGAAAGCAACTTTTTTTAAAAGTTCGTTTATTTTATGCTCTATTAAAGATTTCTCAGCAGTTACGATAAAAACTTTTTCTGGGTAAAATTTACTCGCACAAGAAACACTCACGAAGCTTTTTTTATCTTCATAAAATTTAGGGTACTGATGACGTCTTGCTGGTTCTATATCTATAGAGTACTCTTCAAAATGCTCAATTGCATTACCATCTCGAGAAAGTGAAGTGTATGCTATCATCTCATCTTGAAGCTCTCGTACAATATGTGTTCGCTGTTCAAAAAAGTAAAGTGTAGCGACTCCCAACTCTAAAATAAAAGTAGAAACCATATAGATAAGCATAAATTTGATGAGAGCTTTTTTTTCATAACTTTTCAAATCGATACCCTATCCCTTTGATATTTTTTATATACTCTGCACCAATGAGTTTTTTGATATTTTTTATATGGACACGGATCACCGTATCACTTGGGTAACGATCTGCCCATACCTCTTGGATGATCTCATCTTTTGAGAGAACCCTGCCACGATTTTTACAAAAAAAAGCGAGCAAAACTCTCTCCAACTTAGGAAGATGCTGTATCTCCCCATCCACACTCAACTCAAGAGAATGAAGATGAAAAAGTATCCCTTTTCCAATCTCAAAGACACCCTCTATATCTCCATATACACGCCGCAACAAGGCTTTTATACGCACAAGCATCTCAGCTAAAGTAAAAGGCTTGCGTATATAATCATCCGCGCCACTTTGATACCCTTCTAAGACTGAAGATTCTTCCCCTTGGGATGTAATAAATATTGCAGGTGTATTATCGCCTGAAGTACGAAGCTCTTTTAAGAGTGTAGTCCCTTTTATCCCTGGTACATTAATGTCTAAAAGATAAAGATCAAATTTTTGCTCATAGCTTCTATCAAGAGCATCTGCACTCGTACGGGCAATGATACATTCATAGTTATTCTCTTCTAGCTCCTCTTGTATTGTCTCAGCGAGCATTTGGTCATCTTCTAAAAGTAAAATTTTCATCTATTTTTTTCCTTGTGCATGTGAGACAAATTCCAAAAATTCTGCTTCTGTACGTTCACCCATAGATCTGTAAAGCTCTTTGCCCTCTTTGTTCAAAACAATCTGTGTAGGGATCATCTTCAAGTTAAAAAAAGAGAAAATACTCATATCATCATACACATCTACGATGTAGATAGGGAGTGTACTCTCTTTGGCTTTCATCTTTTCAATGAGTTTTTTCATCTTGATACATGTAGCACAAGAACTTGAGCCAATCTCTAGCACCATTGCCTCTTTACCTATTTTTTGCTTGACACTCTTAATATCTATCTGATGGATACTTTTTTTCCCTTGAATATCACATCCGTTCAAGAAAAAAAGAAGGAAAAATGATAGGAAAAGAGATCTCACTTTTGTAGTTTCTTTAGCTCTTCTTGAAACTCTACAGCGTTATCACCACGCAGATAATCAGCTACTTTTAAGAGTCCATCATTAAGATACCTTGCATTGTAACCTTTTGTTATCAAGTAGATTCTTGCAAGGTTTGCTCGATCATTATGGGGACAAGCTGTAATGATAAGCTTATCTTTTGGTAGTTCATCTAAGCGTTTTGGAAGTTCATGAAGCGGTATATTGACCGTGAATGGCATATGCCACGATGCATATTCTTCTGCAAAACGGATATCTACTACTATCGCTTTACCCTCCTCCACCATATTGAGCATTTCAACTGACTTGATCTTCATACTTGTACGTTCTTGAAGGTCAAAATCGAGTAGATACTGATCCAAATTTAGAGACTTAAGTTCAGAAGCAAACAGAGTACATGCAAACAAAAGAGGAAGAAAAAATATTTTCATCTTATTTTCCTTGAGCTTTGCGTACAAACGCCAAAAGCTCCTCTTGCGAGATTCCACCAATATGGCGATCTACTTCATTGCCCGCTGCATCAAGTACCACTTGTGTAGGGATCATCTGGATTTTAAACTTTTGCGCCACTTCTCTATTTTCACGTACATCTACAATATACACAGGGAGTTTTGGGTCGCTTTGTTTGGCATCAGCTATGATCATTTTCATCTTTTGACATGCTCTACACGTGCTCGCACCGATCTCAAGTACCATCGCTTCTTTGCCAACTTTTGCCATAATAGCTTCATAGCCTACTTCACTAGCATATGCACTCAATGCCACCAAAAAACTCAGTATAATTTTTTTCATAATCCTAACCATCCTTGATATAATAGATAAGCACCTACAGCTAAAAGCACCACCGCAAAAAACTTGGTCATATACGAAGAAAATGTAGCGATAAATTTATTGCCAACTACTTTTTGAGTAAAACCAACCGAAGCCCCCGCAATAAGTAATAAAAGCGAATGCCCAAAAGCGAATACAAGTACAAGGATATACGCTTCCACACTCCCCAAACTCGAAGCCAAAGAGATAATAGCGACCAAAGGAGCTGAGGCACATGGAGTACTCACAAGTCCAAAGATTATCCCAACCAAAAACACCCCTACAAACTTAAGTTTAAGAAGTGTTGCAAACATCTTTGTTTTATCAACTTCACCCAAATAACCTAAAGAATAAAGCCCAAAGAGTATTGCTAAAATTGCTGCTAAAAAATATGCCCAAGTAGGAGCGATAGAGAAAAAGAGCCCTAGTTTTGCTACCAGATATGCCAAAATAGAGAAACTTATCATCACTCCAAAAGCAAAAAAGCTCGAAAATATCAGAGTAAAACGTGCCCTATTTTGCTCATCTACATCCTTACTCAGTCCCACAGCACTTCCAACTAAAAGGGGCACACTCAAAAGTGAGCAAGGAGCAAGTGAAGTGAGCGCGCCAGCTCCTAGAGCTCCTAAAAAGAGCCAAAAAAAGTTCGTAGACTCTAAAAGATCTAAAAAGTAGCTCTCCATTACGAGTGAGCACCCTGCATATATTCGAGTACATCATCGACACTCAGCACTTTTCCGCTACTTACCACTTTGCCATCTATTGCAAGTGCAGGTGTGCTCATCACCCCATAGTTCATGATATCCATGATATCATCCACTTTTTTCACCTCATGAAAACCACCAAATTTTGCGACTGCCTCTTTTGCCACCTCTTCTAATGTTTTACACTTTGCACATCCCGTGCCTAAGACTTCTAGTTTCATTTTTTATCCTTATTTTAAATGTTTACAGGCTTCTTTTACTTCTAAAGCACACGCAAGGTTATAATAACGGTACGCTTGCTTTATGTCTTTTTTAGTAAGCCTGCCTTGCTCATAGCTTATCGCTAAAAAGTAACAACCATGCCCATAAGCTTTTTGACATGCAGTATCAAAAAGTTGCATGATTGCCTGCTTATCTCTTGTTCGCCCTGCTTGCTCTTTTTCCCACATAACTCCCACATTAACACATCCTCTTTGATCTCCTAGAGTACACCCTTTTTGATAATACTCTATTGCTAAGTAATCATCTTTTGGTACTCCAATCGCCTTATCGTACATAAAACCAACTTCCGTACATGCATTCGCACTTTCATGCCGGCACTCATACAGATACGATGCAAAGAGTTTCTCTTTTGATTCTGCAAATAAAAAAACAGTGACAATACAAAGAAAAATCCATATTCGCATAAAAATACTTTATAAAATTGCATTAAAGAGATACCCCGCAAGAAGTATCGCAAAACCTACAACACCAAAAAATATCCCAATAAGCTTCAATGATAGCACACGTTTTAAAATAAGCGCTTCAGGTAAGCTCAGTGCCACCACCGCCATCATAAAACTCAAAGCGGTTCCCATAAGCATCCCTTTATCGGTCAAAACCTCTACAAGTGGCAAGATCCCCGCTGCATTGCTATACATCGGTATTCCCATTACAACGGCAACAAGAGGAGCATACCACGCATCGCCACCTGCATATTTGCTAATAAACTCAGCAGGCACATAACCATGGATAAAAGCACCTATCCCTACCCCGATAAAAACATAGAAGTATATCTTCTTCAAGATATCAAGTGTGTACTCCCACGCTTCATGAAGTCTATGTTTGAAGAGAAGTTCTTGCTCTTCATAGTCTACATCATCCAGTGGTTTCACCTCAATGAGCACCTCAGATTCGAGATCCATCGCACCAATAATCAGCCCTGCAACTACAGCTATGAGAAGCCCTATTCCCACATATAAAAGTGCTATCTTCCAGCCAAAGAGTGAGAGTAAAAGTGTTATCACCACCGCATCACTCAGCGGTGCCGAGATCAGATAACTAAAGGTCACACCCAAAGGGATACGCGCTTGTAAAAATCCTAAAAAGAGTGGAATCGCACTACACGAACAAAAAGGGGTAAGCACACCAAACACAGCCGCTAAAATATGCCCTGTCACTTTATGCTTGCCACTGATAAAGGCACGTGCTTTTTCAACAGGAAAATAGCTTCGTAGAAGTGTCACAATATAGATGATACTAAGAAGTAACAAGAGTATTTTGATCGTATCGTAGATAAAAAAGTGTAATGCCACACCAAAATGGCTCTTACTTGCAATACCTAAAGTATCAAAAACAAACCAAGCACTCGCTTGATCGAGCCAATCAAACACCAAGCACCTCTTTTACTTTTGGCAAAAGTATAGTCTCTAACTCTTCATAAGTTTTATAATACTCCGCCTCCTCTTTTCCCGATGGATCTTCAAAACCGATATGAAGTTTTGCAACAGGACGCGGGAACATCGGGCAAGTCTCATTGGCATGATCACATACGGTCACGACCAGATCAAAATCTTCATCCATCAGGGTATCAAGCGTTTTTGAGTGGTATTGCTCTCTCCAGATCCCTTTTTCTTCTAAGAGCTTTTGTGCTGTTGGATTTACCTTGCCACTTGCACGCACACCGCTACTTTTTGCCTCGACACCCTTTAGTTTTGCATTGATGAGGGCTTCAGCCATAATACTTCTACACGAATTTCCTGTACATAAAACTAATACTTTTTTCATTCTTTTCTCCTGTTTTTGTTACGGACTAAAGTCCGTGTTACATTTTCGCAACACAGGCTTCAGCCTGTATCTTCCAAATCTCTCTCACACCTTACGGACTAAAGTCCGTGTTACATCTTCGTAACACAGACTTTAGCCTATATCTTCCAAACGCTACGCTACCAAATAAAGTGCCACAAGCACCACAAATAAAATCGGTGGTGTCACCAAAAGTCCAAATTTTGAATATTCCCAAAAACCTATCTTCACCCCTTTTTGCAGGAGCACATGCAACCATAAAAGGGTCGCCAAACTTCCAAAAGGGGTCATCTTTGGCCCGAGGTTACATCCGATGATATTTGCATAGACCAAAGCAGAGTTGCCTACATCCACAAGAGCGATATCCATGATCATAATCGTTGGCATATTGTTCATAATAGCACTCAAAAACGCCGCGATAAAACCCGTACCCACAATAGCTACAAAATCACCCTGCGTATTGAGTGCAACTAATA
Source organism: Sulfurimonas sp. (assembly GCA_034005845.1). GTDB lineage: Bacteria > Campylobacterota > Campylobacteria > Campylobacterales > Sulfurimonadaceae > Sulfurimonas. Next base: position 7,873 of record JAVETX010000016.1, on the reverse strand, counting down.
CCGAAGCCAAATAATCGGTCAATCCAGCATTTTTAAGCCCATACACCACAATATAAAGCCCAATACTAAACCACACCACTTGCCACGGTGCAGTTTTTATTGTCAACCACGCACGCGCATTTTTTGTATAGCTCGCAATGGCCAAAAACAAAAGTCCTCCACCAAGAGCGAATACACTCACAGGCAAGCCATAGGCATCACCTATAAAATACCCTGCCAATAAAAGCGCTAAAAAGAACCAGCTAAAGAGAAAAAGCGTTTTACTCTTTAAAACATCATCAGGATTTTTAAGCAGCGTGATATCTACACTCTTTGGAATATCTTTGCGCAATACAAGCCATAAAAACGCAATAGTGATGAGAGTACTCACAATATAAGGAACGATCATATTTTGCAGATATTCCACAAAACCAATATCAAAGTAGTTCGCTGTAACGATGTTTGTAAGGTTTGAAAACACAAACGGCAAAGACGCCGCATCGCTCATAAAGCCACCTGCGAGTAAAAACGCTACGATAGTTTTGGCATTGAGCTTTAATATCTTCATCTTTGCTAGCAAAATAGGCGTGAGGATAAGTGCAGCCCCATCGTTTGCAAAAAGAGCCGCGACAAAAGAGCCAAGCAAGAGCGCGTAAACAAACATCAAATGCCCATTCCCTTTTGAGAGCTTTGCCATCTTGATCGCACACCACTCAAAAAAGCCTATCTCATCGAGCACCATAGAGAGGATGATGATCCCGATAAATGCTAGTGTGGCATCCCAGACGATCTCTGTTACCGTAATCACATCCCCAAAGCTCACCACACCCAAAACAAGTGCGGCAATCGCACCCAAAATCGCACTCGTACCGATCTGTAGTCCACGAGGCTGAAAGATCACAAGTGCAAGAGTAATAGCAAAAATGAAAACTGCTAGAGTCATACAAACCCTTTATTTAAAAATTGCACAATAGTAGCACAATTCTTTTTATATATCAATATATCTTGATATATTATTCAAACTCTCTCATATATTTTCGATACACAAGGGGTACGAGGCTCTTTTGAAGCTTCTCATTTGCCCTACTCTCTATGGCGATCGAGTCAAAAAAAGTTTGCCAAAGATGCTGAAATTTCTCTTCACTCGCACTTCGTAGAGGCTCTTCAAACTCGCTAACTTCGCGTACATCCATAGAATCACCGATCTTGACAAAAGCGAGTGATCGATCGATATCATGGATAATATAGTTTTGATTGTTAAAACGCTTGCTAAAGTGGCGTCCTAAAAGATACACGAGTGAAAATTTTGATTCTATCTTGGCATAAAGCGTGCCATCTTCAAGCTCCTCAAATCGTAAAAAACCGCTGTATCTATGGTAATGACGAAAAAGCTCTTTTTCTAGGTTGTTGATAAAAAAAACAGAGGGATGGTTGATGTTTTGGAGCTCTTTGGCATTTTTAAATCCAAGTTTTATATAGGCTAAAAGATCGAGTTCAAACGCTTTTGTATCGCACAAAAAGATATGCATCACCCTCTGGATATCTTGCTTACTCCATTTTTGTCGCATCGCTTCAAGTACTTTTTGGCTTTTTGATCCATCGTACTCTATCTCTATCGCCCCATCAAAGAGCTTGGGATGTAGTGAGGGTTTCTCTATAAGTTGTGGTTTGTATTTTTGATGATACACCTTATAGACGAGTGTCAAAAACCCCTCAAAGGTTCCATCATAGCGCAGTATCATAGCTCACCTGTAATTCCACTCACATCAAAAAGGCTAGGCTGTTTTTTTGGCTCAGGCTTTGTAAGTGCTGCGCGAATATTTTCAGGATAGAGTGCGATCTCACGCTGAAACTCTCGCTCGCAGGTGATAAAATACTGTGCACGCTTGATGGAGATCTTGAGCGCTTTAAGATCATCAAAGCCCAGCTTTTTAAAACGGCGCGCTTTAAGAATTTTATGTGCACCGCGTACTCCAATACCAGGGATGCGTATCAGCTCTTCTTTGCTCGCACGGTTGATCTCTATAGGAAAAAGGTGCAGGTTACTCAGTGCCCACATCGTTTTTGGATCAAGTTCCTCATCGAGATTAGGAGCTTGGGATGTAAGGATCTCATCGTAAGAAAATCCATAAAAACGTAAAAGCCAATCGGCTTGATAGAGTCTATGCTCGCGAACAAGTGGGGGTTTTGTAAGAATTGCAGGAAGGTTTTTATCATCATTGACTGGGATGTAGGCGGAGTAATAGACCCGCTTTAAAAGCGCTTTGTCATATAACACAGAGCTAAGTTTGAGTATATCAAAGTCACTCTCAGGAGTCGCACCCACTATCAGCTGTGTACTCATCCCAATCGCTTTGTTATCCCGCTCAAGGCTCAGATCACGTGCAATTTTGAGAGGTTGAAGCACCTTCTCTTTTGTTTTATTGGGCGCTAAAAGTTTAAGAGAGTTATCACTTGGCAGCTCGATATTAGAGCTCACCCGCGAAGCTAAGCGCACCACCTCAGCGATAAGCGCCTCATCACTCCCAGGGATAAGCTTGACATGGATGTAACCGTTAAACTTATGCTCATAGCGCAAGATCTTGAGCACACGCAAAATAAGCTCCATAGTGTGGTTTTCACTCTCAATGATTCCAGAGCTTAGAAAAAGCCCCTCGATGTAGTTGCGCTTATAAAAATTTATCGTGATATCGGCAAGTTCACGCGGGCTAAAAGCCGCACGAGCTATGTTATTACTTGAGCGATTGACACAATAGGCACAGTCGTAGATACAGTAGTTTGTCAGCAATACTTTGAGCAGTGAAATACAACGCCCATCAGCTGAGAATGTGTGACAAATACCACTATTGTGTGTCGCACCAAGCTCGCCTGTTTTATAGTTGCTATCGCTTCCACTCGAACTACAGCTTACATCGTATTTGGCGCTATCACTTAAAATTTGCATCTTTGCATAGATATCTTTTTTCATATTGTTACCATAACTCACTTTGATCAATAGTTGCAAAAACATTGCATTTTGCCAAGATTTTAGTTGATTTTCATAAAGAATTGTAGTGAACTTTTGTCATTTCATAAGAACTGAAAATAATCTTAGATAATAATTTTATTTATCTTAGCTTATGGATAATTTTTTTCCTTTAGGTTAAACTACAGCCATCTTTAACAAAAGAAGGAGTCATAAATGGCTTGCGATACAGGTTCTAAACCTATCAAAGAAGTTGAAACATCAGTTTCACAACAAGATCAAGAAAATCAAAAAAATAAAAAGGAAAAAAGTATGAGTTCATCATTAGTATTAAGAAAAGCCCCAGAGTTTAAAATGGATGCGTATAACGCTAAAACAGGTCACTATCAAAGTGTTTCGAGTGAAGATTATAAAGGAAAATGGACAGTAGTTTGTTTTTATCCTGCAGACTTTACTTTTGTATGTCCAACTGAGATCGCTGCTATGAACGCAAAATATGATGAGTTTCAAGAGCTTGGTGTTGAGATCTTAGCAATCTCAACAGATACAAAATTCTCACACAAAAGATTTGTAGAGACTGAGCCTTTATTAAAAGACTTAAAACTTACTATCGGTGCTGATCCTACAGGTACAGTGAGTCGTGCCTTTGGTGTAATGATCGAAGAGGAAGGGATCGCTCTTAGAGGAAGATTTCTTATCAACCCAGAGGGAACAGTTGTCGCTCAAGAGGTACAAGCACCATCAGTTGGTAGAAATGTGCATGAGTTCTTGAGACAAGTAAAAGCATGGCAACATGCAGAAAAAACAGGTGAGGTGTGTCCAGCAGGTTGGACTCCAGGTGGAAAAACACTTCCTGTAAATACAGACGTAGAGCCAATGACAGGTCGCGTAGGTGATTACATCACTATCGAAGAGATCATGTCATAAACACATAAAGAGGGCTTACAAATACAAGCCCTCAAAGCAACTCTTTAATATCTTGCTCGATCGAAGAGGGTTTTGTACTTGGAGCATAGCGCTTGATAACCTTCCCATTTTTATCGATCAAAAACTTCGTAAAGTTCCATTTTATAGCTTCACTTCCTAAAACACCCGATGCCTCTTTTTTGAAATACTTGTAGAGTGGATGTGTGTTTTTGCCATTAACATCAATCTTTGCAAAAAGAGGAAAACTCACCCCAAAATTGACAGAGCAGAAGTTTTTGATCTCTTCTTGTGTTCCTGGCTCTTGTTCTAAAAACTGATTACACGGAAACCCAAGCACTTCAAAACCTTGTGTGCTGTAACGCTTATAAAGTTCTTGAAGCCCTGCATACTGGTTTGTATAGCCACATTTACTCGCTACATTAACTATTAAGAGTACTTTACCCCTATAGCGCTCGAGGCTGATCGTCTCATTGTCTATCGTTTGCATCTTTATGTCATAGATACGCATCGTATTATCCCCTTGCAGTTGAAGTAGTAGTAAAAATATCATAACTATTTTTTTCATCATACCGTCTCCTTGTTTATGGCAGTATACTTGAAGCTAAAAAAAACTCATAGCTATAAATTGTCGTTTTATTTTTCTACATGAGTTTATTTTATGCAGGATAATACCTATGTTTAGGGCTTGCAATATTTTGTACTTTTAACTCTTTGAGATCTCTTTTGTAGTCTCTCTATCCTTTTTCATTAAAGAACATTCTAGCTCTACGAATGCACATTTTTTTACAATATTATTAGAACAATTTATCTGAATGTACGTGCGCTAAATAATGAGAAAGGACCGCATAGCCTCTGCAAACTCTTGAGGCTTTTGCAACATACTCACATGTCCGCTCTCTTGGAGTTCTACAAAATGGGAATCTTCCATTTTAGAAGCTAGGTCTTTCATGATTTTTGCTTCAATGATCGCATCATCACTTGCTGTGATAAGTAAGGCTGGTGGAGCGTTCTCTAAACTATGCGTAGTATCGGTTCGACTTATCATTGCTAAGAGCGCACCTTTGATGCCTATAGGATCAAAACCTAAAATCTTCTCTTTGAGAAGAGCGATCTTTTCTTGCTGTTCTTGCCGATAATTTTCCGTAAATGCCGCGGTAAAAAAATTGTCTAAAAAAGGTTCGACACCCTCTTTGTCAATATCATGCATCGCTTTTGCGCGCTTGAGTTTTGCTTCGTCATCATCACTTGTTGTGGTGGTATTTGCTAATATAAGCGCCTTAAAGTTTTGAAGCCGCTCGTTCGCTCTAAGCGCAATATAGCCTCCCATAGAAAAACCACACAAAATGACTTGCCTCAGATCAAGCTCGGAGATAATAGCTTCAAGATCATCCACATAGCTCTCCATCGTATACTGGCCATAACCAACTTCAGACTCGCCAAAGCCTCGTATATCGTAACTAATACAGTAAAAATCATCTTTTAATTGTTCTATCACTTCGTCCCAAAGCGTATAGTCAAACGGAAACCCGTGGATAAAGACCAGAGGCTGATTATTTGGATCTCCCTTGAAAAAGACTTGGATTCCATTGATGAGTGTATGCATAATTTCCCCCTTATGATGATCCATTCTATATGCAAAGCTCTTAAATAAGTCTTATTGTTTTTGGAAGCGATGACTTGCCTTCGCTTTAGACTGTCATAAAAATAGCTACATCCCAAGCCCTCTCTACCAAAGGCAAGCCATTGGCTCCACCCTTGGGATGTAAGGCTTTTCGTAACACTTCGGCCTGTACACACCTGAAATTCTTGATGATCGATATGAGTTCTAATTCCAAAAAAGTGGAAGTTCACTCATGGGGTGGGGTTCCCTTTCACTTTTATAAGAGAAGAAAATCATTTACCGCTTAACTTTTTTACAGAGGGATTACTAAAGAGTGATTTTATCTGCGTAATGGCAGTTTGATTTAATCTTACTAATCTTTCATTTTGCGGTAACTCTTGTTTGATGAGTTCTGCATTGATACTCTCAAGATTTGAAAGCACAATCAGTTGCTCTACACTTGCATAATCTCGCACATTGCCATCTTTATCTTTATTCGTTTCTCGCCACTCTTTAGCAGTGACTCCAAATAAAGCAACATTTAATAAGTCTGCTTCACTTGCGTAAACAAAATTCTCTTTTGGTTTGTCGATGGCATGTGGAATTAAATGCTCTTTAATAGCATCTGTATGAATTTTGTAGTTAATTTTAGACAAACTTCTGCTCAAATCCCACTCAAGCGATTTGTTTTGTATTTCATCCTCTTTAAGTCTTTGAAATTCTTTAATCAGAAATAGTTTAAACTCTGCACTTATCCATGAAGCAAATTCAAACGCTATATCTCTATGAGCGTAAGTCCCACCATATCTTCCTGCTTTTGAGATAATGCCTATGGCGGATGTTTTTTCTATCCATTTTGTCGGCGACATTGTGAAACTGTTTAAACCTGCTTCATTTTTAAAGGTGTCGAATTCGACCCCTTTAAAACTTGGATTGTTAATATGTTCCCAAAGTCCTAAAAATTCTATAGTTGTTCTACTCCTAAGCCAATTTTTAACCACATCTTTTGGCTCATCTGGATTTTTTGCTCTTGCAATATCCGTCAAAGATATAAAATCAACTTTATCATGTTGCTTGATAGATACTTCCGTGTTTTGCACCAAAATTTTACTACTTTGCATACTCGCTCCTTCAGATATATTTTTTACTGTATCGCAAAAAGGAAAGTGATTTAAAAAATATGGCAGCTTGAAATATTTATTTGTGTTCACATGCTAAAGTGATTATGGAATTTTAAAAAATGGAGATTTGCTCATAGGGGTGTTTGTTGTGTCCTCTGGAAGCGATGGCTTGCCTTCGCTCTGAGCTGTCATGAAAATAGCTACATCCCAAGCCCACTTTTGCCAAAGGCAAGCCATTGGCTCCACCCTTGGGATGTAAGGCATTTCGTAACACTTCAGCCCGTACACATCTAAAATTCTTTGATTATCGATATGAGTTCTTATTACAAAAAAGTGGAGATTCACTCACCTGGATGTTTGTTCTTTTCCTTCTTTTACATTTACAATAATTTTTTGCTTTATTTCTTTGTTATCAATATTAACAGTTAGATAAATACCTTGTTGACCTAGTCCTGTTCCCATGTGTATCCATCCATGATTTCCATACTGAACATAATTATTTGGATATATAGTTTTTGAGAAATTACTTTTTGAAAATATTATATCAGGAGATTTTGGCTGATTTCTATCTCTATAAATAATGCCATCAAACATGAATGAACCATTGACTTGCCCATTTTGTATAAAATAAGTTTTATTCCAATCTATTTCTAAATCTTTATCTGTTTGATTATTTATATCTAAAATAAAAGCCGTGTACCCTGCAATCATAGATGGATTTGTAGGTTTTAAAGTAGCTTTAAAATATTCATTTTCTTCTATAACATCTGGTTGAACAGGTACACTATAATACGCATTACCACATCCTGAAAATAGGAATAATAGTAAGAATATACTTGATTTCAATAGCATCTTTTCCACTTCATAACTCCAATATTAAATTATTTTTTTTAACAGCTATATTTATATTAATACAACTCTTAATACAAGAAGCATTATATAAAGTTTATAATGGCCTGAAAAATCAAGACAAGTTTTCAGCTTAGTTAATTTCAACTCCAACTGCTACCTTATGCTACATTTTTTATAAAATCTAGATATAAATTCATCGGTTTTTGATAACTAATTGATGAATGGAATCTCTTAAAATTATATTTGTAGATATAAGATTTGATACCTTCTTTTAACTCCTGTATTGATCTATAATCACTGATATAAATATTGCCATGTTTGAGAGTTCTGAAAAATCTCTCTATGACAATATTATCGATGCTTCTGCCTTTACCGTTCATGGATATTTGAATATCATATTTTTTAAGCAACTGAGTATGTTCATAGCTT
>JAVETX010000059.1:0-11885 GCA_034005845.1 Sulfurimonas sp. | reverse complement strand
CACAGGATCAAAAGAAGTCTATCCTAAAGCGATACAAGAGGCAGGGTATATGTTTCGCTACCCAAATATCAAAGACTCTTTAGCGCATTTGCTTGAGTCTAGCGAAAACTAGTTCATACTCTTACTAAATATCAATTCAAAAATACGAGAGCGACTTTTGACTGCTCATTTTAAACGTTATCAAAGCAATAAATTTGACATACCTCTTTTAATATAATAAAATACATTGTATATATAAACAAGGTAATCAAGCAGTGATTAAAAATAAAAGCATACGGTATAGTCTTGAAAAAAATGAGCTTTTAAAAGAACAAAGGAATGTGAGTTTTGAAGATGTGATATTGGCACTTGAAAGCGGTAAACTGTTGGATGATATTGAACATCCAAATAAAGAAAAATATCCTAATCAAAATATCTTCATTATTTTGATTGAAATCAAAGATTATGTCTATTTAGTTCCCTATGTTGAAGATGATACTTCGATATTTTTAAAAACAATTATTCCTTCAAGACAAATGAATAAAAAATATAATAAAGGAGTCTCAAAATGACTAATTTAGACGAATATGAACAAGATATTTTACAAAGTGTTGAAAATGGTGAATGGAAAAGCAAAAAAAATATTGATGAAAGATTATTAGAACTGCAGTCTTATGTCAACATCAAAAGAAAAAAGCGATTTCTATAAGAGTGAATGAAAACGATATTTATGAACTTAAAAAGAAAGCTTTAGAAAACGGTGTACCCTATCAGAATCTTATCCAAGTTTTGATACATCAATTTGCATCAAATAAAATACACTTAAATATATAGATATAATAAGCCCTAGTACCGAACAGATAAACCTGTTAAACCTATCGGTGTTCTTAAAAGTTATCTATAAAAAAGTAAAGGGGAAAAATTGAAATCAATACAAACATATTGGAATCCTTTAAATGTAAAAAATATAGAAAAATGGGAAGATATTGAGGGTTCAGATGGAAATCTTCAGCAACTTACAATTGCCCAAGATTTAGAAACAGGAGACTATACTAGACTAACAAAATTTAAAGCTGGCTATTCAACAAAAGCTTATGGAGCAAAAAGTCATGATTATCCAGAAGAAATTTTCGTAGTAGCGGGAAGATTGTATGATGAAGCATTTGATATATGGCTTGAAGCAGGTTGCTATGCAAGTAGACCACCACATGAAGTGCATGGTCCATTCGTTGCAGGTAAAGAGGATGTTGTGATTCTTGAAATCTCATATCCAAGTCAAGCAGAGAATAAAGACTAAAAATAAATTAGCGCATTTGCTTTAAGCCAAAATGCTCCCAAAGGGCGCTTTCATATTCCACTTCAAAGCGCTCTAGTTTTCCCTCTTCGATAAGTTTGAGTTCGTTATCTACTAGGATCTTACGCCCTTTGGGTGTTTGGATGATCGCTAGCTTTTTTTGTGTAAAGATCGTGTCTGGGTGGGTGGCGTTAAAGTAGTTGGCAAGAGTAAAATCGATCCACTCTTGGGCTTGCAGGGCAAAACCATATTGGCGTTGCCACTCCCCTTGTACAAAAGAGCTTAGGATGTACTCATCATTGAGTAGTTCTAACTTAAGGTGTTCACCATCTTGGATCGTTTCCCCCTCTTTAATAAGCAAAGGTGCGCGCAGCGCATATCCACCAAAACCAGCGTCGCAGAGATACTTTTGATTATCAAGCTCTACGACGATCACCAAGTGTGTCTTTGGACGACGCGCTTCATAAAGCATTGGGCGCGCCCCTGCAAAGTAGTACTTAAAACCTAGAGCACTCAGCGCCATTGCAAATGTGCCATTGACCTCATAACAATAACCACCACGACGGCACTTTATCACTTTGTTGACAATATCCTCAGGAACCATCGAGGGGATACGACCTGCTTGGACCTCAGTATTTTCAAAAGGGATAGCGCGTAATTGCTTTTGTAGGAGTTGCACAAGTGTTGCTAGATCATGCGATGGTTTGCCCTCGTAGTTGATGCGTAAGAGGTAAGAAGAGAGATCAAAGTTAGAAGCGGTCATGTCTATTATCCTTGTTGTGGTTTTGAAATACTACAAAAGCTAGTTTACGATAAACTTATACAAGAAAAAAAGAAGGTATTTCAATGGATAAAATTACAAAGAACACGCTTGTTTCTATGCGTATAAAACTAGAAGATGAAGAGGGAAATATAATCGATGAGAGCGATGAGCTGATCTACCTTCATGGTGGCTATGAGCAGATATTTCAAAAGCTCGAAGAGGCACTTGAAGGGAAAAAAGTAGGTGATAGCTTTGATCTTACACTCGCTCCCGCAGACGCGTTTGGTGTATATAATGAAGCTTGGCATCTCAAAGAATCACTCCAAGATCTCCCTGAAGAGATAGAGGTGGGAGTAGAGCTTGATGGAGAAGAAGAGGGTGTGGTCTTTGTAGTAGAGAGTATAGAAGAAGAATACGCAATGCTCAATGCAAACCATCCACTCGCAGGCATTACGCTTAGAGCAATAGGTGAGATACTCGAGCTAGAACAGCTTTCAGATGAAGCGGTAGAAGAGATTCTCAAAGCAGAACACCATCATGAATAAAAAATGTTATACTTAAACATAAAATAAAAGGAGAAAATGTGAGACAGTACGAAACATATAAATGCAATAAATGTGGCAATGAGATAGAGGTGCAACACGTAGGTGGTGGCAAGCTTGTGTGTTGTGGTGAAGCGATGGAGTGTATTACTGAAAATCTCACAGCGGTGAATCTGATGAAAGCCTTTGCAGGTGAGAGTATGGCGCGCAATAAATATGACCTTTTTGCAGATATTGCTGAGGAAGAGGGATGGCATGCAATTGCACGCCATTTTAGAGAAGCCTCGATCAATGAGATGTGGCATGCAAGAGCAGAGTTTAAAGCGTATCATAAGATGGTCGATGGCAGAGAGCTTGAAGAGACACTCAAAAACCTAGAAACTGGGATGGAGGGTGAACATTATGAGCATACAGAGATGTACCCTAACTTTACAGAGATAGCAAAAGCAGAGGGGCACAAAGAGATCGCGCGCCTTTTTACTGCCATTGCAAAAGTGGAAGTGGAGCATGAAAGAGAATATGCAGCACTGAAACAAGCGATGATTGAAGATGGATTCTTTGAGAGTGAAGAGGAAGAGTACTGGGTCTGTGAAGTGTGTGGTCATGTCCATAGAGGTAAAAAAGCGCCAAAAGCGTGTCCACTTTGTAAGGTGCCTCAAGAGTACTTCAAGCGTGAGCATCTTTACTAACAAAGGGTATAATTTCAAAAATTGTTGAGGAGTTCTCATGATTTCTGAAAAATACCTGCATCAGGTACAAGCGTTTTTGCTCTCTGGACTTATGAGTTTTATTATGTCTGGGGCTATTTCGCTGATTAATCTTGGTGTGGTAGAACATTTTATGGATATTTGGATCCATGCGTGGCTTGTAGCTTGGGCAATAGCCTTTCCTACTATTTTACTTGTGTTTCCTTTTGCGCGCAAGCTAGCGCTTAAAATCGCTTCTAAGTAAGATATAATGAGCCTTTTAGAGCTCTATCAGGCACTCTACAAACACTACGGCGCGCAAGGGTGGTGGCCACTCTCTTCGCGGGGTGGATATCATCCAAATATCTATTATCATTCACTCACTCAAGAGGAGATCTTTGAGGTAGCCTTGGGATCGATCCTGACACAAAATACTACATTTTCATCTGTTGAAAAATCACTTGATAATCTTCAAAGCATTGGTGCTATGTCGTCTCAAGCTATTTTAAAGCTTGATATACAAGAGCTTAAAGAAGCGATTCGCCCATCAGGCTATTACAACCAAAAAGCAGAGTATATTTTATCTTTTACAGCATTCTTTGAAGGTCTGAGAGCTCGCACCCCTTTGCGCGAAGAGCTCTTGGGATGTAAGGGAATAGGGGAGGAAACGGCGGATTCTATTTTGCTTTTTGGGTATGGGTGTGCTGAGTTTAAAGTAGATGCCTACACCAAGCGGATCCTTTTGCATCTTGGCTACATCGATGCAAAGGCAAAGTATGCTGAGGTAAAGCAACTGCTAGAGAGCACTTTAGAAAAAGAGTGCCCAGATGAGCTCAAACGTGTGGAGCTGTATCAAGAGTTTCATGCGCTCTTTGTGGCGCATGCGAAGCGGTTTTATTCTAAAAAGCCTTATGGAGATGGGTGTTTTTTAGATAGATTGTTACGTTAAGTGAGATGAGATTCCGGATCAAGTCCACAATGACGAGGAGGTGTGTCATCCTGAACTACAATGCCGTCATCCTGAACTTGATTCAGGATCTCAAGAGCTAGATTCCAGATCAAGTCCGCGATGACGAAGAAACGTCCGTCATCCTGAACTTGATTCAGGATCTCACCTCACACCCTCTGAAAAGTTCCTATAGACTAACATAAACGCCATACAAAAAGATCGCTTATCCTCCTACAATAACACCAAACAATGAGATAGAAGGTGAAGCAAAAATGAAAAGAGCGATTTTACTTTTAAATATGGGTGGTCCAAACAATCTAGATGAGGTGGAGGTGTTTTTAAACAATATGTTTAACGACAAGCGCATTATTTCTGCACCCCAACCCATCCGTGCGATGATCGCCAAACTTATCACTTGGAGACGCTTAGATGAAGCAAAGGCAAACTACGCACACCTTGGAGGTAAATCACCCATAGTGGGATATACCAAAGAGCTTATGAGTGCTCTTGATAAAGAGGTAGATGCGAGTTTGCATATGGTGATGCGTTATACACCTCCTTTTGCTTCGGATGTACTCGAATCACTCAAAGATTATGATGAGATCTATGCACTTCCACTCTACCCACATTATTCGTCTACCACGACACTCTCAAGTCTTGAAGACCTAGAAGCGAGTATGAAAAAGTTGGGGATTAAGGCAAAGCTCAAAACTATTGAGAGCTACTACAAAAACCAGCACTATAACTACAGTATCGTAGAGAGAATTCTCGAAGCCCTAGATGGTGAAGACGCACAAGAGTTTGAACTTGTATTTTCTGCACATGGTCTGCCACAAAGGATCATCGACAAAGGGGATCTCTATCAAAAGCATATTCGTGCCAATGTTTATTTTGCGCGTAAGGCTCTCTTAGAAGCTGGTGTAGAGTTTCATAAAACACATTTAGCCTATCAATCACGCCTTGGTCCATTGCAGTGGATTCGCCCTTACCTTGATGATAAGTTGAAATCTTTAAAAAAGAAAAAGGTGATCCTCTTTCCTATTGCTTTTACAGTAGATAATTCTGAGACAGAGTTTGAACTCGAGATCGAATATAGAGAAGTTGCAGAGGAGCTTGGGATACAAGATTATCGCGTAGCAAAAGCGCCAAATGCACATCCAGAGTTTGTTCAAGCACTTACACAAATTTATGAAGAGATGAGAGCATAGTGATGAAAGAGTATGCAGTGGTCGGTTCAGGGATAGGGGGGAGTTCTATTGCCGCTTATCTTAATGCAAAGGGGCATGATGTTGCTTTGTTTGAAAAAGAGTCTTACCTTGGTGGATGTAGCTCGAGCTTTTATCACAAGGGCTACTTTTATAATACAGGTGCGACCACTTTTGCAGGGTATCAAGAAGGCTTTATCGTCAAAGAGTTCTTTGATGCGATAGGCTTTGAGCCTCGCCTTATCAAAAGCGATCCAGCGATCGTGGTGATTCAAAACTCTAAAGTAACACCACGTTATAGTGATTTTGAAAAATTTCTCTCGGCTTTAGAACACAACTACCCACATCCAAAGAATAGAGAGTTCTGGACCCTCATCAAAGAGATAAACGAGCAGTTTTATGCTACATCCGGTCACTACTATAGTAATAAAAACATTTTAAGCAAGCTTGTCTCTTTGATGAGCTACATCCCATTGGCAGCAAAGTTTTTTGTACACCTCAAAAAAAATGCACAAAGTTTTATAGAGGAGTTTTTAGAAGATATTGATGAGGAGTACTTAGAGTTTCTAGAATCTCAAGTGCTTATCGTCGCACAGGCTTCTTTAAAAGAGATCAACTTTTTTACCGCGGCACTCTCTTTGGGATACACTTTTTATGACAACTACTATGTGGTGGGTGGCTTTAGTGCGCTTTTTAATGATCTCACACAAGATCTCAAAGATCTTCATCGTAATGCACATATCACTTCGATTAGAAAATATCCTACACATTTTGAGTTGCATACAAAAGATGAGGTGTTTGAAGCCAAGAAGCTGATACTCAACTCTACTATTTATGATAGTGCAAAGCTTTTTGACAATCCAGAGGTGAAGAGCTATTACAAAAAATATGAAAAACTCAATAACTATCAGAGCTCTTTTATGCTCTATTTTACCCTCAAAAGTGAGAAAAACTTTCACCACCACTATCAGATCATTGAAAAAACAGTGTTTCCACATACACTCTCTCGCGCTGTTTTTGTTTCATTCTCAGACAAAGAGGACAATGAGATTGCTCCAGAGGGACATTACAGCGTCACTGTTTCGATCCACACAGATATTCGTTACTGGCAAGATCCATCAACATATAAAGCACAAAAAGAGGAGCTCAAAGATCTTCTTTTAAATAAGATTATGGATATACTATCTCTTAGAAAAGAGGAAATTGTTCATAGTTTTGCTGCGACTCCCAAAAGTTTCGAACGTTTTATCAAACGCTCACAGCTTGGAGGAAATGCGATCACGATGGAGAATATTCTTCCAAAACTACCAGGAAATGATACGCCAATAGAAGGGCTCTACCATGTAGGTGATAGTGTCTATGCGGCGCAGGGTTGGCCAGGTGTGATGTTAGGAGTCAAAAATCTCAAAAAGTTACTGCATGTATGATATTGCTCTGCAGATCAAAACAAAAGACTGGCTTTATATCCTCCTTATAGGTGTTGTCTTTGGGATGTTTCTATCCTCTCTTGGATACTCCCTTTTACAATACGATTGGTTTGATGGAGCTCTTTATGGGGTGATTCTAGGCTTTAGTATCACCTTCTTCTCCCTTTTATTTATTACTTTTATGAACAAATATATTTTGCCAAAATTGCGTCAAGTCTATTGGCTCTTTTTGGCGATTCTCTTCTCATTTCTCTCAGGTTTTTTGGGGACTCTTTTGGGCACTTTTGTCGCGCGATCTTTAGAGCTTAAACTTCTTGAAGCCTTTGTGCAAGATCTTATCGCCGTGGCTGCTTCTATAGGGGTGCTCACCTATATCGTCGGTGCGCTTTTATACCGTTTTGTGCGCATGCGAAATGAAAAAGAGCGCGTCGATAGCGAGTACATCCAAAGCCGTCTGCGCTCATTAGAGACACAACTCAACCCTCACTTTTTGTTCAATGCCCTCAACTCCATTGCAGAGCTTATCCATCAAGATAAAGACAAAGCAGAGCTTGCGATCCTCAAAGTCTCAGCATTTTTGAGAAATACGATGAATGAGAGCGCTTTGGTCACACTCCAAGAAGAATTAAGAAATGTAGAGGATTATGTAGAGCTTGAAAATATCCGCTTTTCTGGAAAGATCAAACTCCACATCCCAAGTACGATCCCACACTATCGTTTACCAAAGTTCTCGATCCAGCTTCTTGTTGAAAATGGGATCAAACATGGCTATGATGGAGGGGATGAAAAACTTAACTTTTGGGTCGATCTAGATCGATCGAAAAATGTCGTGCGTGTCAAAAACGATGGCAAAAGTATGCAAAGCAAAAAATTTGGCATAGGTCTTAATAACCTCAAACAAAGGCTTGAACTTTTGTGCCATGGTACCATTGTGATCGATGCGATAGAACAACCCACATTTGATTTATATATAGGAGATTGTAGTGAAAATAATAGTAGTAGATGATGAAGAGCTCGCACGTGCACGACTTTTGCGAATGCTCAAAACTTTAGGACATGAAGATGTTGTCGAAGCAAGCAGTGCTGATGAGGCGATAGAGAAGTTTCAAGAGGGGTATTTTGATCTTGCATTCTTAGATATCAATATGCCAAATACAAGTGGACTCGAACTCGCGTATGAGCTTAAATACTTGCAAGAGAACCTTGCTATCATCTTTCAAACAGCACACGAAGAGCACGCACTCAAAGCTTATGATATAGGAGCGGTTGCGTATCTTGTAAAGCCTTATAGCATCGAGCAACTCTCTGGGGCGCTTGAACGTGTGGCAAAACCTTTTAAACCAAAAGATCTGCGAATACTGAGCAAAAGTGGAGATAATCATCTGCTTTTAAAACCTGAGGAGATCCACTATGTCAAAGCAGATCTCTCAGAGGTGATGCTTCGTACATCCAAAGGTTTTTTTTATTATGCAAAGAAGATCTCAGACCTAGAAAAACTTTTAGAGCCTTATAACTTTGTGCGTATCCACCGCTCTTATCTTATCAATATAGATGAGATCAAAGATATGACGACCATCGAGCAAAGTAAGTTGCGTTTTTCTTTTAGAAACAACTCAGATGAGATCGAATCGAGCAAAGATGGGGCCAAAGCTTTTAGAGAACGCTTTAGTGTTTAAACAAATAAAACTCTAATAATATCTCTGTATAATTACAAAAAAATTTAAAGGTAAAACTCATGGCAACATATGTATTTGGACACACTAATCCAGACTCTGACTCTATTGTTGGAGCGATTGCCCTCTCTCACTTGAAGAACGAACTCGGTGAGGATACGATCCCTACGCGTCAAGGGGAGATCTCTCCTGAGACAGAATTTATTTTAAACAAATTTGGTGCAACAGCTCCAGAGCTTAAAACCTCTTATGCAGGCGAAAAAGTGTATATTGTCGACTTTTCAGACCTTGCACAAGCACCAAAAGATATCAAAGAAGCAACGATTTTAGGGATCGTAGATCACCATAAACTCGGCGATCTTACAACAGATACACCTCTAGAGTGCTGGATCCGCCCGATCGGATGTTCTAACACGGTTATCAAAGAGATGTATGATTATCATAAAGTTGCTATCCCTAAGGATATCGCAGGGATGATGATGTGTGCGATCCTCTCAGATACTGTGATTTTTAAATCACCTACATGTACAAAGATCGATACAAAAGCGGTCAAAGAACTTGCTGCTATTTGTGGTGTAGAAGATTATAAAGCTCTCGCGATGGAGATGTTTATCGCAAAATCTGCTGTAGAGGGTGCGTCTGCTCGTAACCTCAATACTCGTGATTATAAAGAGTTTGACATGAATGGTACAAAAGTGGGTGTAGGTCAGATGGAGATGGTCGATATCTCTGTATTAGAGAGCCGCATCGATGAGCTTTTTGTTGATATGAAAGCGATGAAAGAGGAAAATGGTCTGCACACGATCTTGATCTTACTTACAGATATCATGAAAGAGGGTTCACAGCTCTTGTGTGTAAGTGATGATGCGAGCAAAGTTGAAGCAGCATTTAATACAAAACTCGAAAACAATCAAGCATGGCTTGATGGAGTACTCAGTCGTAAAAAACAAGTGATCCCTTTCTTACAGCCTCAATTCTAAATTTTTTTGACAAAAGATGACAATTTCAGCATCTTTTGTCAGTTTTTCGATAAAATACATTCCATGGACATTTCTTAAAAATTATACTTTAATCTCCTTGTTAAACTGTAGTTTTTAGAAGTGTCCATACACTTACAACTACTACAAAAGGAAATATATGCCATATGTCAAAGAAGTATTCAACTACTTAAAAAGAACAAGCCCATCTCAAACAGAGTTCTACCAAGCTGCAGAAGAGGTTTTAGAGTCACTCCGTCCATTAATGGTAAAATACCCAAAATATCGCCAACACAAGATCATTGAAAGAATCGTAGAGCCTGAGCGTCAGATCCTTTTTCGTGTAAACTGGGTAGATGATAATGGTGAGATCCAAGTAAATAAAGGTTTTAGAATTGAGTTTAACTCAGCTCTTGGACCATACAAAGGTGGACTACGTTTTCACCCAAGTGTAAATGCAGGTGTTATTAAGTTTTTAGGTTTTGAGCAGATCTTTAAAAATGCACTTACAGGTTTACCTATTGGTGGTGGTAAAGGGGGAAGTGATTTTGACCCTAAAGGAAAATCTGACAATGAGATCATGAGATTTTGTCAGGCATTTATGAGCGAGCTTTACCGCCATATCGGACCAAATACAGATGTACCAGCAGGTGATATCGGTGTAGGTGGTCGTGAGATCGGTTATATGTTTGGGATGTACAAAAAATTAGCAAACCGTTATGAGGGAGTTCTTACTGGAAAATCTCTTAAATGGGGTGGTTCACTAGTGCGTACAGAGGCAACAGGGTATGGTGCTGTTTATTTTGCAAAGTATATGCTCGAAGCTCGTGGTGAGACTTTAGAGGGCAAAAAATGTGTAGTATCTGGAAGTGGAAACGTAGCGATCTATACGATTGAAAAACTCTATCACCTTGGTGCTCTTCCTATCACTTGTAGTGATTCAAGAGGGATGATCATTGATGAAGAGGGGATCGATCTAGAGCTTCTCAAAGACCTCAAAGAGGTACGTCGTGAACGTCTTACTGAATATGTAAAACACAGACCAAATGCAAAATATATCGCGGTAGAAGATTATGAAGCTGGTACAAATGGTGTATATGCAGTACCATGTTATGCAGCTTTCCCAAGTGCAACACAAAATGAGCTGAACTTAAAAGATGCAGAAAATCTTTTAGCAAATGGTTGTGTATGTGTAAGTGAGGGTGCAAATATGCCATCAACTCCTGATGCTGTAGATCTCTTTGTAGAGAAAAAGATCTGCTATGGTCCAGGAAAAGCGGCAAATGCTGGTGGTGTTGCTACAAGTCAGCTAGAGATGGCGCAAAATGCTTCTATGGTAAAATGGAGCTTTGAAGAGGTAGATGCAAAACTCGCACAGATCATGCAAGATATCTATGATAGTGCAAGCAAAACAGCTGAAGAGTTTGGTGAGCCAACAAACCTCGTGCTTGGAGCTAATATCGCAGGATTTAGAAAAGTAGCAGATGCTATGATCGAACAAGGTCTCGTCTAATTTATGAAAAAGAAACTTCTTATCGTATGGTCAAGTGGTGAAAAAGAGGTCGCTAAAAAGCTTGTTCTTCTTTATGGCTCTGTGATGTTAGAGCGTAAATATTGGGATGAGGCCACGATCATGATCTGGGGACCCTCTGCAAAACTCTTGGCTGAAGATAAGGAGTTACAAGAGCGTATGCTCGTTGTAAAAAACACAGGTGTTGCATTTAACGCCTGTGTCGTATGTACAGATGACTATGGTGTCTCTGACACACTTCGCTCTCTTGGCGTGGATCTTATCCACACAGGAGAGATGCTCACAGAGTCACTTCAAAGCGATGACGTAAAAGTGATCACTTTTTAGGTGCATCACTATACTTTGTAGCACTGACGATATCCCCGATGATCGCTCTATGGTACATATAGGGCTTTTTAATATTTTTGATCACATATCTTCCACCTGAGGTGGTGATAACTTCTAATGTCCCTACATCCAAAACCTTCTGAAATCTCTCACTCATGGGCTTAATATAGATGGTTCGTATATCTTTGAGTACGATAGGAAATATCTCGGGTGTTTTGTGCCCTTTGAGGATAATGAGACGTTTTTCTGTAAGAAGGGCGTTGTAAGACTTTTTCTCTTTGATCTCTTGCATATGGACATAAAAAGTACGCAAGATAAGTACTAGCCCAATTACGCCGATCTCATACTCATAACCGATAAATAAAAGCAGGGCACCAAGTGCGTAGAGTGCGACAATGCCATTATAAAATGTTTTAGAGATCTCCGCTTTTACGAGGATATTTTCATCTTTGTGGAGAATCTTTTTGAAGTTTTCCATTGGCTTTGTTTACTCCGCATAAAGATAGCGTTTTATCTTTTTGGTAGGCGTTTT
>JAVETX010000015.1:15919-47176 GCA_034005845.1 Sulfurimonas sp. | reverse complement strand
CGTGCAATCTTCTCTACCCGAATCGATGAAAGTAAGCCTCGGTCCCGATGCGAGCGGTGTGGGTTGGGCATACGAATACGCTCTCACATCCAAGACAAAAAACCTCAGCGAACTACGTACTTTCCAAGACTACTACTACAAATACGCTCTTTTGGGAGTCGATGGAGTGAGTGAAGTAGCAAGTGTGGGTGGATTTATCCCCACTTTTGAGGTGACGCTAAACAATGATACCCTCGTGCGCTACAACCTCAGTCCCCAAGATATCGCAAGCACCCTCAAAAAAAACAACAACGACACAGGGGGTGGTATCCTCATCCAAAATGGTTATGAGTGGATGATCCAAGCCAAAGGCTATCTCAAAGATCTGAATACCATCCGCTCCCTTGTTGTTACCACAAAAGGGGGTGTTCCCGTTACACTCGCTGAGATAGCCGATGTTCGCATCACTCCTGCTGCACGCCGTGGGGTAGCAGATCTCAATGGTGAGGGGGAAGTGGTCGGTGGTATCGTGATGGTGCGCTACAAAGAGGATGTGTACGAGACGATCAAGCGCGTCGAAGCCAAAATGAAAGAGCTCAAGATCGATGGAGTAGAAGTGGTAGAGGTCTATAACCGCTCCACCCTCATCGAACAAGCGATCGATACGCTCAAATACACCCTGCTCGAAGAAAGCATCATCGTGATTCTTATCATCGCACTCTTCTTGATGCATTTGCGCTCTTCGATGATCGTTCTTATCATCCTCCCACTCACTATTGGGGTCACTTTTTTGCTTATGAAGTCTTTTGGTATCGGCTCGAATATTATGAGCTTAGGTGGCATTGCCATCGCTATCGGAACCATGGTCGATGCAACCATCATCATGATAGAAAATGCCCACAAAAATATCCATAAACTTCAAGAAGAGAAACAAAGAGAGCTTACATCCAAAGAGCGTTTTGATACGATTGCCGCCTCTTCAAAAGTGGTGGGACGACCGATATTTTTTGCTCTCTCTTTAGTCGTGGTCTCTTTCTTGCCTATCTTTGCACTCTCAGATCAAGAGGGCTTGCTCTTTACCCCTCTTGCTTACACGAAATCTTTTGCGATGATAGTGGGTGCTATTCTCTCTATCACCCTCGTGCCTGTACTGATGCTCTATTTTCTAGGAGGCAAAATCGTCCCTGAGACACACAACCCGCTCAACCGCTTTTTTCTGTGGATCTACCACCCTATTCTCATCTACAGCCTCAAGCTCAAATACCTCGTCTTGGCACTTCTTTTGGTCTCGCTTGGCTTTATCTATCCGCTTTATAGTTCTCTCAAATGGGAGTTTATGCCTCCTCTTGATGAGCAAAGTGTGATGTATATGCCCGTGACACCCTATGGGATCAGTATCGATCAGAGCAAGGCGATCACCCAAAAAACAGATGCTATTATCAAAAGTTTCCCTGAGGTAGAGAAGGTATTTGGCAAAGGTGGACGTGCTAATAGTGCAACTGATCCTGCACCGCTTGCGATGATAGAGAGTATCATCACCTTCAAGCCCAAAGAGCAGTGGCGCGAGGGGATGACTAAAGATCGCCTCATGCTAGAGCTCGAAGCAGCTCTGCAAGTACCCGGTCTCATCAACTCATGGACCTACCCTATCCGCGGACGTATCGATATGCTCCTCAGCGGTATCCGCACCCCTCTTGGGATCAAGCTCTATGGAAAAGATTTGGGTGAATTGCAGATCCAAGCCCAAAAGATAGAAAAGATTCTACGAAGTTCCAAAAAAACGCTCTCTGTCTTTGCCGATCAAACAAGTGCGGGCTACTATCTCAACATCGACCTCGATGCAGATGCGCTTGCACGCTTTGACCTCAAAAAAGACACTATCCTCGAATATATCTCTACGGCGATAGGTGGAATGCGTGTGAGTACAATGTACAAAGATCTCGAACGCTATCCTATCACGCTCAGACTCGATGATACAGAGCGCCGAAGCCTCGAATCTCTTGAAAATCTGATGATAAAAACACCGCTAGGATTTGTGCCTCTGAGCCGTTTTGCAAATTTAGAATACAAGCAAAGTGCATCGGTTATCAAAAGCGAGATGGCTTCACCCGTGACCTATATCTACATCACACCCCAAAGCGAGATCTCTGCCTCCGAGTACAAAGAGGAGGCGAGTATACTTCTCAAAGAGCTCACTCTGCCTGATGGCTACTATTTTGAGTGGGCAGGACAGAGTGAGTATCTCGAGTCTGCAATAGAGAAGATGTACTGGATCATCCCTGCGGTGATCGTGATGATCTTTGTGCTGATCTACCTCGCACTCAAAGAGCTCGTACCCACACTCATCGTGTTTTTCACCCTCCCTTTTGCGCTTTTAGGTGGGCTTATCTACATCGATATGCTTGATTTTAATATGAGTATCGCTGTGGTCGTAGGCTTTTTAGCCCTACTTGGGATCGCCGCGGAGACCGCTATCATCATGATAGTTTACCTCCAAGAAGCCGTCAATAGAGGTACAGGAACGCTCAAAGAAGCGATCTATGAGGGAGCCGTGCAAAGACTCAGACCAAAACTGATGAGTGTCTTCTCCATCATCGCAGGGCTCTTACCTATTATGCTTAGTAGTGGAGTGGGAAGCGAAGTGATGCAAAGGATAGCCGCACCGATGCTAGGAGGAGTACTCAGCTCCGCCATCCTCAGCCTCATCATCATCCCGATCCTTTATGAGATCTATGCGAAGAGGAGAAAAAACCCAAAGGCTTAAAAAACAAGGAGCCAATGGCTTGCCTTTGGCAAAAGTGGGCTAGAGAGAATACTATCTTTGAAATATCCGCCTAAACCCTTACTTTGCTTTTCATAGAAGACCTCACCAATTTCAAGATCAAATGCCACATCTTCTAGAGGTCTCTATTCTACAAAAATCGAACTTAAGAATAACAAAGCAGAAAAACCACCCCTTAAGCCAAACTCGCTAAAATAAACAAAAAACATCTCCTAAGGTTTTGTATGGCACTCTTCTCAAACTCTATTCTTAAAAACTACAAGCAAGATGAGGGCTTGATAGCTCTTCGATGGGCGGCTTTTCAGAGCTATCTCGCAAAGCTAGACTTTGTCAAAACTGTCAAAGAAGAAAAATACCAAGACGGTTTTTTGCATGATATCTTTGAAAACTGCCTTGGCTACACACTCGATAGCACCAACCACGAAGACTACAATCTCGAACGTGAAAAGAAAAACGAAACAGACGGCAAAAAAGCGGATGGCGCGATATATGTCGATGGCAAAGTACTCGGTATCATAGAGCTCAAAGCCCAAGACACAAAAAACCTCGACAAAGCCAGCGATCAAGCCTTTGGCTACCTCGTATCAAACTCCGATGCACACTACGTGGTGGTGAGCAATTTTGATGAGCTTCGCTTTTATGTAGACAAAAAAACCGCCTATGAGAAGTTTCACCTCTTTAGCCTCGACTATGAAGACTTTAAGCGCCTGCACCTCATTCTCAGCTATGAGAGCATCAGCCAAAACCTCCCTCTCACCCTCAAAGCCAAGTCAAACAGCTTTGAGCAAGAGATCTCAAAACAGCTCTACAAAGACTTTAGCGCATTTCGTATGCAGCTCTTTGAAAATATCGTACACAACAACGCTACATCCCAAGAGTGCGACAGAGCCATTCTCCTACGCCTCACCCAAAAACTCTGCGATCGCATCATCTTTATACTCTTCGCCGAAGATAGAGGACTGCTACATCCCAACACTATCAAAGAGATACGCGAGCGTCACGCTCAGGACATCATGGGCAACCCTATGTACGGCTACTACAAGATCTACTTTGATGCTATCAACCAAGGCAACGAAAAGCTAGGCATACCCAAATACAACGGCGGACTCTTCGCCAAAGATGAACAGCTCGATGGTCTCATCATAGACGATCAAGCACTTGATGTGCACGCGCAAAAGCTGAGTGATTATGACTTTGATAGTGAAGTGGGCGTGAATATCCTCGGGCATATATTTGAGCAAAGCCTCACCGATCTCGAAGAGATACAAGCGAGCATAGAACACACAGACTTTGATAAAAAACAGGGCAAGCGCAAAAAAGACGGAGTGTTTTACACCCCTGAATACATCACCAAGTACATCGTAGATAACACTCTGGGTAAACTCTGCACAGAGAAAAAAGAAACACTAGATCTCACACGTGCGACTTCAATCGCACCAAACAACCCCAAAAAACTCACAAAAGCCGAACAAACTCATAAACAAAATATCCAAACCTACCGCGACTGGCTCACGAACCTCAAGATACTCGACCCAGCCTGCGGAAGTGGTGCATTTCTCAACCAAGCCCTAGAGTTTCTCATAGCCGAACACACCCTCGTGCGCGATATGCTCTTACCCTACCAAGACCTCACCCTAAACTACGAGATAGAAAAAGAGATACTCGAGCACAACCTCTACGGCGTAGATATCAACGAAGACGCAGTAGAGATAGCCAAACTCTCACTCTGGCTCAGAACCGCCCACAAAGGCAGAGAGCTGACGAAGCTCGCGGATAAAATCAAATGCGGTAATTCACTCATAGATGATAAATCAGTCGTAGAAAATGCGTTTGTATGGGAAGAGGAGTTTGCGGAAGTTTTTGCACAAGGTGGTTTTGATGTTGTTATTGGGAATCCGCCGTATGTACGTCAAGAGATGCTGGCACAAGAAGCTAAGAATCATTTTGCATCTAACTATGAAACTTATCACGGAATGGCGGATTTGTATGTTTTCTTCGTTGAACGAGCTTTTAAACTTTTGAAAATTGATGGAAAATTTTCTTATATTTTTCCCAATAAGTGGATGAAAGCAGGATATGGTAAACCTCTTAGAAAATTTTTACTAAGCAAATGTATTGATAGAATTGTAGATTTTGGGGATTTACCAATTTTTGAAGATGCGACAACTTATCCATTGATTCTAACAATGCAACATTCAGAACCAAAAGAAAGTTTCTGTGCCTTAGAAATACAAACATTAGACTTCCCTGATTTATCAAACTATGTCAACAAAAATATGTTAAGCATACCTATTGGATCGCTAAATGAAGATGTTTTTTCTTTGAATGGTATTAGCCATACATTGATCGAAAAGTTGAAGCATAATTCAATTCTTTTAGGCGAATATCTACATAAAGAATTATATAGAGGTATTTTAACAGGTTTTAATGATGCCTTTATAATTGACGAAAAAACAAAAAATGAATTAATTGAATCAGATTTAAAAAGTGCTGAATTAATTAAACCTTTTTTAGCAGGGCGTGATTTAAAAAGATATACAATGCCTAAAGTGAATAAGTATCTCATTTTTACAAGAAGAGGAACAGATATCGACAAATACCCTGCTATAAAACTTCACTTAGAACAATACAAAGACCAACTATTACCTAAACCTAAAAATTATAAAGGAACATGGAAGGGTCGCAAAGAAGGAAAATATGCATGGTATGAAATTCAAGACACAGTTGCATATTATCAAAATTTTGAAAAAACAAAAATTATATACCAAGAAACATCTATGTATCGTTCTTTTACTCTTGATGAAAAAAATCTTTATACAAACAAAACAATTTTTATAATTCCGAGAAATGAATTAGAATTATTGGGAGTTTTAAATTCAAAATTAATCTGGTTTTATTTAGGTCTTGTTGTACCAAAAGTTAGGGGCGGTACTTACACTTTACAAGCTATATTCATGGAACAATTACCAATAAAATTACCTACTGATGATAATTTTAAATTATTAGTATCAAAAATGCTCACCCTAAACAAACAACTCCAAGAGACAAAACAAAACTTCATCAAAGAATTAGAGCTTGAAAAAGTACCAAAAAAACTTCAAAACTTTGAAGAGTTAGAGTTTGATGAGTTTGTAAAAGAATATAAAAAAGCCAAAAAACTAAAATTTTCCGACAAACTAGAAGAACGCAACTTCAAACAAGAGTGGCAAGCCCTCTTTGAAAACGACAAAACCCTTACATCCCAACTCAAAACTGAAATAGCCAAAACCGACAAAGAGATCGATCAAATGGTCTATAAACTTTATGAACTTACGGATGATGAGATTAAAATTGTGGAGGGCAATGGATGAGTGATGCTCTAATAGGTTTAGCAGGTGTAGTAGTTGGATCAGTATTGACATTCGCATCAAATTATATGCTAGAGAGAAAAAAATATAAATTAGAATTGATAAAATATACTTCACTCGTTACACCTCTCCCGAGGTGTGATGCATAGCACACCCATGTGAATGCAGAAACACCCCTGTGAGTGAATCTCCACTTTTTGCAATGAGATCTCATATAAACCATCAAAAATTTTAGTGCAAAGCAAGTTGTGTGTACGGGCTAAAGCCCGTGTTACGAAAAGCCCTAGATCCCAAGCTCGTAACACAGGCTTTAGCCTGTATAAACTAGTCAGCCAAGAGCGAAAGTAAGTGTTCAAGAGGACATACTCTTCAGCATTTTAATTTCAATTAGCAAGAGATAAAAGAGTGTTATAATAAGACAAAAATACGGAGATGATTGAATGCAGACAATACAAATCAATAATCCTGAAATAGAAAAGCTTATATCTTCAAAGTATGGTAACGATACAGAGGGCTTGCTTAGCGATTTTGTCAAATTTATGAAGCTTTCATTAGATGATGGTTATCCTGCAATTTCAAAAGATGAAGCAAAAAAAAGAGTCGAACAAGCAGTGCTTGAAGTCAAAAACAATGAAGCCAAACTCTTGACTCAAGAAGAGTATGAGAAAGATATGAACGAGTTTTTGAAGACTCTATAGATGACAATCCTAAGAAGAAGAGAATATCTAACAGCACTCAAAGTAATTATCTCTTTTATTTCAAAAGATAGTAAAAATAAAGCTTTAAATTTTCAAAGTCAGCTTGATAGCAAAATAAAAAATTTAGTACACTTCCCGTATAAGTTCAAACAGTCACAAAATCATAAAGATGAGAATGTCAGAGATATGACTTTTAAAGGCTACTCGATTACCTATATGATAGAAACTGATAAAAATAGAATCTCAATTCTTGATATCTATAAATGGATTGACAAATAACTCTAGTTAAGAATAGGACTCAAACCCCACATTCAGCACAAACACCCCTGTAAGCAAATCTCCACTCTTTACAATGAGATCTCATATCGATCATCAAAAATTTTAGTGTTTACGGGCTGAAGCCCGTGTTACGAAATGCCTTACATTTCAAGGATGGAGCCAATAGCTTGCCTTTGGCAAAAGTGGGCTTGGGATGTAGCTATTTTTATGACAGCTCAGAGCGAAGGCAAGCCATCGCTTCTAAAGCTGCACTTGAATTATGATAAAATAGTACGATAAATCTAAGCAGAGGAGATCTTAAAATGTCAGTATCCATTGATTATTCTCAGATGCCTATGAGTGAGAAGTTTTTAATGTTAGAAGAGTTATGGGAAAATATGAGCCATGATGCAACTCAAAATGGCTTCACTCCTCAGTGGCATCTTGATGAACTGAAAGAACGAGAAGAAAATATTAAAAACAACAAAGCAATATTTAGTGATTTAGAAGATGCTAAAAGTAGATTGCACAAGCAACAATAATAGCTACATCCCAAGACCGTAACACGGGCTTTAGCCTGTAAAAAACAAGCACAGCTCAGAGCGAAGGCAAGCCATCGCTTCCAGAA
Organism: Sulfurimonas sp.; assembly: GCA_034005845.1. Taxonomy (GTDB): domain Bacteria; phylum Campylobacterota; class Campylobacteria; order Campylobacterales; family Sulfurimonadaceae; genus Sulfurimonas. Next base: position 39,484 of record JAVETX010000015.1, on the reverse strand, counting down.
GACACAACAAACACCCCTGTGAGTGAATCTCCTCTTCTTATAATTTGATCTCATATCGATCATGAAGAATTTTAGGTGTGCACGGACTGAAGTGTTACGAAAAGTCTTACATCCCAAGAGTAAAGCTGAGGACTTTTTAAAAATCAATCAAAAGCTAAAACATTATAATCAGTTAAAACAACAACTTGATTTTCAGTCATTATCACCTGATGTGTTACATTATCAATCGCGTAATAGGCTTTATTTTTATCTTTTGCTTGTTGCTTAGCTTCTTCTAGAGCACTAATAATATGGTCATTCTTAGTTTCGTTTATATATGTAACTTCACTTTTATTATTTTTATATAAATACAAGTTTCCTGCCGAAGAAGAACTCTGGTTAGGATAGATACTGAGATTTTGCATGCTAAATTTCAAATCACCTCTTGCAGCCCCATACGAAAGAGGCTCAGCTCCCAATAATTGTGTTGCTACTAGAATTCCTAATATTGTTTTTTTTATCATTTTTGTCTCCAATTGTTAAATCGTAATTTATTTTAAACAAACTTATATAAAAAATTCTATAAACGAGCTCATTCAAATTATGCTAGAATATTGAAATCCCTCTAAAATGGATTGACAATGCGCTTTATTCTTTTTTTACTTCTCACTTTTTTCACTTCACTCCTCTTTGCAAAAGAACCAAAAGTTTTACATTTTGCTCCTTTACCGATGTACAAATCTGAGATCGTTATCAAACAGTATCAGGGGATGCTTGATTATCTCTCAAAAGAGCTTGATGTTGCGATCAAAATCGTCTATCACGCGGATTATAAAGATCTTTTAGACGCGATCGAGCGTGGGGATGTGGACTTTGCTCATTTAGGGCCCCTGCCTTATGCTTCTTTGCTCACACGCACCACAAAACCGCAGGTACTCGTACAGTTTTTAAACGCTCAAGGGGAGTCGCACTACACTTGCAGCTTGGTCACGCTGGAAAAAAACTTTGCCAAATGCAACAAAGAGCTTTTTGCCAATATTGCCCTCACCCAAAAGCTCTCAACCTGCGGATACTTTGCGAGTAAAGAGATGTTACAAAAATATGATCTCGACCTAGCAAAGCTCAATTACCACTACAGCGGCACGCACTCTCACGTGATCTTGGAGCTTTTAGTGGGTGATGCAAGTGTGGGTGGCGTTCGCACAAGTGAGTTTTTGAGCTACAAACATCTTGGGCTCAAAGAGATCGAGCGAAGCCAAAGTTTTCCTGGTTTTGCGCTTATCGCCTCAAGCACACTCGATCCAAAGATCGCACAAAAGATCAGCGAGCTTCTTACATCCGCAGATTTGCTGATGATGCAAGATTGGGGGAGTAATGTCAAATATGGCGCTATCAAAGCCTCAAGTGAAGACTACCTTGAAATAGCCAAAAAACTACAAAATATAAACCTCTTGGAGCTCCCATGAATCTCAAAAAAATGATCCAAAACACCTCGATGCAAACAAAGCTGATCTTACCTATTTTACTTTTTGCGATCCTTGGGATGTATGTGGGTACAAAGGTGATCGAAAACGCCCTCGTAAAGCAGATATTTCACTCCCAAAAGCAAGAGATCAAAAACTACACCAACAAGATCTACTACATCCTAAGGTCTGATTATCGCACCCTCTTTTTTGAGTTTGGAAAAGATGTAGAGTATTTCAAGCAAGCCCAAGAAGCCGCGCAAAAAGAGACACTCAACAACCTCCGCACACTTCTTGCAGACTCTGGATATTGTGCTTATATTCTCACGCCAAATGAGGTGATTCCTCTTACAACAACAAAAGAGTTTGATGAAAAGAAGCTAAGAGATTGCCAAAGTATCGCCTCTGGGAAAGTAGAAGTGATCTCTAATCATTTTAGCTACAAGCTTCATTTTACACCATGGAACTGGCAGCTACTCGTCCTCAAAGAGACCTCACAGTTTGAACGTATCATCGCTGAGAATAAAAAACTTGTCACTTTGAGTATCTTTTTTCTCCTCTTTGGGATTGTTGTATTTTTACTTATCGTCCTCTCTCAGGTGATCCAAAAGCCTTTTGCCAAAGTGTTTGAGCATCTTGATGCGATCAAAAACAAGCAAAAAGATATAGCACCTCTCGAGCTCAACACCACCAAAGAGATCATTCGCCTAAGTCAGCATATTAACTCGATGTACAACTCCATCACCACACGTGAAAAAGAGCTTCGAGAGGAAAAAGAGAGAAATGAAAATATTCTCAACTCCCAAACATCCATCGTTTTAGTAAGTTCTGGAGAGAAAATAGAGCGCGCGAACAAAGCCTTTTTTGAGTTTTTTAGCGAGTACGCAACGATAGAAGATTTTTTACAAGAGCATCAGTGTGTTTGTGACTTTTTTGAAAAAACAGATAAAAAAGATTTTATCTACAAAAGAGAAGATCATAGCTGGATAGAGGAGGTGCTCGACACAAAAAGGGTCAAAAAAGTACTGATCCAACGAGCCAACAAACTTTTTATCTTTGATATCAATGCCAAACTTTTGAATGAGCAACGTGACCAATATGTGATCAATATGACCGATATCACCCCGCTAGAGAACTACAAAGAGCAGCTAGAATTTAGCCACGAGAGGCTCAATTATCAGCTCCACACCGATGAGCTTACAAAGCTTCCAAACCGCCTTGGGCTCACCGAGAAGATACTCGAGCAAAGCGTTGTCTCGCTTGTGTTCATCAATATCGATGGATTCAAAGAGATCAATGACTTTTATGGGGTACAAACGGGGGATAAAGTGCTTTGTGACTTTGCCGATCTCTTGGTAGATCTCACACGTGGCAGATCGTATGAGATCTTTCGTCTAGCAGGGGATGAGTTTGCTATCTACATCCCTTATGAGCACCAAAGAGACACCGTTGTCGCCTTTATAGCGACGATGCTCACACAGATCATCTCTCATGAATTTTACGATATCTCTAACAAGCGCAAGATCAACCTCACAGCAACAGCGGGAATCGTGATGCGCTCACCAAACAGCTCGGTGATGGTCAACGCAGATATCGCGCTCAAAACGGCAAAAAAACAGAAAAAACCTTTTATGACCTACCAAGAATCTCAGGCGACAAAAGATCAGTTTGGAGCAAATTTAGAGTGGGCGAACAAGCTAAAGATCGCTTTTGAAAACGATCGAATCGTGCCTTATTTTCAGCCGATCTACAACAACAAAACCCAAAAGATAGAGAAGTACGAAGCACTTGTGCGCCTCATCGATGAAGAGGGAAAACCTGTTGCACCATTTTTCTTTTTAGACATAGCAAAGCGCTCCCATCAGTACTTTCAGCTCACAGAGACGATGCTTCGCAAAACCTTTGAGTACTTTGCAAACTATGAGTACGAATTTAGTATCAATCTCTGTGAGAGCGATCTCGCTGACTTTAGTATGAACAGCTATATTATCGATCTGCTTGAGCAATACAAGTTTGGCTCACGGGTCGTTTTTGAGATCGTAGAGACAGAGAGCATTAGCGACTATGAGCTTGTCAAAGATTTTATCAAGCGTGTCAAAGGGTATGGAGCCAAGATAGCGATCGATGACTTTGGCTCTGGTTTTTCAAACTTTCAGCATATTTCAGAGCTTGACCTTGACTATCTCAAGATCGATGGCTCACTTATTCAAAATATTCTCATCGATCCGCACCGATTGGCGATTGTAGAGACCATTGCCAGCTTTGCAAAACGACTAGGGATCAAGACCATCGCTGAGTTTGTGGTCTCTCAAGAGGTGCAAGATAAGATCGTAGAGCTAGGAATCGACTACACCCAAGGCTACTTCATAAGCCCACCAAAAGAGAGTGTGGCAGAATAAAGCAGCCCAGAGCGAAGGCAAGCAATCGCTTCGTAAAGAGTGGCAAACTGGCTTGAGAGCAAAGGAGCCAATGGCTTGCCTTTGGCAGAGTGGGCTTAGCGCTCGCTTCGCACTGGCTTACTCGTAAGCGTATCATAATAACCTCTTCCCAAAAAGAGTGTCGGCGCTGGATCTTTGCACTCTTTGTTGTGGATGTAGAGCACATCGGCGATAAAGATATCGTGATCACCATAGTTTAAGATATCGACCACCTTGCACTCATAGATCATATACGCCTCTTCTATCAGCTCTGTGCGGATATGTTTTGCTTTTTTTCGCGTGAGCGCTGCAAGGGCGAACTTATCGATCCCTTTGCCATGACACGCTCCTGTTTTTTCATACGCCTCAACATAAGAGATATCAAGAAAATTGAGCGCGAACTGCTTGTTGATATGGAGCAGATCGTACGAGTAGTTCTCATCACGTACACATATAGCGTAGCGCAGAGGCTCTTTTGAGACCGGCATATGCCATGAGAGAGGCATGATATTATCGACACAGCTCAAAAGCGCGCTGAGTCTTGGCTGAGGGTGGCACGAGCTATCTAGTTTTGTTGTTTCTTGAAACATTTTTTTCTCCTTGTATTTTTGGTAAAAATATCGATCCTACCATGGACCCTTAAAGCGTGTTGGCTTGTGAGAGAGCTTTTGTCTATGCTTTGTTTTGCGCCCAGACATCCGTTTGCGCCACATCACAAAGCTACTTTTGCTCATCAGTTTTCGCATCATCTTGATCACCTGATTTTCACTCAATCCATAGAGCTTCTCAATCGAATCAAAAGGGGTGCGATCTTGCCATGCCATCTCGATAAGACGGCTTGTATCCTCTTCGCTAAAGCTGTACATCCCAAGCTCTTTTTTAAACTCCTGCGCCACTTTTTTGTGCTGTGCGAGCTTGCTCTCATCCATCTTTTCTAGCAAGGCGAGTTGCATCTTCATACGTGGATTGTTCGCAAACTTCTCCCCATGGCGCGCTAAAAAGCTCCAATAAAGCGCATCTAAGATCTCACACCACTCTCCCCTCGCATAATCACTCATCTTTAAAATATAGTTCGAGCTCGCGATATAGGGCTTGGTTGTAAAACTTCCCCCATCGCTAAAGCCGCTCATCCCATAGACATTGCCCACCATCACCCAGTCATACGCATCGATAAAATGGCTCATAAAATAGCTATGCACTTCATTAGGATCGATCTCTAAGAGCACAAAGATATTACCCAAAACCATAAGACGCTCTATGTGGTGAGCATACGATGTATCGAGCACTTTTTGAATCGTTACATCCAAAGGTGTAAGCCCTGTTTTTGCTTCTAAGACTCTCTTTGGCATCTTGTTATAAAAGCCAAAGAAATTACTATTTCTCAATGCCACACTTTTGTCTTTATAGATGCGCAGCATAAACTCTCGCCAGCCAATGATCTGGCGTAAAAACCCCTCTTTTGCATTAAAAGGCACGCCCTCAAAATCACGTACGATCTCGATAATTTCACGCAGATCAAGCAGCCCGATATTGAGCGCGCTTGAGATATTGGCATGAAACAAGAAGCTCTCTTTTTGCACAATGGCATCTTGATAATCCCCAAAGAGGGCAAACTTTTGTTCTAAAAAATAGTGCAAGAGCATACGCGCTTCATCAAAGGTGCTCGGGTAATAAAAGGTCTCACAACTCCCTATGGTGTCAAACTTTTTGGCGTACTGCTTTGCTTCTTGGATATAGCTATTTTCAAAACACAAAGGAGCTGGGGTTTTGAGCCCTTTTGGGATCTTTTTGCGGTTTTGGGCATCTAGGCTCCATTTACCTCCCAAAGGTTTTTGCTCCGCATCGATAAAAAGATCAAGCTCCTTTCTTCTTTGGATGTAAAAGTGATGCAGGAGTTTTGCACCCTCTTTGACATTCAAGAAGTTTGGGTTGGGATGTATACTAAAACCACTCAAATGTTCTCTGAGCTTTTTTTCCAGATCAAAATCAACAGGATCGTAAAACTCCACATCTTCACCTGCACAAAGAGTTAAATAACTCTCATCTTCGATATATGCTACATCGACCCCCTGCTCTTTGAGGTAGGTTTCATACGCCTTCATGCTCGCACGATGGAGGATAATCTTTTGGATATGAAAAGGGTACTGCCCAAAAAAAAGGCTCTCCTCTACAAGCAAAACTCTCTTGCCTTGCAAAAGCTGTATATCACGAAAAAGATGGTGAGGGAAAAGTATAAAAATCATAAAAAAATTATACGCTTGAAGAAAAAAAATTCGTAGAGTATTTTTGTCTATTCATAAAAGAGCAAATAAGGAGCTAATGGCTTGCCTTTGGCAGAGTGGGCTTGGGATGGAGGCTTACAAAACGAGCTAAAGTTCTCTATCTAACTTCTCTAAAATCTGCAACCCTTTTTCAGTACTCCCTTTTGAAGCTTTTATTTCAAATCTTGTTTTTGCATCAAATTGTGCAAGTGCTACTGTTGCAAATTCATCAAAAAGCTTATTTAAGCTGATTCCTTGCTCTTTGGCATATTGTTTTAATCTTTCATGTTTAGAATCTGGCATTCTTAGTGTAATGGTACTCATGCGATCTCCTTTATAAAATCTTCTGGTGTTATAATCTTGTGTTTAAAAATCAACTCTGCACTTTTAAAGTCTTTGACATTGTAAGTGATAATCGCTTCTGCTCCACTGGCAACTGCTAACTCTACTACAAAGTTATCATTCTCATCTTTTAAGTTGGGTCTCCACATATAGTAAATCTCATTCCATTTACAAGTTGATAGATATGCTTCGAAAAGCTCATTCTGCTCAAGTTGACTTAGAGGTGTTAATTTTTGAATCTTTTTTCTTTTCATGACATCCTCATACTCTCTAAAAAGAGCTTCGCACATTTGAGGGGAGAGTTTTGCTTGAAAAACCAATCTTAGTAGTTCTCTTGCTTTACTATCTTTTGTAATGAGTGCTGAAATCCATACGCTTGTATCTATTACTATTTTCATAAAAAATGATAGCATATATACATTCATAAATCAAGTTTGTAAAAGTATCTGTACTTCGTTAAAGTAATTTTAAAAGTATAATCGAGTGTAGCAAATAAGGAGCCAATGGCTTGCCTTTGGCAGAGTGGGCTTGGGATGTAGGGCATTATGCCAGCCAAGAGCGAAGGCAAGCCATCGCTTCCAAAAAAGAGCAGAATCAAGGCGAGCTACCGCTTCACAAAAACAATTAACAATTTTTTTACTTACAATGATGTAAGATGATGGGATGTACATCAAAACACTTCTTGCACTCCTTGGCGCTTTTGTTTTACTGCTTATCTATCAGCAGATTTATATGCTGGGATGTATCATCTCTTTGGCGATCCCATTGCTTATCACCCTTATCATCACCTATAGCCTCGCACGCATGAAGCTTGAACAAAGACGTTGTTTAGCAGCGTGCTATTTTAGAGAAGATAGTGTCTTGAGCAAGGTGGTCAAAAGCCCCATATTTTTAACACTTATCAGCTTTTTTCTCGCACTCTTTGTCGCGCTTTTTTTGTTTACATCCCTTCCTCTGATGGATCTTTGGGGTGTGCTTATTTTACTTGCAGATAGTTTTCTTCTGGGGTTTGCCTATATTTACCTACTCTCAAAGTTTCACTCTACTCTCAAAGAGCGGATGCGCGAGCGTGTCGTGATCGCTTTTATCACATGGATCAATGTCGCGGTGATGGCACTTTTTTATGCTGCGATGCAGTATTACACCTCACCCCCGATCGATCTGCAAAACGGCTTAGAGCAAAATATGATTCTTTTTTCTAACAGTGTCGCTTCTGAGTGTGGTTTTTTAAATACCCTGCTCAAGCTCAACGCCGAAGCACAAGTGTTGCAGTGGCATACTTGGAGTTACCTCATCGACACACTCGAGCAAGATTCACTTCGTTTTGCCACGACGCTGCTCTTTTTACTCCAAGGGGGTCTGCTCTTTTTCGCTCTGAGCCGCTACATCCTAGAGGTGGTGCGCTTTGTACACGCACATGAGAGTGAAAATGGCTAAAAACCAACTCCTTTGGCGCTCTTTTTGGATCACTATATTGGGCATCTTTGCCCTTTGGCTTTTTTTGTTTGTAAAAGCAGAACTCCTCCAAGAAAAAAAGACACAAGTGCTCCAAACAAACGCCGATACCCTCCAGCTAGAATCACAACTCCAAAACATTCTCAAACTCGCACCCCAAGAGATAGAGCGCATTTTAGATTCTCCCCATCTTCAAGAGAAGATCACACAGATCATCGAAACAGAAATAAGCTCCCTTTTTGAGCAAGCAAAAGCCCAGATTTCAGCCTATGCTGACTTTCACTACAGCCTCAAAGGGGAATATATCGAGCTGTGGGCATATTCACAAAACGATGGGGGAAAGTATCTCAAAAAGTATCTCTTTGATGCCACCGACTTTGATGCAAAGATGCTTAGATCCCAACAAACAATCATCGATAAGATCTATCGCACCTTGCACCTCTCACTCGAAGATCTCTCCACCTCACTTTACACACAAACAAAGCTCTCAAAAGAGGAGCAAGGCGCTCTAGAGAAGATCCTCGCACTTCAGATCCAAAGCACACTCAACCGCTTTGAGAACAACTTTCACACCTCTTTGCGTGCAAGTGGCGTGGTGGGCGCGGGAGTGATCGGAGCGCTTGTTGCCAAAAAAATGGGCGCCAAAATCGCACTCAAAGCGGGAGCAAAAGTGGGTGGCGCGCTCAGTGCGGGTGCAGGTGGATTTGCCCTGTGTGCGCCAAGTGGACCTGGAGCGATCGCTTGTGGTGTCGTCACGGGTGTGGCTGGATGGTTCGCTACAGACAAGATCATCTTAGAGGGGGATGAGTATCTCCACCGCGAAGCTTTTGAGCGAGAACTACACACTCTTTTAGAAGAGGAGAAAAAACATACTATCTCAGCAATAAAAAATAGTTTTTTCTCTACACTTTCACAAACAAAAGAGGAGTACACACAAAAACTCCAACAAAGTGTACGCCAGAGGCTCCAAGAGCTCTCAAATCAGGAGAATAAATGACGCTTGTCTCGATCGTGGGTGATTTTCACTCATCTATTTTGCCCCTATTTTATGAGTACAAGGATGAGATGACACAGCATATCCTCTTGTATGATAGCTTTTCTCGGGATGTACGCTTAGCCCAACAGGTCTCAAGCGGTATCGAAGAGTTTTGCCAAAAATATAAGTGCACCTTTAAGACACGAGAGTATATTCTCCACGACGACACACTAGAGTCTTTGGCTCAGTGTGCAAAGACACTCCTCTCTTATGTAGAGGACCCAAAAGATCTCTATATCAATATCACCGATGGATTTGCCTCGGTCACCACCGTTTTAAATCATATCCTCTTTAAAGAAAAAGTGAATTTTTTCTCTTATGATATGTTCAACAACGCTTACACCCTCATCAATTACAACACTTTTGATAAAAAGCCACTCCAAAAAAAGATGAGTATTCAAGATCACTTTATGCTCAAAGGTTTTGGGGTCGAAACAAGCGATATCAAAAAATTTGCCCAAGAGCACGAAAAGCTCATCACTCTACTGATCGAGAAGTATCACAGACCTTACAACCAGTTCTTGGGAGTCGACCCAAAGAGCGCAAAGAATATCGCAGAGCTTCCAAAACAACACTATCTCATACGAGATATTTTCATGCAGTATGGTTTTGGTGCATATACTGTTAAAGATCCCCATCTCACTGGAAATATCTTTGAGTCTTATATCTATAACCTTATCAAAGATCTTGATTATGATGATATAGAGGTGGGGTTTAAAGTGTATGAGAAGTACAAAAATTCACGCATCTCTAATGAGTTTGACATCCTTATCATGAAAGACAATCACCTCCACATGATCGAGTGCAAATACCTCAACCGTGTCAAACTAGAAGAGCTTATCTACAAATATACAGCCCTCTCTAATATCTTAGATGATGATGGAAAGATTTTGCTCGTGACAAAAAAACCTTCTGTGTATTCTAAAGAGGTGGATCGTCATGAACACAAAGGGCTTGTGTACAAGCGGGGGATTCTCAACAATATCAAAGTGCTCGGAGATGTCAAATCTGACCCTAAGCACTTTGTGGCAAAGGTCAAACAAGAGTTTGGCATCTAAAGCTGTGGCACCCCATTTTTAAGATTGTAGTGGGTAATGGTTGTGGTGATAGTACTTGAGCCAAAGAGATCTAGAAGCTCGATCTCCTCATCTGAAACTCGCCTTGCCTCTTTGAAAAGGAGCACAAAATTATCCCCATGATAGCGAAAGAGCATCGCACCACCGTAGTTTTCTTTGAGCACCCTTGCAAAGTTTACCAAAAGCATATTCCCCTCATCCCAACCAAACTCTTTGTTATAAGCTGTAAACCCATTGAGCTCGATGCGAACTAAGGTCTCATGGGTTTTCTCAGCTTCTAAAAGCACGATCTGCAGATAGTTTTCATTATATGCCTCTGTTAAAGAATCCATAAAGAAATAGGCAAAACGGCGCTGTTCTAGCTCATTTTTTGGCATCTGTGTCGTATCGACGAGCTCTATTTTTGAAAATACCTCTTTAGCGACCTTTGCCACATCTGGATGAAACTGCGCACCACTGAGCATCTCGATCTCATCTATCGCCTCTTGAGGTGTTTTTCTTGGCTTGTAGATACGTGTGGTGGTCATCGCATCAAACGCATCTGCAACCGCCATAATATGAGATAAAAATGGGATCGCATCAGGATCACTCGTTTGTGGGTAGCCATCTCCATCATAGCGTGCATGATGGTACTTGATGATCTCAGCGAGGTCTTGATACATATTGATCTTAGAGAGCATCTTATAGCCTGCATCTGCATGCTCTTTGATCAGCTCATATTCCAGATCAGAGAGGTTTCCAGGCTTGAGCAAAATAGAATCAGGTGTCACAACCTTGCCGATATCGTGCAAGATCGCTGCTTTTTCAAGTTTGTGCATCTCCTCTTGGCTCAAACCCAAAGGCTCTGCGAGCAAAGTACAATACTGCGCGACTCTGAGTGTATGTCCCGCGGTATAGCTATCGCGTTGCTCGATTATATTGACAAATGCCAAGATGGTCTCTTCATAATTGGCGATCTTTTCTAGTTCCATATACTCAAGTTTGTTCTTTTGATAGATAGAGCCAAGTGTGAGCCCTATATCTGTTGCAAGGTTCTCTAAGATATTGATCTCTTGGGGTTCAAAGCCATTTTCTCTGGTAGAAAAAACACTCAGCACCCCATATTTCTCCTCATCTTCAGTACTGCGAATAGGGAGCTTTATCACCCAACAAGAGGGGCATTGATAGCTATCATTTTGGAGTTGAAAGCTCTCTCCATGAGGGAGTTGCTCTACTCGCGTCTCTAAGAGTTGCTCCTCTTGATCTTGCACAAGCTCATAAGGATAACTTCGATCTCCTAGAAGTCTCTTGTCCTCAAAAGATTTGGCGACCACTTCAAAAAGGTTCTCTTTTTTAAGACTGATGCACACAAGCTGATAATGCTCATTTGCGATGAGCTTGTGCATACTGTTTCTGAGTACATTTTTTGTCGAGATCGAGGTGATGAGAAGTTCGTTGATATCGGCTGTGGTCTTGAGGATATTCTTGAGATATTTCTCATGCAGATAGAGCTCTTTGAGCTCACTTGTGCGCGCGTGCACTTTGTTTTCGAGATTTGTATTAAGAGATTCTATCTCTTCTTGGCTCTCTTTGAGTCTGATATTGAGTCGGTAGATATAAAAAAGCACAGCCAAGATCAATAAAAAAGTGTTGAGAACCCCATAAAAGAGTGTAGTGTGTTTTTCATAAAAGCGCTCAAGTGTCAAACGCCCAAAATCTTTGTAAGGTCCTAAATGTAGCTCTTCGAGCATCTTATGAACACTTGTATAATCAAGTGCGATTGTCCATCCTGCAACATTCGCATCTTTTGCCGCCTTGGCATCAGAAGGCATCTGCAAAAGAGCTACGAGCACTTTATCAGAGAGTTCTTGGGATGTAGCGGCAAGTTTGGCAAAAGGCCATTCAGGGTACAGACGTGTACTGACCAAAAATGGAAATCCGCTATACTCTTTTTGCCCTACGACCTTAAAACCTCCAGGTGCGATCAGCCCCTCACTCTCCATACGTTCTAGCGTATCTGTACGTACCGTACCGGCATCGATCTCCCCATCACGAATCGCAATGACCACACGATCATGGCTTCCAAAAAAATGAAAACTTGCAAAGTCTTCTACCTCGATCCCTTTGTCTTTGAGCTCTTTTTGCACCATCACCCAGCCACCAAAAGAGTTCTTATCTACCGCTCCAAATCGCTTCCCTTTGAGATCTGTGAGCTCTTGGAGATCGCTCTTTTTCTTTGCAAGGATCACCCCTCCAAAACTTGTAAGATCATCCCCTTTTGAGCTGAGATTTTTGAGCGTCGCGATACGACTCACGCCATAAAGATACTCTAGTTCGACATAGTACATAGTGTTGGTCAAGACAAAATCGATCTCTTGATTTTTAACACTTTTTTTGAGCGCGTCAAAGCCAAGAGGAACAATCTCAAACTGATACCCCTCGATATTTTTTGTCAAATACTCAGCAGTTGCCTTATATTTAGAGAGTATAATTGGGATCCCTCTATGTGCTAAAACACCTATCTTTACGAGCTCATCTGCGACAAGGGAAGAAAAAAAGAGAAGAGAAAAAAAGAGAAGTCGTAGAAGCATCACAAAGCCTTTATCATAAACAATTATTATGAACTATTATAGCACTTAAATTTTAAACATTTTTTTATTTTTTATGATTTAAAATTTTATCAATAGAACTTGATACAGATAGTATAAAGATTGCTTCTATTGAACATATCAGGTTTTATGAATTTTATTTGTAGGAGATATGTTATGTTTATTACAAAATTTGATCCATTTGCGGACCTTAGAGAGCTCAACAGAAGGTTTTATAACCTCAACCGTTTTCCTCAGATCACAGCGACTGAGGATTCTTCTATCTCTGGCTTTACTCCAGCGATGAATACACGCGAAGGTGAGTTTGCCTACCACATCGATGTCGATCTTCCAGGTGTATCCAAAGAGAATATCAAGGTCGATGTTGAGGAGGGAGTGCTCAAGATCTCAGGAGAGAGAAACTTCAAAAACGAGATCAAAGAGGAGGACTACTACAAGGTAGAAACAAGCTTTGGAAAGTTTCAAAGACACTTCACGCTGCCTGATAATGTCGATGCAGAAAACATCTCAGCTTCTTCGAGCGATGGGGTCTTAGAGATCGTTTTACCAAAGCTCAAAGAGAAAGAAAAAGAGGTCAAATCGATCGAGATCAAATAAGAGAATTTAAGTAAGCTTGGGTTAGTATATCCCCAAGATATACTCGACTCAAGGCTTCGTATGACAAAATATTTATTACTTCATGACTGGGGTGGGAGTGACTATCCCCACTGGCAAAGTTGGCTCGCAGCTGAGATCGCAAAAGACTACGGATGTGTGAGCTTTTTGAGGTTTTCTGACCCAGATATGCCACGACTCGATCAATGGAGCCAAGAGCTTCAAGCGCATCTCGCTGAGTTTGAGCCTGATGTTGTCATCTGCCACTCTCTTGCCAACACACTCTGGTTTCACCTCTGCAACACCAATCCACCCAAAGGGATCCAAAAACTTTTTCTCGTTGCCCCTCCGCGGATCGATTCTAAGATAGAAGAACTCTCTAGTTTTTTCCCCATCACACTTCCAAAAGATCTCTGTGCAAAAGAGACTCTGCTTATCACCTCTACGAATGATCCTTATCTCAGTACAGATGAGGCAAATAAGATGCAAGAGGCTTTGGATGTAGAGATGAAAGTGATATTAAACGGTGGGCATATCAATGCAGAGAGTGGGTTTGGTGCATGGGAGTGGATACTCCACGAATGCAAAAACCCTACGCATAACACAAACTAAGCGTAAAGATCGAGTGAGTCTTTTGAGGCTACACTTGGTGTGACCTCCTTTGTTTGTGTGGCGCTAAACTGCTGTGCTTCTTTGGCAGTTTGGTTCGTGTTGCTCACCAAAGACTGCGTTTGTTCTTGCGCCTTTTGGTTTTGCTCTACACTTGGATCAAGTCTGCTGATCTGCACTTGACTCGAATAAGGGGATTGAAATAGATACTGTTTGACTTCCATCACGTACTCCTTTTCTTCTCATTACATAAATTATAGCATATTTGATTTCTCGTGTATAATCTAAAGTAAGAATCTCTTACATACAAAAGGATCTAAGATGAAAGATACACTCCGATTAGAAAATGTTCTTTGGGGTCTGTTTGTCTCAGATAGTATCTGTATGCCTGCACATTGGTACTATAATCGGGATGCTCTGAAGAAAGATTTTGGAACCATTACAGGCTACAATGATGTACCCCATCCACATCCAGAATCTTTTATGGTAGGAAATCCTTATCTTCCAGATGTAGAAAATGCTAGAAAACTCGACCGTCCTTACGATATTTTACATGAACATATCCGTTTTTATAAGACCTCTTACAAAAGCGTAGATTTTGAGATGAAGACACACTCAGGAGAACACGCTAACCTTATGCCAACACTTGATGAGCGCTACCATTATCACCATGGTCTCAAAGCGGGAGAAAATACACTCGGTGCGAATCTTGTGAGAGTGCTTATGCGCAGTATCATCAAAAAGGGAGCTTATGAACCTGAGAATTTTTTGGATGATTTTGTAGACTTTATGAGTCTTGCGGGCAATAATCGTGACCCATATCTGGAAATTTATATTCGTGAATGGTTTGAGAACTACACAAAAGGTCTTCCTGCCAACTTATGTGCCCCTAGTCAAAGAGATAATTGGTCTATATCCTCTCACGGTGGGATTATCCGCCCACTTCTCCTCTCTTTGCTCAAACAAAACTCTTATGAGGGGCTTGGCACAGCGATCACACATCAGCAATTGACCCACAGATCAGAAAATATCTCTTCTTCACTTAATGTTTTAGTACCGTTTTTAGCTGAACTTATAGAGGGTATTGCACCTGAAATAACACTGCAAAAATTTGCAAAAAAACTTCCACTTATCAAGATACACGGCGAGGAACTTACAAAAATGTATCAAGACTACGAAGGACCAGAGAATATTCCAAAAGCCCTGACGTGGAAGATACATACTGAGTTTTCAAAACAATATCTAGATGAGATACTTCCCTCAGCCACGGATGAGAGTATGATAGCCAAACGCTTTGCTACAGCATGTTATCCTGAACACGGAGTGCCCCTTATCTTTTATTTTTTGCATAAAAATAACTTTGATTTTACGACTTCTCTTTTTGATAATGCCAATGCAGGCGGAGATAATGTCCACAGAGGGATGATACTTGGAATGCTCTCAGGTGCCACATCAACCGTACCAGAGACATTAAGGAAGGGTCTCGCAGAGTATGAAAACATAAAAAAAGAGATAGATGCTTTTGTGAAACTCTGCGAATAAAATTGAAGTACTGCAACTATTTATTTTTCATAGTAGGATAGTCAGTATAACCTTTCTCACCTTGCGTATAAAATGTATCTGGGTCCGCTTCATTCAAACTTGCGTTCATTTCAAAACGCTCAGGTAAATCAGGGTTCGCAAGAAACAAACTAGCAAAGGAGACCGCATCAGCCCTATTATCTTCAATAACTTTGGATGCTCGCTCTTTTGTATAGCCACCATTGGCGATAAGCACCCCCTTATACGCATCTCTCAAAACACCAAGCTCTACAACATTTGCTCCATGTCTTCTATCACCTTCAAGGGCATCTATAATATGAAGATATGCAAGATTAAAATCGTTTAACTTTTCGCAAATATATGTAAAATGTTTTTGTGGATCAGAATCACTCATGTCGTTAAAAGTACCACTTGGAGAGAGTCGAACACCTACTTTATCTGAACCTATTTCAGCGCTCACAGCTTTTATGACATCAAATAAGAAACGACCTCTATTTTCCACACTTGAACCATATTCATCTTCTCTTTTGTTTGTACCATCGCGCAAGAATTGATCCAAAAGATAACCATTAGCACCATGTATCTCAACTCCGTCAAAACCTGCTTTTATAGCATTTCTTGCTCCTTTTGCATACTCTTTAACTATATCTTTTATCTCATTGAGATGAAGTGCTCGAGGTCTCTCAAACTCTTTCATCCCCTCCAAAGTATAAACTTCACCCGATGGTTTAATGGCTGAGGGAGCGACGGGGAGTTCTCCATCGTGAAAAGAGGAGTGGGATATTCTCCCTACATGCCAAAGCTGTAAAAAGATCTTACCACCCTTCTCATGTACGGATCGAGTTGTTTTTTTCCAACCTTGCACCTGTGCATCTGTGTGGATTCCAGGCGTATATGGGTATCCGATACCCTGCGTCGATATCTGTGATCCCTCTGTTATGATCAAGCCCGCCGAAGCTCTTTGTCCATAATAAGTAGCCATCAAGTCATTAGCCACATTATCTTCAACACTTCTATTTCTTGTCATCGGTGCCATGAAAATTCTATTTTTTAAGGTGTAATTTCCAATTTTGATAGGTGAAAACAGATCCATCGCATACTCCTTGTGTTCGCATTTTATAAATTATAACATATTAGATTTCTAGTGTATAATTTGACAAAAAGAATCTATACAATGCAAAAACTCATCCACCTTCTCAGCCAAAAAACACCCCTTAAAAAAGAGCATATCGCCAATATCCTCTCTCTTCTCGATGAGGGTGCGACCATCCCTTTTATCGCGCGCTATCGCAAAGAACTCACAGGGGGAGCTGATGATATCCTCTTGCGTGAGTTTGAGATGCACTACAACGGTGCCAAAAATTTGCTAGAGAGAAAAGAGGAGATCATCCGACTTCTGAGCGAGAGAGAATTTTTGACCCCTGAACTTGGTGAAGCGATAGAGGCTGCACAAACCTTGCGCGTTCTTGAGAATATCTACCGCCCTTTCAAAGAGCAAAAAAACTCCCGTGCGGCTGTGGCGATCGCCAAAGGGCTTGCCCCGCTAGCAGATCTCATCGCCAAAGCCAAGATCTCTGTGCGCGATCTCAAAGCGCGTGCGAGCCAAGAAGATATCAAAGGAGCCCAAGATATCCTCGCTCAGCGCTACGCCGAAGATGCGCGTGAGCGTGAAGTGTTGCATGACACCCTTTGGCGTTTTGGATCGTTAGAGACAAAAGCGACAAAGAGTTTTGATCCCAATGGTGTGTACAAAAACCTTGCTGACAAATCTGAAAAGATAGCCCACATCCCATCGCACCGCTACCTTGCTATCATGCGTGGGGTCAAAGAAAAAGAGCTGAGCGTGAAGATCAGCACCGATGTAGAGCGCATAGAGTCTAATATCAAAAAATACAAGATCCCTAGCTATGCAGGCGATATTCGCGAAGTGCTCTTTGAAGCGTACAGAGATGGGCTCAAACGCTTACTTCTTCCATCACTAGAGCGCGAGATTATGAGTGAACTTAAAGAGCGTGCCGATCTCGCAGCGATCCATGTCTTTGGCAAAAACCTGACCCAATTGCTTCTCACCCCACCTGTGAGCCATCGCGTTATCCTCGGGGTAGATCCCGCTTTTCGTACAGGGTGTAAGCTCGCTGTGATCGATGAGAATGGGGTGTTTTTAGAAGGTGGCGTGATCTACCCGACCGAGCCACGCAAAGATTACGCAGGTGCAAAAAAAACGATAGAAAAACTTGTAGTCAAATACAAGATAAACGGTGTAGCTATCGGAAACGGTACCGCTTCGCGCGAGACCACAGAATTTTTTGCCAATCTCGCTGAGGATGGGCTCAAGCTTGATTATACTGTAGTGAGCGAGGCAGGGGCATCTGTGTATAGTGCGTCTAAGCTCGCTTCACAAGAGTACCCTGATCTCGATGTGACCATTCGCGGGGCGATCTCTATCGCACAAAGACTTCGCGACCCAATGGCGACCTTGGTCAAGATCGACCCAAAATCGCTGGGGATTGGGCAGTACCAACACGATGTAGATCAGAAACTCTTAGAGAAAAAGCTCTCTGACACCACTGTGGATGTAGTAAATAAGGTGGGTGTCGATATCAACTCTGCATCAGCATCTCTACTCTCATACGTCGCGGGGCTCAGTCCAAAGATCGCGAGCAATATCTTAGAGTACAAAAAAGAAAAAGGGAGTTTTCACTCCAAAGAGGAGATGCTCAAAGTCAAAGGGCTCGGAGCAAAAACCTTTGAACAAGCCGCAGGATTTATCCGCATCAAAGAGCCACGCGATATGCTTGACAATACGGGAATACACCCTGAGAGCTACCCAATTGCACGCCAACTTCAAGGCAAGGATCTTGACACACTCGATCTGCGTGAGAGCGCCAAAGCTTTGGATGTAGGGGTGCAAACCCTCAGCGATATTGTCAAAGAGCTCAAAAAGCCAGGGTTTGACCCGCGTGAGGAGCTTCCTGCTGTGCCATTTAAAGAGGGGCTCACTGAGATCTCGATGCTGCATGAGGGATCTTTTGTCTCGGGTGTGGTGCGCAATATCACCGACTTTGGCGCATTCGTGGATATCGGTCTGAAAAATGATGGGATGATCCATATCTCAAAAATGGGAAAACAGCGTGTCACACATCCCCTCGAAGTGCTCTCGCTCAATCAATTTCTCCCTCAGATCGAAGTACTCAGTATCGACAAAGAAAAAAATAAAGTAAGCTTAGGACTCCCCTCATGACAAACACACCCACTCTCTATTTTCTCCGCTCAAGTGAGCAATATATCTTAGATAAAATGCTCCCATACGCTTACCGCCTCGACACGCTAGGCAAAGAGGCTTCGGATGTAGAAGCACTCAGTATCTACAGAGATTTTTACGGCTTCACCAATAAAGATCTCGGACTCTATGCGATGCTCAACAATGAAGTAGCAGGTGCCATCTGGTCGCGCAGACTCAATCACCAAGAAGCCCCAAGCATCTCTCTGGCTGTAATGCCAAAATATCGCAAACAAGGGATAGCACGTGCAATGCTCGAGCAATTTATCTCTGAAGCGGGTGCCTTGTATGACGAGGTGCAAGTGGAGCTCATAGAGGAGAGCTCCCTTGATGCGCTGTATAAAAAGTTTGGTTTTGAGATGATAGAGTATGCGGGCAAAAGCCTCGTCGATGGCAAAAAAACGATCAAGCTCGTACGTAAACTAGAGCGTGCCGAGCCTGTGCGCCCGAGTGATAATTATGATCCTAGAAGGTGGATGGACTAAATCAAATGGAACCGATGGCTTGCCTTCGGTAGGTGCAGACTTTTAAGTAAGACTTCTCTTATTTACCAGACTCCCCTAGCAATTTTTCTTTACGAAAAAACTCTATAAAAAACACCATAAAGACTGCTAATATCAAACTCGTTACAAATGCAACCACAACAATAAGCTTTTTCTTTGGCTTAGCAGGAGTATCTTTTTGTACAAAGTCGCCTACTAAAGTATGATTTGAAAGATTCAAAGGTGAAATTTCATATTTCAGTGCTGCTATTTTTTCTTGAAGTTTTTGTACTTGAAGTGGTAACAGCACCTCTGCCTTATATTGTAAATTTCTAAGTGTTTCATTTTGAATATTTTCTTTTTGACGTATTAAATTCACTATTTCAACATCTTTAATATTTTGAATTTGTAGTTTGAGGTCTTTTATTTGCACATCTTGAATATTTTGTTTTTGACGCAGCAAATTGCTTATATCTACATCATTAATGTTTTTAATTTCTAATTCTAAATCCTTAATTTCTACATTCTTTATATTTGCTTTTTGGCGTTGTAAAGCTAATATATTCTCTTGCTCTAGCTTCTCTAAAGAAACCTTTAATTCTTCGAGTTTATTTTGAGAATTTAAAATAAGGTTTTGATAGTTCACCATCTGAATAGACGCTATCATTGTTGTAGCATCATTTGCTTCGGTTGTAGATTTTTGGAGTGCATTGATAGATTCATTATACTCTTGTATTTTACGTTGATGATGCAGTATTTTTGTTTTTATGGAAGGTATTTCTACAGTAGTTAAAAAAGCAATCTTCTCGTCAAGTTTAACAAGCTCTTGCTGTGTAAGCAAACTAATTTTTCGCTCTAATTTCGTTATATTCTGTGTCTTTAATCGATCAATTTTTTCATCAATCTTTACAATATCTTGTTCTTGCAATAATTCTATTTTTTGCTCTATTTTCTTGATATCTTGGGTTTGAAGTCTCTCTATTTTTTCATCAATCTTTTTTATTTCTTGGTTTTTATAGACATCTATTTGATGAAGTGTATTTGGTATTTCCAGCTTCTGTATTTTTTCAATTTCTCGCTGAGCATTACTTATTTTGAGTTCATTATCATAAATAAACTCTTCAAGCCTGCCCTCATGCATTTTTTTTAAATATACAAGAACCTCTTGAGCTTTTTGTTTTGCTTTATCATTTGAGATTCCAAGTGTTACAACCTCGATAAAATCCCCAACTTTTTTATTTACTGAAATCGAAGCTACTTCCGAGATGTATTCTTCTCCCTCTTTGAGCGTTATTTCATCTACATAGAATACGACTGAAAGTGTTTTGACTATACTCTCTATATTTGCGAGTGGTTGTTCGCCAATATGACCAAGCTGTATATTTGCTTTCACCTCATATATTGGCGTTTTAGAATAAGCATATGTTATTGCTCCAATTGTTGTTAGGAGCGCAAAAATAAAAATAAACATTTTATACTTCAAAATTGTACGCAATAGTTCTCTTAAATCAATTTCATCTTCATAGATATCTGATTTATGATTCATAAAATCTCCATTTTTGATACAGAATACGTCCATGCCATAAGGAGAATAAAAATTATAGAAGATGCTAAAAAATAATAGCTTGTTTTTTTCATACAAATCTCTTTTTATATTAAATGTACAAAATTATACATAATTAATAATATAAAAACCCTTTATTGTACTATTGATACTCATAGTAAATGTATTATAGGTATAAAAATATGGGAAAAGTATTACTATGGAAGTTTATGAAGTTATAAATTTGTACCTTAAAGAGAAAAAAGTCTCGAAAAAAGAGTTTGCAAAACAACTTTTATCTCTTGAGCCTAAACTAAGAAATACAAGTGAAGCTCCATCTGAGACAACTATATATGCCTATCTCAATGGAAGAATAGGGATTAAAATTGAGCTGATTCCTTATATTGCAGAAGCGTTAAATATTCCAGAGCAAATGCTTTTTGATAAGAGTAGCAGGGGAAGAAAACTTTTTTTAAAGCATATTCTTAAAACACTTACATCCCAAGAAAGAGAGCTTCTAACAAATGAACTCTGTAAAAGCGAAAAAAACTATACAAACGAAGAGTTTCATACTATTAAAGACTTGCTCAAATATGCACCTACAATTTTTATACAAGAACTAAAAAACACACTCAAAGAATACAGGGATGTTACCCTTAAATTTTCAAAGCGCTGACTTTTTATCTTGCAAGCTCTTCTAGGAGTTCTTCAGATGAGCAAATCTGATCATTTTGGACTTGTTCTAAACCTTTTAAGATTCCACTTTTTTCAAACTTATAGAGTGAACCATCTATGATCTCTACAGATTCTCCCTGTTTTTTCAAAGACTCTAAATAAGATAAAATTTTTTGAGTCACACTCTCAGAAGCATTTAGATGTAAAGTCATGAAATCACCCTCTTTAGTATTTTAGACAATATTATAACCTCTTTTTTGCAACACCACCAACCAACACAAACAAGCTACCAAAAAAAGAAAATCTGCACTATACTCTTTATCAGATTATTACAAAGGTACAACAATGTTTAAGATACTTTTCTCTTCTTTCACCCTCTTTTTTCTCTTGGGATGTAGCCCAAAACATCCCCCTTTGCCAACAGTCGAGCAGGTTGATCTGAAACAATACGCGGGCACGTGGTATGAGATAGCACGCTTTGAGCACTTTTTTGAAGAGGGGTGCAAAAATGTCTCTGCGACCTATTCGCTCAAAGAAGATGGCACTATCAAAGTGATCAATAGATGTGAGATGATAGAAGATGGAGAGAAAAAAGAAGCGCAGGGGGTAGCCTATGCCACAGACGCGAGCAATAGTAAGCTCAAAGTGAGCTTTTTTCGCCCTTTTTATGGGGATTATTGGGTGATTGATCTCGCAAGTGATTATAGCCATGCGCTTGTGGGTGCGCCTGATAGAGAATATCTTTGGATCCTCAGCAGAACCAAAAGTATCGACATTCCAACAAAAGAGAGGCTCCTTGGTACAATCACTTCCCATGGCTTTGATAGCTCAAAACTGATCTGGACGATACAAGAATGAAAAGAACACTCACCCAAATCTCAATTATCAACTGTAGTCTCGAAGAGCTTTTTGATTTTCACACCGATTCTGCCAACATCAAAAAGATCACCCCACCCAACACAAAAGTGGAGCTCTTAAATGAAGACACCACGACGTATGAGGGCAAGATCGTGCGTCTCAAAACAACAAGGCTTTTTATCCCAACATATTGGGATGTAGAGATACAAAAGCTAGAACGCCCCAATATCTTAATAGAATCATAGATAATCCAAATACTACCATTTCGACGCTCCCTATATATTATTTAACATCAAAACAGATGCTTATTCTTATTTTTTTAGCCATTTTGAAAAAAATAAAACTGCAAATCCTAAAGTTAAAAAAAAGCTAGCACTTTTTGGAGTAGCTTCAACAAAACTTCTACTACCACCTATATCAAAACCTAAAAAAAGCAATATGCCTTCTATAGTTAAAATTATTCCAACTATTCTTACTTGATTAATTAATGTCATTTAATAAACTCATCATATGTTCTTTCGACTCCCATAATTAGTGAACCTATATTAACAGAAGGTGAACTACCACCCCAATATCCATCCACTCTGATAGCCCATGTTTCAACAGCCATTGGATTCCGATAAGCCCACCAACCAGCTCGCATTACTCCTACTCCTGTTATGCTAGCACTCAGGGGTAATGTGGACACCATCCAAAAGTTTTTTAGTTTTTCATCTCCGTAGTGGGGATTTTCTTTAAAAAACTCTCTACGTTTTTCTAAAGAGGTCATGAGTGTGTTATAACCGTTCGCACTATTTCTTAAAACTTGCATCCTTTGTTTATGGAGGGCAAGGGAGTGTCCCCATTTATTTTGCGATAAGGTATGAGCTGTTTCATGTTTCATAATGATCTCTTCATAGGAATAGTTTGGTCTTTGAAAACACTCATCGCCTTAAGACTAAACAGAACTGTGAAACAAAAGAAGTTGTTATTTTTTTTCATAATATTCATAATACAAAATTCTAACTCCTACAATTAAAAAAAAGCCTACGATTGGAATATACAAGAATGGAGAACTATAGTCTATTACAGTTCCTCTAAATGAAAATTTCGGTTCCAATAAAATATCTATACCAATAGCTATCGAGAGGATACCCAGTATTTTATTCATAAACATTACTCCGTTATATCATATATCTTTGATGTTCCAAAACCAGCAGCACCTGCTAAAGAAGGTGTTGGTGCAGTAGCAGGAAAGTAACTTAATACTGCATCTAATGCAATTTCAGGATTCCGATAAGCCCACCAACCAGCTCGCATTACTCCTACTCCTGTTATGCTAGCACTCAGGGGTAATGTGGACACCATCCAAAAGTTTTTTAGTTT
>JAVETX010000015.1:0-15909 GCA_034005845.1 Sulfurimonas sp. | reverse complement strand
AGGATTCCGATAAGCCCACCAACCAGCTCGCATTACTCCTACTCCTGTTATGCTAGCACTCAGGGGTAATGTGGACACCATCCAAAAGTTTTTTAGTTTTTCATCTCCGTAGTGGGGATTTTCTTTAAAAAACTCTCTACGTTTTTCTAAAGAGGTCATGAGTGTGTTATAGCCATTTGCACTATTTCTTAAAACTTGCATCCTTTGTTTATGCAGGGCAAGGGAGTGTCCCCATTTATTTTGCGATAAGGTATGGGCTGTTTCATGTTCCATAATGATCTCTTCATAAGAGAAGTAAACATCTTCTAAGGGAGTAGAATCTCTTAATCCCTTAGATGTCTCCATAGCGACAATCCGTGCATTTCTTAAGAGAATCGTGTAGTAGTGTTCAGGATAGCCTAATGCAGAGCTTCTGTAGCATTTTAGTTTCACAAGACTAAGAAGTTCACCGTTCATCGCATTATGAAGTAAGGGTGTGCTCTTGTCAATACTCTTGGTTATCATCACTGCTTCACTATGGCTTTGTCCTAAAGATCGTCCTGAGCCTTGGTGAGTAAGGTTTGAAGCTCCATAGTAGCAACGTGTAACCATAATCTCATCTTCATGTATGTTCTTATATGTATTTCCTAGAGATTCGGAAGAGGATGCCCCTTTGGATATGAGACCTTGAGATGTTCCATAGATAGTAAGATACATAAAATCGTTATGTTGGGAACTTGTAAATAGTTTGATCTTCGAAGACACTCGCTACCTTTTGATAATATATTAAAAAATAATTAATTTTATTATCTTATCACGTGTTTCTTAATGATGGCTGGGAAATGTATCTTGCAGAGATTTTTTTTCTTCAAGCAGAGACATTTTTCCAATTGAGTGTGTTTGAATTTTTCAACGCTTCATCTATCTTTTTGTTCTCTTCGCCTATGGCTATAAGTAAGTTTACCGTAGCATTAAAGTTCAATTGCTTATTTGCATAGAAAAAATCCTCCTCTGTACTAAACTCACGAGAATAATAAAGTATTTTTTCTATCGCTTCGAGTATAGTTAAAATATAAATAAGATTTTTACTATCAAACATAGATAAAATCCTTTTGGGCATCCATCTTGATTAGAGGATTAAGTTTCTTGAAATTCATCAGATCTATTTTTGCTTTGAAACTTTTTGTCAGTTCATCTTCAAGCTGTAGATATTTGTCAAAACTAAGCTTACAGCCATCTTGTAATATAAACGCTATATCAACATCACTCTCTTTATGATTTGTACCTTTTGCATAAGAACCAAAGAGAATAAAATTGCTAATATTAAAACTATTTTTTTTCGCTTTCAATATTTCTAAAATTTCATTTTTATTCATCTTTATCTCCAAAGTAAAGCTTTTTCTCTATTGTCTATGATTATAGCATTTCTCTAGAAATCTTATACATCCAAAGATGTCAAATAGACCCGTAGATCAAACTCAAGCTGATGGTACTGCGGTTCGATGTAGGTGCAGAGTTTATAAAAAGCCTTGTTGTGCTCTTTTTCTTTAAAGTGGGCGAGTTCGTGTACTACTATCATTCGTAAAAAATCTTCGGGTGTTTTTTTGAACATTGAGGCGATGCGTATCTCGTTTTTTGCTTTGAGCTTTGCACCTTGGACGCGTGAGATGTAGTGGTGTGTGCCCAAAGCGTTGTGGATCACATTGATCTTGCCATCATAAAAGGCTTTGCTAAGAGGGGCCGTTTTTTTCATATACTCGTTTTTCATCCCCATCACATACTCAAAAAGTGCTTTGTCGCTTTGGATTTCGTGTGTAAAATCATATTTTGACTGTAGATACTCTTCTAGTTTGTTTTGTTCGAGGAGTTTACGTACTTGCTCTTGCGTTGTTTGTGGGTAGTGGCTGAGATATTTGAGCTTTTGTTGCACTACAAGATCCAGACAGAGAACTTCTTCGCTTTTATTTTTGTATTACGCAGACCCTCATGGGCGCGCTCTATCGCATCACTTTTGATCGCGACGTAGCTTTGTCTCTCATAGATATCTATCTTACCAATATCAGAGCCCTCTAAGCCTACATCACGCGTGAGGGCTCCTAAAATATCGCCAGCTCTGAGCTTCTCTTTTTTGCCCCCCTCTATCACGAGTGTTGCAAACTCGGCATGCATCATAAAGCCTCGCTCTTTTTGCAAGCTCTGGGCATCCTCAAAGTGGCGCACCCCATCACGGTACTCTTCGGCCAAACTCGCTTCATACTCGTTATAGAGACTCACAGCGATCCCCTCTTCCCCTGCACGACCTGTTCTACCGATGCGGTGCGTGTAGGTCTCATACTGATGTGGAAGCTCATAGTTGACCACCATACTAAGCTCTTTGATATCAAGCCCACGTGCGGCTACATCCGTAGCTACGAGGATACGCGCACTCTTATTTGCAAACTGCACGAGCACATCATTTCTGTCATATTGCTCAAGGTCTCCATGGATCGCCACTGCATCTACATCCCTTCTTTGCAAGTCTTCAGCGAGATTTGCCGCTTGAATCTTGGTGTTGGTAAAGACGATAACATTCTCAGGCTTGTATGTCGAGAAGAGATTGATAAGGGTATCGATCTTGTTTTGTGTCGCGTAAAAATACTCTGTGATCTTATTGATCTGCTCGGTATGACTCACTTTTACAGAGACCGCATCTTTTTGAAATTTCTCAGAGATTGAGATCACCTCATCGGTGTAGGTCGCAGAAAAAAGAAGGGTTTGACGCTGTGATGAGGCATAAGAGAGAAGCTCTTCGATCTCTTCGATAAAGCCCATATCGAGCATTCTATCTGCTTCATCGAGTACTAAGGTCTCTAGCGCGTCTAAAGAGAGGGTTTCTTTTTTGAGGTGCTTGAGTATGCGCCCTGGAGTTCCTACTACGATATGCGCTCCATGACGAAGCGAGCCCAGCTGTGGACCAAAAGCAGCACCCCCACAGAGGGTAAGTATCTTCACATTATGTTGAAACTTTGCAAGAAGACGTAGCTCTTTTGCCACCTGATCGGCGAGTTCGCGCGTGGGGCAAAGCACGAGAGACTGAACTTTGAACTTTTTGACATCGAGTCTATTTAAGAGCCCTATTCCAAAAGCAGCCGTTTTTCCACTTCCTGTTTTCGCTTGAGCGATTACATCCCTCCCCTCTAAGATAAGAGGGAGTGCTTCTTGCTGAATCGGAGTCATCTGTGTGTAGCCGATAGCATCAAGGTTATCTAGCATTGCTTGAGGGAGTGGGAGAAGAGAGAAGTTTTTGGAGTTCATAGGGCTCTTTTTTGTGAAATTATAACATCTATTTCGTCTCTCTCATCTCAAAACGATTCACATCCTCGATACATTGCGCTACTACCCCATTGATATCATTAGCATCGAGCCCATGTTTTTTGGCAAACACCTCGATCGCGTCTGTATTGAACTGCTCTATCTCGCGCACAAGTGCGTAGAGCTCTCCTAGATCGCCTCTATCGTGAAGCAGTGCATCTTTGACCTCATCTGAGATATACAGATGCTCCAAGAGTTGCTCCAAAGAGACACCAAAGACAACATTTAAAAGAGAAAGTACCCCTACAAAATATGCTTCGCCAAGCTTATTACTACGCACATTTGGCTCGATTTTCTTTAAGAGATTTTGCATCAACTCTGTACGCTCTTTGATGAGAAGTATCAGAGGGGAACTCTCCTCAGTCTTGGTCACAGACTTGGAGTAGATCATCAGCATCAGCCATTGCGCAAGGGGGATACGCCCCACCAGTACCAAAACATGATGGATAGAAGATATTCTTTTTCTAAAAGCAAAGGCGCCTGAGTTAATAAACTGCAAAAGCTGCACAGAGATCGCATAATTTTTCTCAAATTCACTTGCGATCTCATCGATATTGGTGTCTTGCATCAAGAGGTTATAGAGTCGGATAATGGAGAGCTGCGAAGCATCGAGCTCTTTGTTTTCGATGATGTTTGGTTTTGCAAAGAAAAAGCCCTGAAAATACTCACATCCCAACTCTTTGGCGACCTGCTGATGGCTTTTTTCTTCGATACGTGTCCCGATCACTGCAAGACCCTCTTTTTTGAGCCCTGCGATACACTCTCTCATATCACTTGCAGGAAGATGCGCTGGGATATTGATCTTGACATATTTAAAGAAGCCAAAAGCCGCTTGATAGCTCTTGAGATACTCAAGTGAGCAGGTGGTATCATTAAGGCAAAGCTCATACCCTTTATAGTAGAGTTGCTCGATGCGCTCATAAACACGCTCATCCATCTCGATGCTCTCTAAAAGTGAGAAGATAAAGAACTCTTTTGGCACAGAGAAGATCAGATCATTCATCAAAAACTTTTGATCGATCTTGACAAAGGCTTTTCTGCCTCCCAAAATAGCTTGGGTTCCAAACTTATTGAGCAGATTATTGATCACTGAGGCGGTGGCATAGCGACCATCCTCTACCGAGCTTTTTTGTTCTACATCCCGATACAAAAGCTCATAGGCAAATATCTGTTCCTCTTTATCCATGATCGGCTGACGTGCTATATAGACATTTTTCATCCCCTCTTCTCCTGCTGGTAATCGCGTGGTAGATGTATCTCAAAACATGCGCCATCATTCATATTATACGCACCAATAGAGCCAAGCAGGTGTTTTTCAATGATCACCTTACTCATATAAAGTCCTAGCCCCGTTCCATTGGTTTGCTCTTTGGTTGTGAAATAGGGCTCAAAGATCTTATCGACGATAGTAGGGCATACACCCCCTGCGTTATCGCATATTGTAATACTGTAGCACTGTGCTTGTTTTTTGATCACAACCACTATCTTCTTATTTGCTATCTTTTTTTCTAGAAGCATCTCTTTGGCATTTTTAATGATATTGATAAAGACATGCATCAGCTCGCGCGTGTGTGTTGTGATCGTGGCATCTTCATCTACATCCACAATCAGCTTGATCCCGTTGTTTTCAAGAGACTTTCCTATGATCGTCAGAGCATCTTGTAAAACATCCCGCAGAGTTGTTTGCGATACCTCTTGATCTGGCTTAAAAAAATCTCTAAAGTCATCGATCGTTTTGGAGAGCTCTGCGACTTGATGCAAGATCCCCTCCATCGACTCTTTGAGTATTTGAGGCTCGAGGCTATCGAGCTCTATATCCATCAAAACATTGTTCGCTTCCATAGAGATCACACTGATGGGTTGGCGCCATTGGTGCGCTATCATACTCATCATCTCCCCCATCGCCGCGTGGCGCGACTGAGCGATCATCACCTCATCTTTTTCTTTGAGTTCTTGTTCGTACTGTTTTATCGTTGTGATATCGGTGTGAAAACCAACCATCCGCACCGCTTTGCCGCTCTCATCAAAATAGGTCTGCCCACGATCAAGCACCCAAACCCACGAGCCATCTTTGTGACGAAGTCTATGGATCGTGTTGTACTCAAAATTTGGATCACTGTGGCTTTTTTCGATATCAGCTAAGGCTTGCTTGAGATCCTCTGGATGTACATGCTTTTCCCAAGTCTCTAGCTTGTTTTCAAGCTCATCTTCTTCATAACCAAGCATAGATTTCCAGCGTGGTGAGAAATAGACCTCATTGGTGGTAAGGTCCCAATCCCAAAGCCCATCATTTGTACCATTGATCGCATATTCGAGTCTATCTTTTATCTTTTGATATTCGGGGCTATTTTGAATCACTCTATGCATCTTCTTCGCCTCAATATATTTCGTCTAAAAGATCAATACCACACTCTAAATTTTCAAACCAGTCCAAAAAGAGTGTCACGTTTTTATCTTTAAGAACAAAGCCATGCTGGGGTGCGATCATCTCTACATCCAAAGCTCGTATCTTTGCCACCCAAACGCGGCACACTTTATTCGATGCCATATAGCGTTTGTGAAACCCTGCCATCTCACCCATATGCTCTTCAAAGTTTTCCACCACTTTTTGAGAGTCTATACTATTGACGATCGCTGCACCGATATCCCCAGAAAAAGCTATTTTTGACTTTGAATCATAGAGGGTAAAGTTTCCAGGAGAGTGCAAAAAATGTGAAGGAACAAACTTGAGATACTCTTTGCCAAAATTCAGCTTGGCTCCACGATCAGGCAGTGCCATAATGCGTCCCATATCCATAAAGCCATAATGACTCATAAAGCGCACCCATAAGGCAGACATCACAAACTTCGCGTTGGTGCTGATACTCCACTGTGTGATCGAACCTGCCACATCCGGATCTTGATGCGAGAGAAAGATATACTTGATATTTTGAGGATCAACGTGTGCCGAGATAGCATCATAGAGCTCTTCAAAGATACTCTCGCTTCCTGGATCGATGAGTACGCCCACTCCGTTTTGCACGATCAAAAACTGGTTAACAGACAAAAAAGAATCTTCATGACTCTCATCATCAAAACTAAACATCACACACTTGTGCTTTGCATCCTCATAGAGTATCGTTTCATTATCTTGCATCTACAATCCTTTAAATTCTCTGATGATCGCCATCTGTCTTTTGGTCATATAGCGTATCAAATCTGACTTTTGACTCTTTTTAAAATCAAAGAGTAACACAAGTGTAAAACTGTGCTTATTTTCAAATTTTTTAAAGAGTCTTGCTTTGGTATTTAAGATAAGAGGGGCTTTATCCATCTCTAGTACCATATCTATATACATCTCCATATCAGGCTCCAAGCCAGGAGGCAGAGCATCGACACGAAGACGTACAGCATCCAAAGAGATATCCTCTATACGTGTCGTTCCTTGGTATTTGGACTCTTTTAAAAATAAAGAAACCGTATGCTTATCCTCAGGCACCAAACGAATCGTTGCGCGATCGACGGGAGAGCTTGAGATAAACTTCAAGTTTCGAAGAGATATACTCTGTTTTTCAAGGTTCATATTCACTATCTTGTTACACGCCAAGGCATAGGGAAAAGCATCTGAGAGAATAATGGTCTGCTGCTCGAACTGTACCGCTTTTTGCTGGGTAAAGTTGGTCTTGAGTGAGACCATATCTTCCCCTACATCCACAACAAAGGCGTGGTTGGTGATACTAAGCCCTTTGTAATAATTATACAGCTGCACCTTTGCACCGTTGCGATGCACCGCTTCTAAGAGATTAAAGATCGCTTTGCTATCTTGCTCGATCTCATCACTTTTTGTCTTTTTATTATCAAAGAGCTTGAGAAGATTGAGCTCTGTCACATCATCAAAAGAGAGGATCGCCAAAGACTCATCTTCAGGAACCCTTTGGTATTTTAAGAAAAAGTGGCGCACCTCTTCTTCACTGTTTTTGATCTTTGCATGGTAGAGTTTTTGATCGTTTGCACTGATCTCTTCATACCAGTTGCGCTCTTGCTTGTTATATAAAAAGCCATCATGTTCGAGTAGCAGGCGCCCTATATCTCCATAGCGCATCTTAAACTCATCTACATTTTCTATCTCAAAGAACTCTTTAAAAGGTTGATTCGAGAGAAGCATCTCCCCATTTTTGAACATCACGATCAAAGAGCTTTGATAATCAAAGATATTGCGCATATAATCATGAAAAAGCTCGAGCTCTTTTTCTTTTCCTATTTTGATAATAGCATCATGGAGCGCTTCGGTCAAAGCACTCAGGGTCACAGGTTTTTTGAGATAGCGAAATATCCCAAGCTCTATCGCTTTATAGAGATACTCTTTATCATCAAAAGCGGTCATGACGATGATCTTTGTTTGAGGGTTAGATTGGTGGATCAGGGAGCTGAGTTTTAGACCCGACATATGAGGCATTTTAATGTCGGTGATAACGATTTGGGGGCGATGCTTTTTAAAAAGCTCGTAGCCCTCTTTTCCATCGGCTGCTACATGAACATGGTGGAAAAATTTTTTCAAAAGTTTTGCGGCATTATTACGCAGGGCATCATTATCTTCTGCATATAAAATCGTAAAATCTTTTGCTTCTTCTTGGAGCTCTTTTGGCGCCGACATTATCCTGCCTCAATTCTATTTTTAGTATAATATCACATCATTGAGGCTATCTTAATTAAGAGAATTTGTTTTGTGGTCTGCCTATATGAAAACCTTGAAGATAGTCCACACCCATCTCGCGTAGAGTTGTTACGATCTCTTCATCTTCAACATATTCTGCTATCGTTTGGATCCCTAGTTCTTTGGCTAAAGTGACGATACTATTGACAAATGCTTTGTCTTTTTTGTCTTTGTTTATATTGATAATAAACTCCCCATCGATCTTGACATAATCAATAGGAAACTTTTTGATATAGTGAAACGAAGAGAATCCTGATCCAAAATCATCAATGGCAAACTTATATCCTGCCATTTTAAGATTTAGCACGAACTTCTCTAAAATGGCGAAGTTTTTCACCGTCTCACGCTCTGTGATCTCAAAGACAAGTTGCTCTTTTGGGATCTCATATTGATGGATCAATTTTGTGATCGATTCTGTATAATTGCCTACCACAAGAGATTTTGGCGAGAGGTTGATAAAGAGTACACCCTCATAGTTTTCCTCTTTGATCTTCTTGAAAGCATTTTCGATCACGATAAGGTCCATACGGTTGATGATACTCATACTCTCAGCGATATCGATAAACTCATACGCAGGTATCACACGCCCATCGATCTCGATACGCATAAGAAGCTCATGGATCTCATTTTTGCCTGTACTCATGGTCTGGATAGGCTGAAAATAAGGGACGATTCTATTGTTAGAGACCGCATCGACAAGAAGCGCTGATTTTGCTTTTTGCTCTTTGATAACGCTTAGAATATCATCGCTTGAAGGGATGCGCACCCCGTTTTTCCCCTCCTCTTTTGCCTTGTACATCATATCATCAGCGATCAAGAAAAGCTCTTTGTGGGTTTTTGCGTGTTCTGGATAGGTCGCGATTCCTACAGAAACCGTCACACCCACATAGCTTCCATCAGTTGCCATTAGTTTAAAATCTTCTGTAGCGTGGATAATCTTGTGCGCTATTGCAAGAGCGCCTTTGACATCCGCTTCTGGCAAGATCAGGGTAAATTCATCCCCGCCATAGCGTGAGAAGATATCCTCAGGGCGTTTCACCTCAGCGAGCAAGCGTGCAAACTCTTGGAGAAAGATATCCCCAAAAGCGTGTCCATAGCGATCGTTGATCGGTTTGAAGTTATCGCAATCGATCACAAGGAGTGAGAACGAATCTTTATGATGCTCTGAGCGTTTGATCTCATACTCTAAGAGATCGTTAAATATACGCTGGTTAAAGAGCCCTGTAAGTGGATCATGGGCTGCGTAATACTCAAGATCGTGCGTGTATTTATTGATCGCTTTGACCGAACCTACAAGGTTTGCCATCGTGGTGAGAATACTATCGATGACGATATGGCGCACTGGGTCTGTAACCACATCCGACTGAACACTCAGACCCACGATACCACCGATCTTTGGAGTATCCAAAAAGAGCGACTTGGTGCGGTGTGCAAAATCGTCATAGTCTTTGATATTGATACAGCAGTTATGGTTTGCTGTATTGTGACGGATCACATAATCACTAAACTCTAAGAAATGCTCATTGCCTGCGATCGCCTCTTGGACATACTCCTCAAAATGCTCTTTGACATTTTTATCTGGAATACCGTGCCAAAAGATATCTACCTCAAACTGATCATCATCCACGCGAAAGATGGTCATAAGTGTGTATGTTGGCATGACACGGTTGATATCAACCAAAAGCTCACCGATATAATCGCGCCAATCACGCACTACATCCGAAGTGATCAAGAACTTATCAAGCAACTGCACCTCAAACTCAAGCAGGTCTTTATCTACAGCCACATCTTTGAGTCTGCTTGCAAGCTCGTTGACATGAACGATGATCGTGTTGAGCTCTTTAAATCTCAGGTCAATATCTTTAGAATCAAAGTGCTTAAAATCTTTAACAGAGTTGATACTTTGCACCTTTGTCTCAAACTGCTTGAGCGCTTCAGTGATACGTGAGGATGTATAGCGCGATGCCAAAAATGCCGCAAAGATAAAAATAGGGATAACGATCAAGAAGAAATAGACATAATCCAAAAAGGTCTCTTTGATGATGTTTACAAGGTTTTGCTCCACATCGATCACACCCAGAGTATCGCCCACTTTTGCATTGGTATGGCAGCTAAGGCACTCTTGTTTTGCATTGAGTGGCTTGAGGTTTCTTAGCGTTTGTCCTGAGCTTTGATCCAGGGTTTTTCCCTCACGAAAAACGCGCATCACAAGCTCATCTCTCACCGCTTCATCGACCTCACCAAAAAGCTCTTTGACCACATCACCTCTATAGATATTGATCTTGTAGTTACTCTCTTCAAAATTCTCTTTGAGTGAGTACATAAAGTCGTTGAGTTCCTCTTTGTTCCAACCACGCTTCATCACCTGATACATCGAAGTAAAAACCTGGTCTGAGACCGCTGTTGCATGCTTCATCGCATTTTTTTGTGCAAGGGATGTATGCAGATAGGTCGTAAAAATAAAGACCAAGACAAAAAGGGAAGAGAGCAGAATGATATTGATAGAAAAAATAAAATTTTTAAGCGTTTTTGGCACGAATAATCCCCGTGTGATAAATTTAACAGAACTGGATTGTATTGTATAAACTTATAACTTTAACTTAATCTATAGCTTCTCTTTTGTACAATGGCGCCATGAAAACACTATTATTTTTAAGCATAATCACCTCTTTATTTGCCAAGCAAGAAGCTATCCAGGGGATAGAACGCGTTTTGATGCAAGAAAAAAGAGAAGCCTGTATTCAAGCTAGAGCACAAGCAAAAGAGAAGTATAATATCGTCGAGATCAATGCAGGATGCACCTGTGAAAAAAGTGATGACAGACGCTGGAACTGTTTTGTGCTTTTTACTCACATCCCAAAAGAGAAATAACTACGCCAAAGACTCCAAAACAAGAGGCACACCCTCTTTGATATCCACGCGAAACCAGCCAGCGATCGAGTAGCGTTTGCGTTTTGCTTTGAGTACCTCATGGGGGAATTTTTCACTCAAAAACACCACAAGGGTATCCGCCTCTGGCAAAAGTGTATGTAGATGAGTCTCATGCGCATCATAGAGTTTGAGCTCCCCTCCACTCTTGTTGTCCCAATCTTCATTGAGATAATACACTACGGTCACGACCCTATTTTTTGAGTCTTTAAACGCGTCATAATGCTTCTCATAAAAATCCCCATGCTCATAAAGTGCAAAGTGCGCCTCAAAATAACTCAGCCCAAGAAAAAGCTCACGGTTGAGATATTCTCTGAGCGCATCACAAAAATCTAAAAAACGACTCTCCCCTGCACCATCATGATCAAGCCAGCGAATCTTATCGCGTCTTTTTGCTCCATAGATCTTTTTGCGTGCAGAGATGCCAGCACGTTTGAAGTTTTTTGACTTTTTGGCAATATCTAAGAGATCTCTTGAAAGGTCTAAGCAAAGGGCATTTGGGATAATGCAATAGCCATCTTTGACCAAAGCATCTGTGATTGTTTCATAAAGTTGTTGTGACATCTACCTGCCTCAAATAAAGTTTGACATTTTAGCAGGTTTTTGCAGAGGTTTGGGATGTAAATAGATGCTACATCCCAAGAGGAATCTAGATAGGTAAAACGCGAATCTTCGTAGAGAGTTTCTCTTTAAGAGTTGATTCGATCGCATAGAGTGTACCAGTAGAAGAACTTGCACAGCCATTACATGCACCGAGGTAACGGATGTAGATATCGATATACTCATCGCCTGTTTTGATGTCGATCACTTCCATATCACCGCCATCCATTACAAGAAACTGACGTACATTCTCATCAACGATCGCGTCTACCGCTTTGATCTGTTGTACAAGCGTCATCTCTTCAAATTTCCCTGATGTACCAGCATCTGCAGCTGCTCTCATCTTCTCTTCGTCCATCTCACGGCGTGTATCTGCTAAGATATCCACAAGGTAATACTCACGTGCTTCGTGTCCACCAGGCTTGATACAGCTTTTACAAAAACCACCCGCTTTAGTGTAGTCAGTGATCTGCTCCACTGTTTTAAGGTCATTGAGTCTAATCACCTCTTTGAGTGTTCCAAGGCTCACACGTGCACATTCACACACGATGATCTCCTCCTCAAAACTCTCAGGATCAACACCCTTGTAAAGCCCAGCCGCTTTTTTGATAACATCGTACGCCATAACCGAACAGTGCATCTTTTGCGGTGGCACAGCAGGCGTATCTGGGTCATCACGAAGCGCGAACTCTACGTCAATGTTTGTAATTTTTACCGCTTCATCTACCGTTTTACCGATACAAAGCTCTGTCATTACATCACTTGATGCGATCGCCGTTCCACATCCGAAGCTTTTAAATTTTGAGTTTACTATTTTGTCTGTTTTAGGATCAATCTCCCAGTACAAGCGCACCGCATCCCCACAGCTCTCAGCACCAAAGTCAGCCACAATCAGCTCATTTCCATGCTCTGCAGCTTCTGCTTCTGTAATCTCCCCTTGGTGTTTTGGGTTATTCATAAGTGTTGTTACTTTATTTGAGTACGCATCCCAAAGTGACGCGCCAAGTAAATCATTTTTTGCCATCTTATTTCCTTTAATTTATATCTTATTAATGATGGTGATGAAGTTCACACTCTTGAACCTCTCCACCTTTTGTTGGTTTTTGAATCGCATAAGAGCTTGAAATCGCTCTTAGACGCGCTACCGCATTTTTAAATTGTGAAATTACATAATCGATCTCTGCATCTGTTGTAAAACGGCTCAGACTCAGACGAATCCCAGTGTGTGCGAGCTCATTGTCTGCTCCAATAGCAAGCATTACACTGTTTGCTTCAAGATCTTCAGAGGCACACGCACTTCCTGTAGAAGCCCCGATCTGTGTGTTGTTGAGATCCCAAAGCATCCCCTCACCCTCAACACCTTTGATAGAGATCAAAATAGTGTTTGGTGTACGGTTCTCGCGATCACCTACAACAAAAGTATCAGGAAGCTCTAAGAGCGCGTCTTCGAGTCTGTCACGTTTTGCACGGATAGAAGCCATTTTTTCTTCAATATTCTCTGTTGCAAGCTCGATCGCTTTTCCCATCCCCACGATATATGGTACGTTGAGTGTTCCTGAGCGACGACCACCCATATGCTCACCACCGTGCATAAGCGGTGTAAGTGGCTGGGAGTTTTTGATATAGAGTGCACCTATCCCTTTAGGTCCATGAAACTTGTGTGCAGACATCGACATAAAATCAACATGCACATCTTGAAGATCTACAGGGATCTTTCCTACCGCTTGCACGCCATCTGTATGAAAAAGAACCCCTTTTTCTTTACAGATCTCACCGATCTCTTTAATAGGAAAGATCATCCCCGTCTCATTTGAAGCCCACATTATCGTTACAAGTGCAGTTTTCTCTGTAATAAAACTCTTGACCGTATGTGCTTCTACAATCCCTTGATCGTTTACTGGCAAGTAGGTTACTTTCACCCCTTGCTCTTCTAAAAACTTACAAGTTGAAAGGATCGCTGGGTGCTCCACTTCGGATGTAACGATATGGTTTTTGTCACCATTTAAGATATGGTCAACCCAAACTGATTTGAGTACCCAGTTGTTTGACTCTGTCGCACACGATGTGATTACGATATCATCTTCATCCGCTGCATTGATCGCCGTGTAGAGCTGATTCATCGCATTTCTAAGCGCTGGATGTGAAGCTGTACCAAACTTATGAAGTGAGTTAGGATTTCCATAGATCTCACTAAAAAATGGTTGCATCGCTTCTACAACTGCTGGATCTGTCATCGTTGTTGCGTTGTTGTCTAAATAAACTTGCATTTGTTACCTTTTTTAGGGTTATTTTAAATGAGACAATTTTTGTCTTCTTTACTTTTGACATCATAATAGCTTTGTTATTACGATATGCTTAAACATTCCTGACTGCTTTTGTGGTTTAAGAATCAAGGAAGTATTATTACTGGGTATAATACTGCTTATACAATCTATAAGGCTATAAACTATGTGTAATTTTAACAAACTCGATGAAGAGACAAAAGCTTTTCTTCATACTTTTCTCACAAAAGCAGCGCAAGCACTCGGTGGCGCAAACTTTTTACTCGCTCTCATCGAAGCTCTTAAAGCAACAAAACCTCATGCGCTCACCTCTTCAAAATGTGAAGTCAAATCTCCAAACGCAACGCTTTCATGGAACAAGATCATCTTCAATGACAAACTGATGGTGATAGAGGAGATCTTGCTCGCACACAAAACCCAAGAGAGGGTAAGCTTTAACATTCTTGACCAAGAGAGCCCAAAGAAAAAAAAGAGAGTGATCAATATGATAAAGACCCTCTCTCCAATCAAATTTAGCGCAACACCAAAAGATACAAAAGAGGGAGAAGGGTTTGAGTTTGAGATCTTTGAGAAGGTCGACTTTGAAAATAACTACGCCAAACTCAACCCCGCTTTTATCGCCCTGTGTTTTTGCTCTGTAGAGTTTACGAAAAAAGCGCTCAAGCACGAGGAATAGAAGCGCTTTTTACAGACTGAAGTCTGTGTTACGGGCTTGGGATGTAACACTTTTCGTAACACGGGCTTCAGCCCGTAAACATACCCACCCATTCCACTTCACTTCGCACGCGTTCGCAGCAACAAGCTCGCCATCTCATGCTCTTGCATCAGCTCTAAAAGTTCATGAAACTTATACGCACTCTCATCACTTGCAAACTCTTCACCTGCATAGGTAAAGCGGCTTACATCCAAAGGTTCTTTGGTAAAAAAAGCGACATAGAGATCATAGGTATCTCGCCCCTCTTCTAGCACTCCTGCTTCAAACTCATAAGCACTCTGTAGTGATGGGATGTGAAGAGCGTTTGTGATTTTTGTAGAGTTTTGCAAGAGGGTCACTATGCCACTTTCATAAACATCTACCATTGTGATATATCCCTCTTTTTGTGAGCGTAAGGTAAAAGAAAAACTATCGCCATCATTTAAAACTTGGCTTGGGGTGCTAAAGCTAAAAGTGTTATTTGCACTTGAGATAAAAAGCTCTTCAAACTCTGAATCACTCAGCAAAAAGAGATGTTGGTCGTAGCGCAAATACCATGCACCATTTTGTCGATGCAGACGAAAATCTTTGCTACATCCCAAGGCATCATTGAGCTTTTTAAAAAGAGGGGTACGAGAGAGGTAGTTATTTTGCATCTCATCTGTGCATTGAGCTAAGGCGAGTCTCTCTTTAACGCGTTGTGCAAAGTCAAGATTTTTATAACGAAGCGCTACAAAAAAAGAGCCATCTCTTTGCTCTTGCTTGAGTGTTGTGAGGCTATGCAATCTCAAGTCACTTGTAACTTTTAGCTTTGCCTCTTTTTTGCTTACTTCATCCCCCATCACACTCTCAAAGCTAGACTCTACACGAGAGAGCAATTGTTGGGCAATCATCTCTTTGGCATTTGCTTGTGCCTGTGCAAGTGTAGCACCCTCACCAAAGCCCACAACATCATACGAAGCCAAACCCAAACCTGCTTGCTTGCCATACCACTGTGGGTATGTTTTGCTTTGCGGTGTTTTTGCTTCTGGGCTACATCCCAAGAGAAAGGTCACTACAAACAAGATGAAGCTATTTTGTACTACATAGCGATTCATAACTCTATCTTCTCGTTTCCATCGAGTGTCGGCTCTTGAAGTCTCATATCGCCGTAGTTTTCTCTGGTGGTCTCTTTGGTTTTTTTATACACTTTGCCGTAAAGATTTTGCACATCGCGCTCTCCGCCTAAAAGCTCTTCCATCAAAAAGTAGCTAAACATCCTATGTGCTTTTTGTGGATAGGCACTTGAGTACTGGGTATCTTTTCCCGCACTTAGTACAACCATTTTACTTTTATCAAACTCTATGCTTTTTGGCTTGATGCGTGTCGCTGCAACCCCTTTG
>JAVETX010000086.1:0-2962 GCA_034005845.1 Sulfurimonas sp. | reverse complement strand
TCGCCAAGTTGCCCGAGCTTGAAAAGAATTTGGATTTTCATAAAAAAGAACTTTTTTATGCTAAAACCCTTCTTCCCGAAGATGCCAAGGCTTTAGAAGTGCTGCTTGCTTCTTTTGAACAGATTGGTCGAGATGAAAATGTTGAATTTATTCTTTTCCAGCCTGGTGCAGAACAGCAACATGATTTTTATGCCACAAGAAATGTCCAGCTGCATATAAGCGGTACTTTTCACAAGCTTATGACGTATTTTGACCGATTAGCTCGACTAGATCGTTTGGTATCCATCCAAAATATTGTCTTTACACCTGTATCTGATTTTTCTCCTACTGAAAAATATTTAAACGCAAAACTTGAGTTGCAAGTGTATCGAGCGTTGTCTGAAGCAGAGCTAAAGGCTCGTGAAGAACAAAGTAAACAGAAAAAGAAGTGATTAGCTATGAAGATTGCAAGTCTATGGCTCGGATTAATGTTCTTTGTATTGGTTGCCTCTGGGTTTGCAGAAGAAACTATGCAGACAAATGCTTCTGACAACTTCAGTCCTTTGGATGCTCTGGAAGGTAATATGACGTCGTCAGAACAGGCCCTGCCAGATTGGATTCTTTTTCAATATCCTCCTTATGAAGCAACAGGAAAACCTGATCCTTTTGTTTCATTTATAAAAGTTCGAGAGTATGAACGCATGGAGGAGGCGAGGAAAGCTAAGAAGGAAAAGAAAGCAAGCACACCTTTGGAAACAGTTGAAGTTCATTCTTTACGGTTAATTGGGATAATTGAAAATAAAGATGGAACTTCTGTTGCAATGGTGGAGCTCCCAGATGGTAAGGGGTATTTAATTCATACTGGCATGATTGTTGGTTTATATGATGGAGTGGTTACCTCTATAGGCGATGGGGTGCTGATTGTGGAAGAAAATATTATGGATCTTTTTGGTGAGAACAAAAAAAGAACGATCACCTTACGATTGCGTCAAGAATAAGGAGTAGATATGTTATATAAAACGCTTGTATTTCCACTCGTATGTATAGTTCTTCTAAGTTCATGCACTGCAAACAAAGTATCAGGGCAATACAATGATGTGATGCCAACCTCTCCTTTACTTGAGAATGTTGCAGTCACAGGTTCTGTGACTGAGCTTTTGGGCAAAACCCAAATAGATTTGCCTCATGAAGTAGATACGCAACTCATAGCTGAATATGATCATAATGATAATCTGGTTATTTTTTTCACTCCATCTATTCCTGATTTTTCCATCGAGCACTCTGCAAGCTCTTTGATTGTGAATATTCAGAAAGATTATGACGCTGACCGCATCAAATCAATTGTTATTAGTACAGCATCACCGACCAGGTTCCTTTTATCCAAACAAGGTGACTTGGTATCAAGGATTGTCTTGGTTCCTCAAGAGGAGACCACAGCACCTGTCCTTCCTATTAACCATATTAATTCCCTTTCCTTCAAACCGGTTAATGATTCTTTACAAATAGTAACCTATTCTAGCTTACCTTATGAAATTATACCTTCTTCTGATGGTGGGTTTTCTCTTGTTTTACGTAAATCAAAATTTGCTGACTCTTTGCTAAAAAAATATGATCTTTCGCAATTAAAAACAGGCTTTGATTCTGTTGTTGCTCAGAATGATGCAGATGACGCTCGTTTGCTCTTTTCTGGAGATAGTACGCCTACTCTGTCCATTATGCGTAAAAATGATGAAACTTATATTTTACTCAAACAGAATATAGTGGCCGCGCGATTACCTCTTCAGAAAAAACAAACTATGGATTCAGCCACAGAAGCGGAGGAGGAAATAAGCCAAGAGCTTGATACTCTATTTCCAGGGATGAAAAAGAATTATACTGGAGAAAATATTTCTATTGATTTGCAAAATGCAGAAGTGGAGCATGTATTGCGTCTTATTTCTGAAATAAGTGGCTACAATTTGATTTTAGATGATGAAATCACAGGTAAAATTTCACTTAAACTTGTGGATATCCCTTGGGATCAAGCCTTAGATTTAGTGCTTTTGCAAAGAGGATTGGGTATGGTGCTTAAAGGGAATATCATGCGTATTGCCTCTTTAAACAAGCTTACTGCTGAACGTGAACAATTACAAAAAGCCAGAGAAGCCGCTCTTCAAGCCAAAGAAAGCATGGAACAGCTTGCACCTTTGAAGTCTGAATATATTCAGATTAACTACAATACTGCCGCTGATTTTGAGGGCAAAGTAAAATCATTTTTAACTCCACGCGGCAAAGCAAGTTCTGATCAAAGAACCAACATGCTTATTGTCACTGATACAGAAGAAACTTTGCGGCGCATTAATAGTTTTATCAAAAAGTTGGATAGAGCAGAGCGACAGGTCATGATTGAAGCTCGCCTCGTTTATGCGACTGATGAGTTTCAGCGTGACCTTGGAGTAAGCTGGGGAATTGACTATAGGCATGCTGACTCAGGAGACCAATGGAGTCGTGAGTTTGAAATTGGAAAGGAAGGTTTAAACACATTCACTACATTTTCTCTTGGAGGGCAGATTGGAAAGCTTTTTGGAAAAGATTTGTTTAATTTAGACGCTCGCCTTAGATTGGGAGAAGAAAAAAATTTGGTTAAAACCATCTCTTCTCCTCGGATCTTAACTTTAAACAATAGTCGTGCTGAAATATTGCAAGGAACCAAGCTTGCTACCCAAGGGGAATCTGAAAGTGGGGGAACTACGACTGAGTACGAAGATGCTGTCTTAAAAATATCTGTATTGCCACAGATAACTCCAGACAATAAGCTCATCTTAGATATTGAAATTGAAGATGACAGCCCTGTCTCAAGTGTGAGCGGTAGTAGGGATATCGACACTAAAAGCGCTAAAACTAAAATGATGGTTGATGATCGAGAAACCATTGTTATTGGTGGAGTTTTAAAAACAACTGAGGAGACAGGGAAGAGCCAAATTCCAGGGTTGGGTGATATTCC
>JAVETX010000014.1:0-48224 GCA_034005845.1 Sulfurimonas sp. | reverse complement strand
TCTTCCGATCTAAGATCATTTTGATATATCGTACGAGCTAGAGCACCAGATAAAAGGCACATCTAAAGAGCATTATCTCACCGAGATAAGAGAGGTGATAGAGAGATGTACCTTTAGCTATACTAGACAAGTAGAGATGAAGGGCTTGGGGCATGCGATACTCTCAGGTGAGAGTCTTATAGGTAATAACCCCTTTGCCGTTATACTTGCAGATGACTTGTGTGACAATCCTCGTCACCCAAAGATTGCGGATCAAGTCCGCAATGACGACGGTTGTCATCCTGAACTTGATTCAGGATCTCAGAGTGTACTCAGCCAAATGGTGAAACTCTACGAAAAATACAAATGCAGTATAGTCGCTATAGAAGAGGTGCCAAAAGAGCATACAAACAAATACGGCATCATAGAGGGCAACCAAATAGAAGAGGGGCTTTTTATACTTAAAAATATGGTAGAAAAACCAGACCCAAAAGACGCACCATCAAACCTAGCGATAATAGGGCGCTATATACTAACCCCTGATATATTTGACCTTATACGCCAAACCAAGCCAGGCAAAGGTGGCGAGATACAGATAACCGATGCACTCCTCAAACAAGCCCAAGAGGGTATGGTGCTTGGCTATAAGTTTGAGGGTAAACGATTTGACTGCGGAAGCATAGAGGGCTATGTGGAAGCAACGAACTATTTTTATAAAAAGGAAAAAAATGTCTAAAAAAGTTGCACTAATCACAGGAATTACGGGTCAGGATGGCTCATACTTAGCAGAATTTTTACTCAAAAAAGGTTATATTGTTCATGGTATAAAAAGAAGAGCATCACTTTTTAATACAGACCGTATCGATCACCTTTATGAAGATCCACATGTAGAAAATCGTCATCTTATTCTTCATTATGGTGATATGACAGACT
Source organism: Sulfurimonas sp. (assembly GCA_034005845.1). Taxonomy (GTDB): domain Bacteria; phylum Campylobacterota; class Campylobacteria; order Campylobacterales; family Sulfurimonadaceae; genus Sulfurimonas. Next base: position 47,312 of record JAVETX010000014.1, on the reverse strand, counting down.
CTATGAATCTGACTCGTATCATCCAAGAAGTGCAACCTGATGAGATTTACAACCTTGCAGCGATGAGCCATGTAGCAGTTTCCTTTGAAACACCAGAATATGTTGCTAATGCTGATGGGACAGGAACACTTCGAATTTTAGAAGCTGTAAAACTTCTAGGACTTGCAGACAAGACACGTATTTATCAAGCATCAACTTCAGAACTTTACGGAAAAGTACAAGAGACACCACAGAGTGAAACTACACCATTTTATCCAAGAAGCCCTTATGCTGTAGCAAAGATGTATGCATACTGGATCACGGTGAACTACCGTGAAGCATACGGTATGTTTGCATGTAATGGTATCTTGTTTAATCATGAGTCACCGGTAAGAGGTGAGACTTTCGTAACGCGTAAGATCACTAGAGCAGCCTCTAAGATCGCTCTTGGTCTTCAAGATAAACTCTATCTTGGTAATCTGGATGCCAAGCGTGACTGGGGACATGCCAAGGACTATGTCAAGATGATGTGGATGATTTTGCAGGCAGATGAGCCTGAAGATTGGGTTATCGCCACAGGTCAAACAACAACCGTACGTGACTTTGTCCGTATGGCGTTTGCTTACGCAGGAATTGAGTTGGAGTTCAAAGGTGAAGGCGTAGATGAAAAGGCTTATGTAATTTCCTGTTCCAACCCTGAGTATCAAATAGAAATTGGCAAAGAAGTAGTCGCTGTGGACCCTAGGTACTTCAGACCAACAGAAGTGGATTTGCTTCTTGGAGATCCGAGCAAAGCTGAACAAAAACTTGGCTGGATTAGAGAATACAAACTTCAAGAATTGGTAGATGATATGATGAAGTCTGACCTTAAGCTGATGACCAAAGATGTCTACCTGCAAGCAGGTGGATACAAAACGATGAGTTATTTTGAATGATGAATAAAAACGCTAAGATATATGTAGCTGGTCACAGAGGCTTGGTTGGCTCTGCCATTGTCTCTAACCTTAAAGCCAAAGGGTATACTAATGTCATAGGAAAGACACATACCGAGCTTGATCTTTTAGACCAGCAGGCTGTCGCAAAGTTCTTTGAAACAGAAAAGCCTGAGTATGTATTCCTGGCAGCTGCAAAGGTTGGCGGCATCGTAGCAAACAACACGTACCGTGCTGATTTCATCTATGAGAACCTTCAGATACAAAACAACATTATTCACCAAAGCTACCTCAATGGTGTCAAAAAACTGATGTTCTTAGGTTCGACCTGTATCTACCCAAAAAATGCACCACAACCCATGCGTGAAGACTGTCTGCTAACTGATACCCTCGAGTATACGAACGAACCTTACGCTATCGCCAAGATAGCGGGTATTAAGATGTGTGAAAGCTACAACCTACAGTATGGTACCAACTATATCTCTGTGATGCCGACGAATCTCTATGGACCCAATGACAACTTTGACCTGGAAAAGTCGCATGTCCTTCCTGCACTCATTCGAAAAATCCATTGTGCCAAACTTTTAAATGAAGGCAAAGATGAGGAAGTGGTCAAGGACCTTGGTGTAAAGAATATAGAAGATGCAAAAGCCTATTTGGCAAAGTTTGGTGTAGATAAAAACAGAGTAGAGATTTGGGGTTCTGGTAAACCTATGAGAGAGTTCCTCTGGTCTGAAGATATGGCAGATGCTTGTGTCTTCCTTATGGAAAACAGAGATTTTAAAGATACCTATGCCATAACAGACGGTTTAAACACGACCTGTACGCCTCATGAAGTCAAAAACCAGGAGATCCGCAATACCCATATCAACATAGGTACTGGTGTTGATATTTCTATCAAAGAACTCGCAGAAACGATCAAAGAGATCATTGGATTTCAAGGTGAACTATACTTCAATACAGATAAGCCAGATGGTACTATGAAGAAGTTGACGAATGTCACCAAACTCCATGGACTAGGTTGGAAGCATAAAGTTGGGTTGAGCGATGGTATCAAAACTATATATGAATGGTATTTACATAATAACAGTAATAACTATAAATAGGTAAACATTGAAAAAGAAATTATTTTTATCATTTATTGATCAAGGGATAGTCAGTTTATCCAACTTCCTGTTAATAATTTTTCTGGCGAGAATCCTGGATAAAGCTGAATTCGGTTTCATCTCTTTTCTGCTGTTTATTGGCGTGCTTATCAATAACACACATGTTTCTCTGATAACACAACCACATAATGTCATTGCCGCAAAGCTTGGGCGAAGATATTATGAAAAATATACGAGTGGTTTATTCGGATTAAACATACTTTTTATTATTTTACTTGTATTGAGTTCGATAATAATATATTTTTTGCACTATTTTCAATTGATTACTCTTTACGATGAAGTCGCCTTTATCGTTTTTTCTCTTTTGTATCTCACAATCAAACAGATGCAAGATTTTTTTAGAAGACTTTTGTTTACTTCAGGGCATATTGACGAATTACTGCTTAGTGACATTATCGCTTATGGTGGCAGCATATTATTCATTTTGATGGCATACTATTTCGATATCACTTTGCTATATGAAGTTATTGTACTGATTTCAATACCTTATGTTCTGTCAACTATTTATTTATTGAAAAAAAATACCATCAAATATAGATTGAATCAAAAAGAGATGGTTATGGCGTATAAAAAAAGTTATGATTTTGCACGTTGGGCTTTTTTATCGACGCTTACATCATGGGTTGGAACGAGAATATTTCCTATTACATTAGGAATATTCGTAAACATGGAGACTGTTGCAGTCTATGCCGTTTTAATGAACATCATAAACACACTTAATCCGCTTTTTTATACCTTAACAAATTTTTTGACTACAGTATTTGCTAAAATGTTACAAAAATCGAATGTATTAAAACAGACCTTGAATGTTTTTTTGGCTTCATTGCCGATTGTAATCGTTGCGATCATAATCTTATTTGTATATGCAAAAGATATATTGTTTTTCCTCTATGGGCCAAAGTATGTTGAATATGCCCAATTGCTAAAATACATATCTTTTTCAATATTATTGATTGGAATTGCCAATATTTTACAACTGTATCTGCGTGCGTTAAAACATGTAAAATATATTTTTCAGGCTTTTCTGTTTTCATCGTTTTTCACTCTGACGATAGGTACTTATCTGATCTATACTTATCAAATAGAAGGTGCGGTCCTGGCTTTTGTTTTATCGTGGGTTGTTGCAGATATTTTATTGGGCCTTTATGTTTTTAGAGCGCATAAGGCAAAGATGTGAATAGAATTGTTTTGATTTTTTTAACCCTGCTCTTTTTTAAACCATTTGGTCTTGATCAGGTCGATAAATTCGGACTGAATCTTCTGCCTATGTTTGCTGCCACCAAGATATTTAGAATCTTGTGGATTGGCTTGGTAGCTGTTTTTTTACTATATCTTATCTATAAATTGTATCTTTATTGCAAAAGAAACCCGATCAAGATTGAGATTCCGATTTTCAGTTTGCTGTTCAGCATTTTATATATGTATGTGTTAATCACTTCCTTAATGTTAAGTGATTATGCGGACGTACTGGGGTTATACCGTTTGGTGGAGCTTATGGTCGTGATAATAAGTATTCTTGTGCTCTTATCAGCCGCATCGCTAAAAAGCATTGATCTTCCTGATCTGATACAAAAAGCCCTTCTTATAAATTTTTATTTGATTATTCTTATTCTGCTTTTTTGGTTGGTTAAAGACAATTCAATGATATTCCAATTGGAAACACAAGGAAGAATAAGATTGGGAGGATCGGTTTACAGCCCGAATGAATTGGGTATTATAGGGTCTATAAGTATGTGGTCGGCATATTATCTATTATTTAAAAATGAGATCAGTAAGAAACTTTTTGTCTTTACTGTTCTTATAGCTTTAGTCATAGTCATTTTAACAAATAGCAGAACAGCTATGGTAATCGCATTTGGATCTATTTTATTCATGCTGCATAAACAAAATTTGATAAATAAAGTAGTGATAATCGGTATGACTTTTATTGGAATAATATTTCTCTTTTCCACTTTCAGTATTGACAGCTTAGGTTATGGAAAAGATCCTTTGGAAGAATTAAAAACATTGAATAATAGAACTTATATATATGAAGTTGCATTTGAAGGAATTCATAAAAATCTTTGGTTTGGTGTAGGTTATGTAGAAGGTACGAAAGAGTTTTTAAAAGAAAATTTTACGCAAGACTTTTGGTTGCCTCCACATACTCACAATGGATATATAGAAGTTGCTTTGTCGCTAGGGATACCATTTTTTATTTTATTCATATTTCTTGCACTTATATTGTTATATAGATCCATAAAAAAGATTATATTTTCTGAGAACAAACAAAACATTGCAGTTGCCATGCAAGTTACAATTATCATGCTCACAGCTATTACCACTGTTGTCATCGGTAACATAGTGAATCCATTATTTATTTTATTTCTATTCTATATATATAATGGTGTTCTAAACAAACCAAAAAAAATTAAAGGAGAACTATGAAAGGAATAATATTAGCAGGTGGAAGTGGTACAAGACTGTATCCAGTGACAAGAAGTATAAGTAAGCAACTACTTCCTATTTACGATAAACCAATGATTTATTATCCTCTTTCAGTGCTAATGTTGGCTGGTATAAAAGATATTTTAATCATCTCTACACCTCAAGATATAGGAAAGTTTGAAGAGCTTTTAGGGGACGGAAGTGATTGGGGAATCCGCCTTGAGTACAAAGTGCAGCCATCTCCTGACGGATTGGCGCAGGCATTTATACTAGGCGAAGAATTCATTGGAAATGATAATGTTTGTCTAATTCTTGGGGATAATATTTTTTATGGGCATGGATTTACTCCATTGCTCAAAAATGCAGCAGCATTAAAAGAAGGTGCCGTTGTTTTTGGATATCAAGTCAAAGATCCAGAGCGATTTGGTGTAGTTGAGTTTGATGAGCATAAAAATGCTATAAGCCTAGAAGAAAAGCCAACAAAGCCAAAGTCAAACTTTGCCGTGACAGGACTTTATTTCTATGACAATGACGTTATCCAAATAGCCAAAGATGTCAAGCCCTCCGACAGGGGAGAACTCGAAATCACATCGGTCAATCAAGAATATTTACGCCGCGGAAAATTAAAAGTAGAACTTCTCGGACGCGGATTTGCGTGGCTCGACACAGGAACTCATGACAGTCTTATCGAAGCGGGGCAATTTGTTCAGACTATCGAGCATCGTCAGGGATACAAAATAGCATGTTTGGAAGAAATCGCATACAATAACGGCTGGATAAGCAAAGCGCAAGTGCTTGAAATAGCAAAACCGCTCAGTAAAAACGGTTACGGACAATATCTTATTGATTTGGTAAGAGACAAATGATAAACATACTTTTAACCGGAACGGCCGGCTTCATCGGCTCAAATTTTGTACCTTACTTTTTGGACAAATACCCGGACTACACCCTCGTCAACCTGGACCTGCTGACCTACGCAGGCAGCCTCGAAAACCTCCAGGAGTGCGAAGGCAACCCGCGCTACAAGTTCATCAAAGGCGACATCTGCAACCGTGAGCTGGTCGAGTTTGTATTTTCCGAGTATGACATCCAGGGCGTGATCCACTTCGCGGCCGAAAGTCATGTGGACAACTCCATCAAAAACCCCGGTGTCTTCGTGCAGACCAATGTCAACGGGACCTTTACCCTCATCGATGTGGCGTACAAGCACTGGATGGAGGCACCATTTAAATATCGGTCACGATATTTAAATGGAATGTTGAATGATGAATTAAAAATTTTGAATGAAGAAGAAAATAATTCAAAATTCAAAATTCAAAATTCAAAATTGCCACGCTTCCACCACATCTCCACGGACGAGGTCTACGGTACCCTGGGCGAAACAGGCTTCTTTACAGAGTCGACGCCTTACGCCCCGAACTCTCCCTACTCGGCCTCAAAAGCCGGCTCCGACATGATAGTACGCGCCTACCAGGAGACCTACGGACTCAACACCGTCATCACCAACTGCTCGAACAACTACGGCCCGAAACAGCACGACGAGAAGCTCATCCCCACCATCATCCGAAAGGCCCTTGCAGGCGAGAGCATCCCGATCTACGGCGACGGCAAAAACATCCGCGACTGGCTCTACGTGCTTGACCACTGCAAGGGCATCGACCTGGTCTATCACACCGGCAAAGAGGGCGAAGTCTACAACATCGGCGGCAGAAACGAGCGTACAAACCTCCAGATAGTCGACCGTATCTGCAGCATACTCGATGAAATGCTCCCACCCCACACCAATTCAAAATTGACCGCAGGGAATGCCCTTGGGTGCAACACTAAAAATTCATCATTATCCTCCTACAAAAGTTTGATAACTTTTGTAGAGGATAGAGCCGGCCACGACAGACGCTACGCTATAGACGCCACAAAACTGGAAAATGAGCTGGGATGGAAAGCTGAAGAGACGTTTGATACCGGTATTGTAAAAACCGTTGAGTGGTACTTGAGGAAATATAATGAACAGTAGTTTACACATTTCAATCATCACTCCTGTCTATGGTTGTTGCAAAAGTTTAAACGAACTTTATGAAAGGCTTAATAAAATACTTTCTACTATTACCGAAGATTTTGAAATAATCATGGTCAATGATGCAAGTCCCGACAATGCATGGGAAGCTCTTAAAGATTTAGCCCAAAAAGACAGTAGAGTAAAGGGCATTAATCTATCTAGAAACTTCGGTCAACATTATGCAATTACAGCTGGTTTGGATTATGCAAATGGTGATTGGGTTGTTGTAATGGACTGTGATTTACAAGATCAACCCGAAGAAATAATAAAACTTTACAACAAAGCACAAGAGGGATATGATATCGTTTTTGGAAGAAGATATAGTCGAAACGATAGTTTTATCAAAAGACTTGGATCAAAAGTTTTTTATAAAATCTATGATTATTTCACCGAAAGTAAGATTGACAATACGGTAGCAAATTTTAGTATTATTTCAAAAAAAGTAGTACTTGAACTTAGACGATTAAGAGAGCATAATCGTTCTTATCCATTATTTGTTAATTGGCTGGGCTTTAAACGAATAAATGTAGATATAGAGCATGCTGGAAGAGCAGAAGGCGTTAGTTCTTATACATTGAAAAAGTTGGTCAATTTAGCAATTGACAGTATCGTTTCACAGTCCAACAAACCATTAAAACTTTCTATAAAATTTGGTTTTATTATGTCATTTGCTTCGCTGTTTTATACATCTTGGCTTATTGCTAGATATTTTTTGTTCTCTATTCCCGTAGAAGGCTGGACAAGTGTTATGGTTTCTATCTATTTTATAGGTGGATTATTATTTGCTAATATGGGATTTTTAGGACTTTATATTGGTAAAATCTTTGATGAGACTAAAAATAGACCTTTGTATGTTGTGGGTGAAACGACTTTTTCAAAAGAGGAAAACTAAATGGGCTATTTTTATATACTAGGAACAATTTTTTTTACAGTTTATGGACAGTTGATTTTAAAATGGCGGATTTCAAACTATGGTGTTCTTCCGACTGAAACCTACGATAAGGTGGTTTTTTTGTTTAAATTCTTATTTGATCCTTATATTTTCAGTGGATTTGCATCAGCTTTTGTCGCATCATTTTTTTGGATGGCAGTTATGACGAAATTTGAACTCAGCTTTGCTTATCCTTTTATGAGTGGAGCATTTGTTTTGGTTTTTATTTTGTCGGTTTTTTTCTTTAATGAAGTTGTTACATGGCAAAAGATCTTAGGCTTAAGTTTCATTGTTTTAGGCATTTTTATTTCGAGTAGGAGTGTATAGTGGCATATTATACTCAAGAACAACTAGATAGCTTAGGCTTTAAACATATAGGCCAAAATGTAAGAATAAGTGATAAGGCAAGTATTTACAATTGTGGCCAAATAGAAATTGGTCACAATTCAAGGATAGATGACTTTTGTGTTATTTCAGGAAAAGTAAAGATTGGAAGAAATGTACATATTGCTCCCTTTTGTTTAGTGGCCGGAGGAGAAAAGGGCATTATTCTAGAAGACTTTTCGGGGTTAGCTTATCAAGTACAAGTATTTACGCAATCAGATGATTATAGCGGGAGAAGTATGACTAATCCTACTATTCCAAAAGAATATAAGAATGAAGCAAAAAAAGAAATTATAATTGGGAAACATTCAATAGTCGGAGCGGGTTCAATTATTATGCCTGGAGTGAGGCTGGCAGAGGGAACTTCAGTAGGTGCATTGTCTTTGGTGAGAAAATCGACCGAAGAATGGTGTATCTATTTAGGTAATCCTGCTGCAAAAATTATGAATAGAAAAAAAGATTTGTTAGAACTTGAAAAAAAATATTTAGCAGATGGAGAAGGTTAATGATACCATTTAATAAACCACCCCTAACGGGTAATGAAGAACAATATGTTTTAGAGTCAATGAAAAGTAGTAAGATTTCAGGAGATGGAGAGTTTACAAAACGCTGCCATCAATGGTTTGAAGAAAAGCTAAAGTGTAAAAAAGCACTTTTGACAACATCTTGCACGCATGCTCTTGAAATAGCGGCGATACTACTTGACATCCAAGAGGGCGATGAAGTGATAATGCCATCGTATACATTCGTCAGTACTGCCAATGCTTTTGTATTGCGTGGTGCGAATATTGTCTTTGTCGATATCCGACCCGACACGATGAACATGGATGAAACATTGATCGAAGCGGCAGTTACCACTAAAACCAAAGCCATCGTCCCAGTGCACTATGCCGGTGTAGCGTGTGAGATGGATGTTATCATGGATATTGCGAACCGCCACGGGTTATTCGTCGTTGAAGATGCCGCACAGGGGATGATGAGTACCTACAAGGGGAAACCGCTTGGGACAATCGGACATATCGGTGCCTATAGCTTTCACGAAACCAAAAACTATACAAGTGGAGGGGAAGGTGGATTGCTCATCATCAATGATGAAAAGTTTATTCAACGAGCCGAAATCATCCGAGAAAAAGGGACAAACCGAAGTCTCTTTTTTCGTGGTATGGTCGATAAATATAGCTGGGTAGATATCGGGAGCAGCTATCTTCCTAACGATATGAGTGCCGCTTTTTTATGGGGACAGCTTGAAAAAGCAGATGAGATTAATACTAACAGATTAGCGACTTGGCAAAAATATTATGATGGACTCAGCGAGTTGGAGAATAAAGGTTTGATAGAACTTCCAAAAATTCCGAACGGATGTATCCAGAATGCCCACATGTTTTATCTGAAAGTTAAAGATTTAGAGGAAAGAACGGCACTTTTAGAACATCTCAAACAAAATGGTATTTTGGCAGTATTTCACTATGTGCCGCTTCACTCTGCTCCTGCAGGATTGAAGTTTGGACGGTTTGATGGGGAAAATAGTTATACTACTGTTGAGAGTGAGAGGTTGATAAGACTTCCCCTCTTCTTTGGTTTAACGGTATCTGAAATTGATAAAATTATAAAGGTGTTAAATGACTATTTCTCTTAGAAATTTTTATCAGAGTATAACTACAAAACTAAGGGGCTTAACCAATCGTAACTTTACTGAAAAAAAATATTCATTGTATTCAATAGTATTTTTAAGTATTATGTTCTTTTTTGTTTGGACTCTCTTCTATGCATTAATAGTTTATGAACAGTTTTCTTGGAGTCAGATTTTAGGCACAGCAAGTGTGTTTGTAGTTATTCTATCTTTATTTTCATATTTTTTTACTGATTTATTTAAAGAAAATCTTATGATAAACTTTAAAAATACCTCTTTTGCTCTGTTAGTTTTTATTCTTATGGTGTTGCTTTTTTCGACTATGTACCAGAGTTCCTATAGACTTACATTTCCTTTGCTGGAAACAGAACTCAATTTAGGTTGGCATCAAGACACTGCGTATCATATTGCAATGATACAAAGCATACTGAATTTTGGTTATCCAAGTATTGCCCAAAATGGAGTTCCCTTTAATTTTTATCATGTCATGAGCCACTATGTAGATGCTCTAATAATCTGGATTACTCAAGTGGAACCATATGATTCATATATGCTTTTAGTAACATTTAAAAAATGGTTAATTGTCTCTTCCCTTGCCCTTTTTATTGCTTTTTTTATGAAAAAAATGCCTCTGATTATATTTATATTTATTTTTATACTTTTAGCACCTATATTCACAGGAAGTTGGCATATAATAGCATCTCACGCATTGTGGTTTACAACTATCATTGTCATTTTTAGTAGTATAAAAATATTTAATCTCTTTATGGTTGAAGAACTTAAGAATAGAGATTATTTTTATATTTTTATGATCATAGTTTTAGTAGCCTTGGGCAAGATCTCTACAGGTTTTATGTACGCCTCCTTGGTAGGTTGTTTCATCCTTATAAAATATCCAAAAGATAAAAGAGTTTACTTTCTTGGTACAGTACTAATAATCTTTTTTTGGATGTACAGTAAATTGTTTGCAGCTGGCTATACAGGAGATACTTCTAACAGTTATGATTTTTCTATTTTAACATATAGCTATTATTGGAACACGATAATTTCCCCAGTATTAGAGCAGTTTAAAGCGATACCTTCACAAAACACTATGATTCACATAGACATAGCGATTTTAACAGCACTTGCATTTTTATTCAAAGATAGGAATACTCTCAAATTTTTATTTGCCACTATAGCTTCGTACTTTCTTCTTGTCAGCCTTTCTGGTATAACTGTGAGATTAAATTTTAATGATATATTGTTTTTCTATTTAGGATTCACATGTGTTCTCAATCTTTTTATTTTCATGTTTATTGTACGTAACCTACAAGACAATAAAGTGTTTGATGGTGTGGAATATACTAATTTTTATACTACATTATTACTGATTTCCACAATATATATATCTTCATTTTATGTTTCTGCTGTTTTTCCAAAATCTTTTAATGAAATGGAATCAAGGCTAAAATATATAAATAATGGACCCTTTGTAAATATAAATAAAAAACTACCTTCTGACAATAAGCTGAGTGTTTCAAAACTATTAACTAATCGAGTAAAAAATACTGCATTTGCTGATTTTGAAAGACCTCTATACAATTTTAGAGAAAAGATAAACCAAATTTTAATTGATAATAAAGTTTCTAAAACAGAAGCTTTATTATTTGTACCAAGAGAAATTTTCATGGAAGATATATCAAGATTTGGTGGTGTAGAATGGGGACGTGGAATGATGATCTATGCTATAACTGGTGTACCAATGTTAAATGGAATATATGATAATAAAAGAAAATCTTATAGTCACCAATATTATACAAAAGAAGCTCTATGGAAAAAAAGTAATTTCTTTTCATTTACTGATGCATGCATGGGCAATTCCACTAAACTAATTATAGAGACTGTTGATTTTAATAAATTAAAATTTAATATACATAGATGCAAATAAGTACTGTTGTTGAGTTTTGTATAATTTCAAATGAATCTAAAACTCTAGAATAAACAAAATTATGGGGGGGTACAAGCTTCTTCAATAATTTTTTATGCCGGATAAACGAAGAAGAGAAAGTAAGAATATTTCTACAAATTTTAAATCAGCTATAAAATGCTATCCGGTAACATTGAATAACATAGTTACAGACCAATGCAATTGACTTAATAAGGAAAACAATGAAAATAATAAATTATTTATATGAATGGTATTTTAAAAAATCACGAAAACAAAATAAACGTGATCTCCCCTATGTCATTAATTTTCCCATTACGGATAACTGTGATTCAAAGTGCGTCATGTGCAATGTATGGAAAGAGAAGGTTGATAATGAGCTCTCGGTAGATGAGATAGGTGAAATATTCCTTGACAAGCTGTATAAAGAGGTAAAACATATAGGTATTTCCGGAGGGGAGCCGACATTGCGAAAAGATCTGCCAGAGTGTATAGAGCAGATACTGCAATCTCTTCCGAAACTGGAGTCGTTGTCTATCACAAGCCACGGGTACCATACCGAACGATGGGAAAAAGTATTGCCGGCGATTTTGGATGCCGCCAAAGAGCATCAGATCGCTTTCTCGGTCAATCTCTCGTTTGATGGCATCGGGAAAACACATGATCTTATCAGAGGGGTCAGTGGCGCGTTTGAAAGAGTCAACGCGACGATGCAGTTCCTGAAACAGCACGGTGTTAAAGTCCAGATGCAGTGCACGGTCTCCAAAGACAATGTCTATCATGTCGGTAAAGTTCTCAATTTTGCCATTGAAAACAGAGTCGAAGTCATTTTTCGCAGGGCTACGACGATTGCACGCTTATATAACGACTCTGTGATCGGTGACGTTGTACTTAACCGGCATGAAAACTCTTATCTGGCGGATTTTTTCCTGGAACCGAGGTTACATAACTATACCGTTTCACCTTCTCGCAGAATGTATTATAAGCGCATGGCAAAGCTTCTCAGCGAAAATACCCGTACGCGAACGTTTCCATGCTATTTTCAAAATGAGGGCCTCTTTTTGACATCTAAAGGAGAGCTCTACAACTGTTCTGTCTCGGCAGACAAACTGGGTGAAGTCAGAGGCGATAAAGACAGTTCCTCTACCTATTGGTCCCAACATGCGGATAACGTGGTCAATAATCTGAAAAACACTACATGCCGAACATGCCTACATGACCAAAACGGTGCATGGACACCTGCCGAACTGTTTGAAGAGATGTACTCCCGATCGAAATTCTATGCCCCTATGGGTAAAGTGATGAAGGCCTTCAAGGGAATAAAATCTTTACTCTCCATAGCATATTACAGTTATGCACCAGTTGCCAAGCCGACCACTTATGAGAACGACAGTATCCTGTTGATAGGGGCATACGGCGGAGAGCATGTAGGCGATGCTGCTATTTTGGGGGGCGTTATATTACGGCTAAAAAAGAAGCTGCATATACAAAAGGTGTACATATCAAGTTTTAGGCCAGACAGGACACAACGATGGGTGGACGAATTGGACCTGGATGTTGAAATAAAAGTTGTCGAGGAGACAGACATTGATACCTCTTTACAGTCTTGTCAATACCTGGCCTATGCCGGAGGTCCTTTAATGGACATGCCTTTGCACCTGGCAAATCACCTGAAAACAATGGTGCGAGCCAAAGCAATGGGTAAAACCGTACTGATTGAAGGTGTAGGCATAGGCCCGCTGGGCAGCAAGATCTCATTTTATTTAGTCAATAAAATGCTGAGAATCGCTGATCATGTCAAAGTCAGAACCGTGGCCTCCAGAGATTACGTGTTGTCGCAGAAACTTGATGTAGAATTGGATAAAGATCCTGCATTTGATTATCTCGAGAGCAGAAAATCGATCAATAAAACTTTGCTACCTCTTTCAGTCAATAAACTGTTGTCAGACTCTCTGGAGACTAAAGATGAAAAAATATTTATAGGTATCAATCTAAGACCGTTGTGGGCAAAATACAGTTCCGATTCGACTGATCTGGACCAGCTGGAAGACATCTTGTACCGTAACATTGCAAACTCTTTTTCAGATATCAAAAAGCGTTTGCAAAAGGATGTTGTCTTTGTGTTTTTTCCTATGAACCCGGACCAGTACGGTTTTTCCGATCTACTATCGGCGTATAAGCTAGAAACGTATCTAAAAGATGGGATCGATTTCAGGATATGGGAATACGAACCTGGCATTGACGATATGTTGCGTTTTTTAAATACGATGGATGTAGTGATCTCCATGCGTTTTCACGGATGCATCTTCTCCTTGACCCAAAACCCCTCAAGCACAATTGGGCTGGATTATCAAATCGGTAAAAAAGGTAAAGTATCGGAGCTGATGGAGGACTTTTCTCTGTCTGATAAAGTGTCAAATTTAAAAGATCTAAGATCTGAATGGCTGACACAGAAAGTAATGGAGTCTGTCAATGCGAATACTGCTCGTCCATAATCAGTACCAGCACCGTGGAGGTGAAGATACTGTTTTGGAATCCGAACTGAAACTTTTACAAAAATATGGTGAAACCGTTGATACATTGATGTTCAATAATGATCAGATAAAATCGCCTCTTGATAAAATAAAGTATGGTTTTTATTCGTTTTATAATCCCGAATCTTCTCGTTTGCTGGAGAGCAAAATCAATGATTTTTCTCCAGATGTCATACATGTGCATAATTTTTTTCCTATTGTATCCCCGGCACTATTTTATACAGCGAATAAACACGGAATTCCTATTGTTATGACGCTTCACAATTACCGTTTGATCTGCCCGAATGCGATGTTTTTTCGGGATGATCAAGTTTGTGAAGCATGTATTTCGAAATCTTTTGCGCTGGACGGTGTTTTACATGGATGTTATCGCAATTCCAGAGTTCAAACACTTTTTCTGGCAAGTATGACATGGTTCCATAGAACGGTGGGGACCTGGCATGATCGTGTGGACAAATATATTCTCTTAACACAGTTTGCAAAAAATAAATTTTTGCACTCTTCACTGAAATTGCTCGACACCAAGATGGCGATAAAATCGAACTTTGTCGAAGACCGCGGATTTGATCTGGAAAAAGAGGACTACTCTCTTTTTGTTGGACGCCTCTCAAAAGAAAAAGGCATTGAAACTTTGCTGGAGGCTTTCAAAAATTCGACAAGAAAGCTGGTGATTGTTGGAACGGGTCCGCTATCAAGAAATGTAGAGGAATATACACGTAAATATCCAAATATCCAATATGCCGGATTCCAATCGATTGATTTTATTATTGCCAAACTGAAAAAAGCCAAGGCGCTGATCTTTACGTCTATCTGGTTTGAAGGAATGCCAATGACTATTCTTGAAGCATTTTCAGCCGCTACCCCTGTCATTTGCGGCGATTTTGGTGGTCCGGCTGAAATTGTCCAGGATAAAAAGACAGGATTGGTTTATCGTGTTGGCGATAGCGCGGATTTGTTTAAAAAAGTCGAATGGCTTTATGATCATCATAGTGAGCATAGTCTTATGTGTACGAATGCGCGTGTCGAATTCGAAAAAAAATATTCTGAGCAGGGAAACTATCATCAACTTCTCAGTATCTACAAGGACGTCATCAGTGACAAAAAGAAAAATTATTGACACATTAATTAATACCGGCAAATATGAAACATTTATAAATCGGATTAGACAGCTTGCGCTCAAGAAGAGTTCAAGTTATGTCTGTGTTTCAAATGTGCATATGGTAGTGGAAGCACATAATGATGAAAGCTTTAAGAAGGTTGTCAACTGTGCAGATATGGTGACTCCCGACGGAATGCCTCTGGCTAAGGCGATGAAGTTGCTTTATCGCATAGAGCAAGACAGAGTGGCTGGAATGGACCTAATGCCTGATCTTCTGAAAATATCTGAAGAGAAGGATTTGAGTATTTTTATGTATGGCTCTACTGATGAAACCTTGGGCCAAGTCATTACCAATGCAAGGGCTGAGTTTCCTTCTTTGAGACTATATTCTTATTCACCTCCTTTTAGGGCATTGAGTGATGCTGAAAAAGAAAATGTTGTTCAGATGATTAATGCTGCAAATCCTCATTTTGTTTTTGTGGCGCTTGGATGTCCTAAGCAAGAAAAGTGGATGGCTGAGCATAAGGGCAAAATACATAGTTGCATGATAGGTCTTGGCGGCGCGTTGGAAGTCTATGCTGGCATCAAAAAAAGAGCACCGATGTGGATGCAAAAGGCTTCACTTGAGTGGCTGTACAGACTAGCACAAGATCCAAAACGTTTATGGAAAAGATATCTTATTACAAACACACTATTTATTTTGTTATTACTCATCCAGATTATAAGAGTAAGGATATTTCGATACAATGCTGAAAGCTGAAATATTTATTGAAATTATCAAAAACACCCCTCTTATTTCAGTTGATTTGATTACAAAAAATGATGAGGGAAAAGTATTGCTAGGTAAAAGAGTGAATGAACCGG
This sequence comes from Sulfurimonas sp., assembly GCA_034005845.1. Lineage (GTDB taxonomy): Bacteria > Campylobacterota > Campylobacteria > Campylobacterales > Sulfurimonadaceae > Sulfurimonas. Next base: position 31,383 of record JAVETX010000014.1, on the reverse strand, counting down.
CACGAAACTTTTGGTTTGTTCCCGGTGGTCGCATTTTCAAGGATGAGAGTTTAGATGATGCCTTCAGCCGAATATGTCAAAGTGAACTTGGGGTATCATTCACTAGAGAAAAAACTGATTTTTATGGTCTTTATGAGCATTTCTATACCAATAATGTTTTTAATAATGATTTCAGTACACACTACGTGGTGCTGGCTTATAAGGTTTATTTGAATAATGTTTTACAAGTTAATGACCAGCATGAAGCCTATCAGTGGTTTGAGGTCGATGAGCTTTTAGATCGAGATGACGTACACCCATATACCAAAAACTATTTCAAGGAAAGACTATATGACTAACATTATCTTATGCGGAGGCAGCGGCACAAGACTCTGGCCGATCAGCAGATCTTTAATGCCAAAACAGTTTGTAGGACTTTTTAACGGTAAATCCTTATTTCAACTTACTGTTGAGAGAAACTCTAAAATATGTGAAAGTCAGTTTATCGTCTCGAATGAAGATCAGTATTTCCTGGCTCTTGATCAGCTGGAAGAACTTCAAGAGAACAACAATAAATATTTGCTTGAGCCCATAGGACGTAACACGGCGCCTGCCATTGCCTTGGCATGTATGGCACTGAATAAGGACGAGATCGTTTTAGTAACACCGAGCGATCATCTCATAAAAAATGAAGAAGCCTATGCAATCGTTATTTCTAGATCTTTAAAGTTAGCACAAAAAAATAACTTAGTCACTTTTGGCATTAAACCTACGTTTGCTGAGACAGGTTTTGGATACATAGAGGCTCAGGGCGAGGAGGTAAAAGCATTTCACGAAAAGCCTGACTTTAAAACAGCATCTGCGTACCTAAAAGCGGGAAATTACTACTGGAATTCTGGTATGTTTTGTTTCAAGGCAGGAGTCTTTTTAGAGGAACTTCAAAAATATTCACCTGAAATGTATGATGCCTGTCAAACAGCTCTTGAAAATGCAAATACCGATGGGATGATCCGTATAAAACATAAAGATATGCTGAATATTCCTGATGACAGCATCGACTATGCAGTGATGGAAAAGTCTACCAAGGTCAAAGTGGTACCGAGTGACATTGACTGGTCTGATGTCGGAAGTTTTGATGCGCTGTATGATGAATTAAAACAAGACAATGATGGAAATACCCAAAATGACAAACATATAGCCGTTGACAGCAAAAACAACCTTATAGTTGGTGATGAAAGAGTCATAGCTACTATCGATGTAGAAGATCTGATAATCATCGATAGTGGGGATGCTTTACTGATCAGTAAAAAAGGCAGCTCCCAAAAGGTAAAACAAGTAGTGCAAAAGTTAAAAGAAAAGCATTCACATCTACCAAACGTCCACCAGACAGTACACCGCCCGTGGGGTACATATACTGTATTGGAGGACACTCCGGGCTATAAGATAAAACGTATCGAAGTCAAACCTGGAAAAAGATTATCTTTACAAAAACATTTTCATAGAAATGAGCACTGGATAGTAGTAAGTGGAACTGCAACAGTTACAGTTGGAGATAATATATTTAATGTCAGACCAAATGAATCAACCTATATCAAAATGGGTGAGGTTCACAGGCTAGCTAATGAAGGTAAAATACCTGTAGTGCTTATAGAAGCCCAAGTGGGAGAATATACAGGTGAAGATGATATCATCAGAATAGATGATGATTTTAAGAGGCTATAGTTGATGACTATAAAAAAAATTAACTTCGAACAACTCACATACTACTCGCTTTTGCTTTTTGCTTTTGCTCTGCCTCTCTCACGGGCTGCCAATAGCTTTTTTGTGTTTTTTTTGCTTTTGTTGGTTCTGCTCAAACGCGACTACAAAACAAGCTGGCAAACACTCAAAGAAAACAGTATATTTCTTTATATAGCTTTATTTATTGGCTATTTGTATCTAAGCGCCTTGTGGAGCAGTGATACAGATGTACTGCTCAAACAGCTTCGGATGTATGGCTATTGGGTAGTGATACCCTGCTTTGTGATACTTGCCAAAAAAGAGTGGATGTACGCTGTGCTCAATGCCTTTTTGCTTGGGATGTTTATAAGTGAAATACTAGCTTATGGCATTTGGCTAGAGTGGTGGAGCTTTAATGGTAGAGATGCTTCGTACCCTACACCTTTTATGACTCACATTCACTATAGTGTGTTTTTGGCTTTTACATCTTTAGTGCTCTTTTATAGATTTTTGTTTGAGCAAAGTTCGCTCAAAGTGCGTGTGCCTATGTTTTTGTTTTTTGTGCTTACTACTACAAACCTTATGATCAGTACAGGGCGGACTGGGCAGTTGGCATTTTTTGTGACACTTTTTTTGGTTTTTGTGGTGCGTTATAGACTCTCGCTAAAGTCATTGGTATTGAGTATAGTTTTTGGTGCAAGCATTATCGCTCTTTCGTATCAGACTCTTCCTCTTTTTCAAAAAAGGGCAGATGCGGCTATACACGATGTCAAAAAAATTCTCAATGAAAACTACAATACATCGTTTGGTGTGCGCGCAGCATGGTGGATCATCACCTACGATGCGCTCAAAGAGGAGCCTGTGCTAGGGTATGGCTTGGGTGATTATAACGAGGCGGCAAAAAATGCTGTTGCAACACATCAATATGAAGGTCTCTCACCCTATTTAAAAAAATATGTTGCAAAAGCACACTACCACAATCAGTACCTTATGGTAGCGGTGCAGGGTGGTTTGCTTGGGCTTGCGCTTATGTTTTTGCTTTTTTATAAACTACTACGATTACCTATACAAGACAAAGAGCTAAAACATTTGAGTGTTATAGCTTTTGTTGTGTTTTTGGTAGCATTTGTGGGTGAGCCTTTGTGGCTATTGCAGTTTCCGTTGATGTTGTTTGTATTTACTACGGGCTTGTTTATCACAGCAGCAAAAAGAACAAGTGGTTAATGCTTAAAATTTGTTATATAAATTTGCTCTTCAAGAAGCAAACCTTCATCTTTTTGTTGCAAAAGAACTTCTAAAAATATATCATTAATAATGTATTTTCCTCGCGCAATATTTTTTATAAGCCCCATCTCTTCGAGTGATATGTGGATATTGTAAAGTGATTTTGAGTTTAGCTCTACACTATACCCATTTGCTATAGAGTGGAGCACTTCATAATGATGTTTTTTCTGTTTTGTTTTAGAGATAAGCTCTTCTAGGTATGCTCTATTTTCTAGTATCACTTGTGTAAGGACTTTTAAACACACTTCATAATCAATCATTTTTAAATCTTCAACAATCCCTTTATAATAAAGTGCTTGTAACACTTGTGCTGAATAATCAGGATGCCCTTGTAAAAACTGTAACATTTTTAAAAGTGAATCATCATAGTTGATATTTTGTTTATCAAACGCCTCTGTTGTGTACTCATACAGTTCATCTATATCAAGCCCATCAAGACTCATAATTCTTGCAAAGTGAAAAAATGGTGAAGACTTAGAAGAAAATATATTTGTCATAATAGACTCTATACTTCCTAAAAACACATAAGTGACTGCTTCATGGTGTTGCATAACTGATCTCATCTGTTCTAGTATAAAATCATCGCTGATTCGTAAAATATCTTGAAACTCATCTAAGACAAATTTTATATGTAGCTCTTTTTTAGATGATATTTTCTCTACTACATCCAAAGAATGCAAGAAATACTCTCGCTCATCTTTGACACCATTTTCTAAGTGTTGTAGAGTTATTTCACCTATATCTTCTATTTTGATAGATTGAATAGTTTTTAAAAGTCCTGTAATTGACTTTTTAAATTGCTCCATAAAGTTTTCAACACCTGCAAAGCTATATGCTTTTTCTAAAATCTGATTGGCTAGAGAGCTTAAGTTTGTAGCTCTTCGTAAATCAACATAGATATAGTGAAATGATTTTTCATGTTCAAATACTTGTTTGATAAGTGAGGTTTTTCCAAATCTTCTAGGAGCTTTTATCATTACATGTTGATTGTTCTCTAAATATGCTTTAAAGATTGGCAGATGTTTTTTTCTATCTATAAAGTCATTCCCTTTTACAGGGCTTCCGGTTTTAAACATACTCTATCCTTATCTATTTATTTTATAGATAATTCTACCCATTTATACATTAGAGTTTGTTAAATAGAGATAGTATTATCTATAAATTTAATAGATTAAATAGAATTTTACAAAAGCTCTTAGGCGCCTTTGCCTAAGAGCATCACTTTTACTGTCATCAATACTATTTTAAAATCAAACCATAAGTTCTGTTTTTGAATATAGTCTATATCTATATCTACACGCTTATCAAAAGGGCAGTCGTGGCGCTCTGTGACTTGCCAATAGCCTGTTACCCCAGGTTTGACTGAAGTGATCACATCGATATGTGTCTTGGAGTGTTTGTAAAACTCTTCACGTATATAGGGGCGAGGACCTACCACAGACATATCACCCAAAAGCACGTTGAAAAACTGAGGAAATTCATCAAGACTACTACGACGTAAAAACTCACCAATACCTGAAATAATACGAGGGTCATTATCTAGCTTGCGGTACGTAAGATACTCTTCTCGCACCTCTGGATGTGTACTGAGCCACTCTTCAAGAATTGCTTCAGCATTTGGCACCATAGTACGAAACTTGATCACACGAAAAAACTTGCCATGAAGCCCCAATCTTTGTTGTGTAAAAAGCACATTCCCTTCGGGTGATTTTATTTTGATAATAATAGCTATAGCAAGAAGAACAGGTGAAAGAGCGATAAGAGCTGACGAGGCAAAAACAACATCAAAAGTTCTTTTAAGAAGTTTTTTGCCTATATTGTGGCGAATATCGAGGAGAACTTTAATATTTTCATCATTATATTTGATGTTTTTATTTTGAAGGTACTTTTGAGCAAACTCTCCAAAGCTAATAATATTGACACCCTTATAGTCTAGCTCTTCTAGATAGCTTTCAACCTCTAGTGAAACTTGCTTTTCAAGGTTGAGAACGATAGACTTTACCTGATTGGTATCTAAATAAGATTGTATCTTTTCTATTGTTTGATCATAAGAGTCTGTAGGCAATGCAATTTTTTCAAAAGTTATATCTTGATGAGATAATTTTTGCTTGTCTTCATTTGTAAGTTTGTAGTGTTTTCCTAAAATAAGTACCAATAGAATAACCTTTGAAATATAATTATTTATTCTACGCAGTTTTTGTTTAAAAGTAGATTGAATGTTTAAGAAAAGAGGGTCAGAGTTTTATTGTGCAAAAGTAGAACAGATAGTCTTATAGCTTCAACTGCTACAAGCTATGGGATGAAGCTCATCTTTGATTACAGAGTCCTTGGAGAGGTATTAGAAATAAACATAAACTTGACAACTTGTCACAAATGATATATAATCAACAAAAAAGGGTAGAATATGAAGACTATACAAGTAGGCAAATTTAAATCAGAACTATCATCTATTTTGGAAGAAGTTCAAACTCTTAACGAAACATTTGTTATAGAATTTGGAAGAAAACATAAAAAAGTAGCGATGCTAGTACCTTATGAAGAGAAGCAAAAAGTAAGAAAATTTGGTCAACTAGAAGGAAAAATAAAGATAAAAGATGATTTTGATGATGAGCTTGAAGAGATAAATGAGATGTTTTATGGTAGCAAGATATGAATATATTGATAGATACTCATATTTTTTTGTGGCTAGCTAGTGATATAGGCAAAGTAAACCAAAAACATTTTAAATATATAGAAGATACAAAAAACAATATTTACATGAGTTCTTTAAGTATTGCAGAGATAATGATAAAAAAATCTATAGGTAACCTTGAATTTGAAGCAGATATGTTAGCAATACTTGAGGAGATGGGGATAGAGATTTTAGAGTTTGATGCAAAAAGTGCATTGCTTCTTGGTGCATTGCCTTTTCATCATCGAGATCCTTTTGATAGGATGATTATATCGCAAGCCATAACACATGACTATAAGATTATTAGTGTTGATACAAAGTTTAAAAATTATGATTGTGTATTATTGTGAAATATGAAAGTGATAACTGAGAGATTCTGGATCTAGTCCGGAATGTTCTGTGCTTAAAGTCAAAATAGGCTTGAGCAATGAAGAGATCATCTTAAAAAGTGGTTTTGAGTAAAGTTGGGGCGTGATAAGAGAATATCTAGTACAGACTGAAGTCTGTGTTACGTGGTTGTAGTAACACAGGCTTTAGCCTGTAAAGGGGTTCTCACCTAATATTAAGCGCTTTAGAAGTAAAATGTTCCACTTTATAACACAAAGGTTCACAAAGTGCAAAAAGAGATGATTGGTATTGTGGGGCTTGGGTATGTGGGCTTGCCACTAGCGCATGCTTTTAGCGAAAATTATGCAGTAGTTGGTTTTGATATTAACCAAGAGCGGATTAGAGAACTTCAAAATAAAATAGATAGAACACAAGAACTCAGCTCTGAGCAGATGCAAGAGCTCTCAGACAAAATACAATTTACTTGGGATGTAGAGCAATTGCGTAAGTGTAACATCTACATTGTCACTGTACCAACCCCAATAAACGCACAAAATGAACCCGATCTTAGTCCCATCATAAACTCTACAAAAATGATAGGGGCTCTTTTAAAACAAGATGATCTTGTGATCTATGAATCTACCGTTTATCCTGGTGTGACCGAAGAGGTGTGTGTGCCTCTTTTAGAAGAAGCTTCAGGCATGGTATTTAACCGTGGCTTTTTTTGTGGGTATTCTCCAGAACGCATTAACCCTGGAGATAAAGAACATACAGTCACTAAGATACTAAAGATCACATCAGGAAGCACGCCTGAGATCGCAGCAAAAGTAGATGCACTCTATCGCTCTATTATCACAGCAGGAACCCACCTCGCTCCTAGTATAAAAGTAGCAGAAGCTGCAAAGGTGATAGAAAATACTCAAAGAGATGTCAATATAGCGCTTATCAACGAGCTCGCCATGATCTTTGATCTGATGCAGATCGATACAAAAGATGTCATAGAAGCAGCTGCGACGAAGTGGAACTTTATCAAGCTTATGCCTGGACTCGTAGGTGGGCACTGTATAGGGGTTGACCCTTATTACTTAACACATAAGGCGCAAGCTTTGGGCTATTCGCCTAACCTTATCTTAGGCGCACGCCAGATCAATAACTCGATGGGCAAACTCATAGCGACAAAAACGATCAAATATATGGTTAAAAACGATGTTAAGCTCAAAGGTGCTTATGTGTTGGTACTTGGTGTGACATTTAAAGAGAATTGCCCTGATATGCGTAACTCGAAAGTGTATGACATTATAAAAGAACTCGAAGAGTTTGAGTGTCAGGTAGAGGTGTATGATCCTTGGGTGGATAAGAGCGATAAAGAGACAAAAGGGCTGTGCTTTTTAGAACAGCTTCCACGTGAGAGTAGAAAATATGAAGCAATTGTAGTTGCTGTGGGTCACGATGCTTTTAGAGAGATAGATATGCAAACCTATCGATCTATGTCTGCAAAAGAGCCAATACTCATAGATGTTAAGGGTGTTGTAGAACAGCCTACATGGAGGTTATAAAATGTCAATACCTAAAAATTTTGCACTTATAGGTGCTAGTGGCTATATCGCTCCACGCCATATGAAAGCTATCAAAGAGACGGGTAACGAACTTGTCGCGGCACTTGATCCTTATGATGGGATAGGGATTATGGACAGTAATTTTCCACAGGCTCATTTTTTTACTGAATTTGAAAGATTTGCTAGCTTTATAGATCAGTGGCACAGAGAAGAAAACAAAAAAATAGAATATATAGGGATCACTACTCCAAACTATCTGCACGATAGCCATATACGTTTTGCACTCAAAAGCGGTGCACACGCTATTTGTGAAAAACCGCTTGTACTGAACCCTCACAACCTTGAGCAACTCAAAGTGATAGAAAAAGAGACCGGCAAAAAGGTTTATACTATTTTGCAACTGCGACTTCATGAGTCGATCATCGCTTTGAAAGAGAAGATCACAAAAGAGTTAGAGCAAAATCCAGAGAAAGTTTATGATATTGATCTCACCTACCTTACATCCAGAGGGAAGTGGTATTTTGTGTCGTGGAAAGGGGATGAAGCCAAAAGTGGGGGAATCGCCTCAAATATCGGGGTGCATTTTTTTGATATGCTCTCGTGGATTTTTGGAGAGGTGCAAGAGAGTAGTGTGCATCTCAAAGAGCACGATACCAATGCGGGATTTATGAAACTCAAAAATGCAAATGTGCGCTGGTTTTTATCTGTCAACTATGACTACATCCCAAAAGATGTGCAAGAAAGTGGCAAGACTACTTACAGAAGTATCACGGTAGATAAAGAAGCATTTGAGTTTTCAGAGGGCTTTACAGATCTGCATACAAGAAGTTATGAACATATCTTAAGTGGTGGTGGCTTTGGGCTTGAAGAGGCGAGAAGCTCTATCGATATCGTCTCTGAGATCAGAAAACTCACTCCTCTTGGGCTTCAAGGGGAATATCACCCTTTTTGTAAAAAAGTGTTAGGTTAGGCAAATGGGTTCTCATTTTGTGCATGAGTCTTCGTATATTGATGTGGATGTAGAGATAGGAGAGGGGACAAAGATCTGGCATTTTTGCCATATACTGAGTGGCTCTGTGATCGGTGCAAATTGTTCTTTTGGTCAAAACTGTGTCGTGGGTCCTCGCACTAAAATAGGCAGTGGTGTGAAGGTGCAAAATAATGTCTCGATATATGAAGGTGTAGAGTGTGAAGACGATGTGTTTTTGGGTCCTTCGATGGTGTTTACCAATGTGATCAATCCGAGAGCTTTTATCGTGCGTCATGAGGAGTTTCAAAAAACACTTTTAAAACGTGGCTGTTCTATAGGGGCAAACGCAACGATAGTTTGTGGTGTAACGATTGGTGAATATGCTCTTATAGGAAGCGGTGCCGTTGTTAACAAAGATGTAAAGCCTTATGCTCTTGTGGTGGGTGTACCTGCACGACAAATAGCTTGGGTGGGGATATCTGGAAATACCTTAGAATTTGTAGCGAATAAAAGTGAAGACGAGTATGCTTATTATGAGCTTGTTGATGACAATCTTGAGGTGAGAAAAAAATGATGCCTTGCACGATAGACTTTGCAAATCTAAAATATCAACATGAGCTCTATCAAGATGAAATAGAGAGTGCGATTTTAAAAGTAGCAAGAGAGTGCAACTTTATCATGGGCGATGAGGTGCAAGAACTTGAGCGAAATCTGGAGCTCTTTACAGGTGCGAAACATGCAATAACATGCTCTTCAGGTACCGATGCGCTTTTGCTCGCAATGATGGCGATTGATATAAAGCCAGGTGATGAGGTGATAACAAGCCCGTTTACTTTTATAGCGACTGCTGAGACAATCGCACTTTTGGGGGCGAAACCTGTTTTTGTAGATATTGAAGAGCAGAGTTATAATATTGATGCAAGCAAGATAGAAGAGAAGATTACATCCAAAACAAAAGCGATTCTTGCAGTGAGTTTGTATGGACAACCAGCTGAAATGAAAACGATACAAAAGATAGCTGATAAACATGGCTTGAAAGTGATAATAGACGGTGCGCAAAGTTTTGGAAGTACCTATAATGGGGTGAGTGATTCAGCACTAGGAGATATCTCTACCACTTCGTTTTTCCCTGCCAAACCTTTGGGATGTTATGGGGATGGAGGCGCTGTGTTTACAAATGATGAAGATCTTGCCCAGAAGATGCGCTCTCTTAGACTTCACGGGCAAACAAAAAGATACCATCACAAATATATAGGTTTAGGTGCAAGACTCGACACTCTTCAGGCTGCTGTATTGAATGTGAAACTAAAATACTATAAAAAAGATCTAGCACTCCGACAAGAGGTCGCAACCAAATACACCAAAGCACTAGAGGACTTGTCATTCCCAACTTCAAACTCGTCATGCTCAACTTCAAACTCGTCATTCCCAACTCCAAACTCGTCATTCCCAACTAGATTGGGAATCTCCCCACCAACAGTTGCTCAAAACACAATATCAGCATGGGCGCAATACTCTGTCAGAGTAAAAAACAGAGATTCACTGCAAGAGAAGTTAAAAAAAGCGGGAATCCCAACCGCTGTACATTACCCAGTGCCACTTCATTTGCAAGAGTGTTTTGCATATCTTGGGTATAAAAAAGGTGATTTTGTAGTTTCAGAAATAGTATCACAAGAAATTATGAGCTTGCCCATGAACCCTTATCTCACAGATGAAGAGATAGAGTATATTGTTGGGAATTTGTAGTTGATAAAAAGATTGAAGCCAAAATCAGAATTTAGCAGAAATGTTCTTACTCTTATGACAGGAACAACGATAGCACAAGCGATTCCTATTGCGATAAGCCCGATACTTACTCGGATCTATACGCCAGAAGATTTTGGGATGTTTGCACTTTATATGGCGATAGCTTCTATCATCTCAGTTATAGCAACGGGAAGATATGAGATGGCTATTATGCTTCCAAAAGAAGAGGAAGATGTAAAATCTATAGTAAAACTTATTATGATTTTATTAGCAACAGTTACTTGTATCAGCTTTTTGATGGTTTTCTTTTTCAATCAAACCATTACAAATTTATTTGAAAACCAAGAGATATCAAATTGGCTCTATTTTTTACCTATTTCTATCTTTTTAGTTGGTTTGTATCAAGTATATAATTATCTTTTGATACGCGAAAAAAACTTCAAAAGGTTGTCAACAAATAAAATCATAGTTTCAGCCACAAATGCTTCAACTCAACTTGGATTTGGATTTGTAATTTCTAATGGATTTGGGTTATTGTTTGGGAATATTATAAGCTATATAATTTCTATATATTTTATTATTAAAAGTAAAGTGGCAAATAAATATTTTGGATTTAAAAATAGTTCCATAAAAGAAGTAGCAAAAGAGTATCAAAACTTTCCAAAGTACGATGCACCATCAGCGCTTGTGAACGTGATGGCGAATCAACTTCCAATTTTAGCACTTGGAAAGTTTTTTGGACTAGGAGTTGTTGGATTTTACTCATTGATGTATAAAGTTTTAATGATACCTATAAGTTTACTTTCAAGTACGGTTTTGGATGTGTTTAAGCAAAGAGCAACAGAAGATTATAATAAATATGGAAACTGTAAAGACATATATGTCAAAACATTGATAAGCTTAGTTTTGCTAGGAATAGTGCCATTTACTGTTTTAGGTATTTTTGCACCTGAAATATTTGCTTTTGTATTTGGAGAAAATTGGAAAGTAGCAGGTAAATTTGCACAGATTATGGCACCTATGTTATTTTTAAAATTTGTTGTTAGTCCATTAAGTTATACGTTTTATGTGGTAGGAAAGCAAAAAATTAACCTTATAGGACAAATTTTATTGTTTATTTCTTTATTAACATCTATTGTTATTGGAGTACAAATGAATAATGAATATAAAATGTTAGTGTGCTTTAGCGTCGTTTATTCATTTGTATATCTATTTTACGCGTATTATTCTTATAAGTATGCAAGTGAAAAAACAAGTTTTAAAAATGAAGGGATTCGTTAATGGATAAAGGTCAAGAAAGAGAAGAAAAGTTAAGCAAAAATGAGTATTTTAACGAATCATATTTTGACAAATATCAGTTGTTTTCACTTAGTGAACAAATAAATTTGATTTATAGGTATTCAAAAAAAATGACTAATCCTAAGATTATAGAAGTGGGAAAAGGCAACGGTTTTGTATCTGATTTTTTTAAAAAGGCAGGATACAATTTTTTAACATTTGATATTAATAAAAACTTAGAACCTGATGTACTTGGAAGTGTTTTAGAATTTAGTGATTTGATAATATCACAGGCTGATATTGTAGTTGCATGTGAAATATTAGAGCACTTACCTTTTGAAATGTTTGAAAAAAGTTTAGAACAAATTGCAAAAGTTACTAATCAGTATTTAATTATTACCTTGCCAGAGTTTAAAAAGTTTTTTGGTCTTAATATTCAATTCAATCTACCTAAAATAGCACGTTTTTCTGTACCTATTTATATGAAATATACTGGTAATAAAAACTTAGGAAGCGGTCATTTTTGGGAAATTGATTATGATAAACATACTAGAAGAAAGCATATTGAAAGCATTATAAAAAAATATTTTACGATAGTGGATAGTGGAAAATTTCATACAAACCTTTATCATAATTATTATGTATTAAAAAAGAGAAGTGTATTGTGAATATCTTTTGCTACCATATGGATACATGTGAAATGCTTGAGGAACTATTAAATTGAAAAAAGTAACATCAATAGTACTAAATAACTTTAAAAACGATAGTCGAGTTCTCAAAGAAAGTATTTCTCTTCAAAATGCAGGGTATAAAGTGCAAGTAGTAGCACTGCATGAGGATCCACTTGAAGAGTATGAGCAGGTGCAGAATATTTCTGTTCACAGAGTGAAACTTAAAAGTCGTAGATGGTCAAAACAAAAAGCTGTACAACTTTTGAAATATATTGAGTTGGTCTATCAAGTGGTAAAGCAATATCAAGGGAGTGATATCTTGCATTGCAATGATCTCAATGCGCTTCCAATAGGTGTTTTTATCAAAAAGTTTTTTAATCGTGATGCTAAAGTAGTTTATGACGCACATGAATATGAAACAGAGCTAAACAATTTAAAAGGTACTCAAAAAAAGCTTGCTACATGGTTGGAAAGAAGACTTATAAAATATGTAGATAGTGTGATAACAGTAAGTGATGCAATAGCAAATGAGTATGTAAAGCTTTATGATATAGAAAAGCCAGTACTTGTATTAAATACGCCACCATACAAAGAGATAAAAAAGAAAAATATCTTTAGAGAAACATTAGGTATTAAAGAGAATCAAATAATTTTTTTATACCAAGGTGGGTTAAGTAAAGGTAGAGGAATAGAGATACTTCTTGAAACTTTTAAAACTATAGATAATGAAAATGCAGTTATAGTATTTATGGGTTATGGCCCACTTGAAAGTTTGATACAAGCTACATCTAAAGAGTATAAAAATATTTACTTTCATGAAGCTGTAGCACCTGATATATTGCTTGATTACACAAGTAGTGCTGATTTTGGATTTTTATTTTACGAAAATACTTGTTTGAATCATTACTACTGTTCTCCAAATAAAATGTTTGAGTATCTTATGGCAGAGATTCCTGTGATAGTATCTAATCTTTATGAGATGAAAAGACTCGTTGAGTTAAACAAGATAGGAACAGTAGCAAAAGAGAATACGCTCAATGGACTCAAAAAAGCAATAGAAGAAGCCGTAATATTAGATAAAAATAAATTGAAGGAAAATATTCAAAAGTTGAAAATGATTTATAATTGGGAAGAGCAGGAAAAAGTTCTACTTGAGGTTTATGAGAATCTATATGCAGACTAAAATAGCCCATCTAACATCAGCACACCCTCGATATGACACACGTATATTCCTTAAAATGTGTTCATCTTTGGCTACATATAAAGAATACCAATTGAGCTTAGTTGTAGCAGATGGTAAGGGTTATGAGAGTAAAAACGGTGTGAATATAGTAGATGTTGGTGCAAAAGTTGGTGGACGGCTATCTCGTATGACAAAAACTGTAAAAAAAGTTTTTGAAAAAGCGGCAGAATTAGATAGTGATATTTATCATCTTCATGATCCAGAACTTATACCTATAGGCTTAAAGCTTCAAAAACTAGGTAAAAAAGTTATATTTGATGCTCACGAAGATTTACCAAAACAGCTACTTGGAAAACCTTATCTCAATAAGCCTGCAAAAATATTGCTCTCTAAAACTTTTGAAATGTATGAAAAATATGCTTGTAAAAAGTTTGACTATATCATCACTGCAACTCCATACATAAGAGATAAGTTTTTAAAGATAAACAAAAAAAGTATTGATGTAAATAACTTCCCAATCTTAGGCGAACTCTCAAACGATACACCTTGGAGTGAAAAAAAAGATGAAGTTTGTTATGTGGGTGGAATAGCACAAATACGAGGAATAAAAGAAGTAGTACATGCCATGGAGTTTACAAGCCAGACAAGACTAAATCTTGTAGGTGCTTTTAGTGAAAAATCTGTAGAAGAAAAGGTAAAAGCTTATGGTGGATGGCAAAAAGTAAATGAACTTGGATTTTTAGATAGAGTTGGAGTTGCAAATGTAATGAGCCGATCAATTGCAGGAATAGTAACGTTCCACCCTTTGCCAAATCATATAGATGCACAACCAAATAAAATGTTTGAATATATGAGTGCGGGATTGCCTATTATTACTTCAAATTTTCCACTATGGAAAGAGATAGTTGAAGGAAATAATTGTGGAATATGTGTAAACCCACTTGAACCAAAAGAGATAGCAGAAGCTATAGAGTATATTACTGCTCATCCACAAGAGGCTGAGACTATGGGGCAAAATGGTAAAAAAGCAGTATTAGAAAAATATAATTGGGGCGTTGAAGAGATGAAATTATTTCAAATCTATAAGGATCTAATAAAATGATAAAAATACTGACAATCTTAGGGGCAAGACCCCAGTTTATCAAAGCCGGTTCAGTGAGTCGTGAAATAGCAAAATATAAGGAGATACAAGAGATCATAGTGCATACAGGGCAACATTATGATGCGAATATGAGTGATATATTCTTTGATGAGATGCTAATACCAAAACCAAACTATTTTTTAGGAATAGGTGGAAAATCTCATGGTGCTATGACTGGGCAGATGATAGAGAAGATCGAAGAAGTAGCACTCAAAGAAAAACCTGATTGGATCATGGTATATGGGGATACGAACTCAACACTTGCAGGTGCATTAGTGGCAAGTAAGCTTCATATAAAGTTAGCTCATATAGAAGCGGGACTGAGATCTTTTAATATGAAAATGCCCGAAGAGGTGAATAGAATACTCACAGATAGAGTGAGCAATATACTCTTTTGTCCAACAGATACGGCGGTGCAAAACCTTCAAAATGAGGGCTATGACAAGCTTGATTGTAAGATAGTAAAAAGTGGTGATGTGATGCAAGATGGAGCAATTTTTTATAAAAATCTTGCAGTGAAGCCCAAGATCGATGTGAAAGAGGATTTTATTCTTTGTACGATTCACAGAGCTGAAAATACAGACGATGAAAAAAGGCTACGAAATATTTTTGAAGCCTTGAATGAAATAGCAATACAGACGCAGGTTATTTTACCTTTACATCCAAGAACAAAAAAGATACTAGAAAATTTAAAAGTAAACATCCACAATGTAACATTGATCGATCCCGTAGGTTACCTTGAGATGGTATGGTTAATTGATAATTGTTCTCTTGTTATGACCGACAGTGGAGGACTTCAAAAAGAGGCATATTTTTTCCAAAAGCAGTGTATAACATTAAGAGATGAAACGGAATGGGTGGAGCTTGTAGAGTGTGGCGTAAATACGCTTGTTGGTGCGAATAAAGAGAAAATATTAGATACATATCGAACTCATTCAATATTTAACATTCAAAATTCAAAATTAGATCTCTATGGTAGTGGGAAAGCGAGTGAGAAAATTATAAAAGAGCTATTGTCTTATGAATAAAAACATTTGGATGATAAACGAATATGCAGGGAGTCCCTATCATGGAATGACTTATAGACATTACTATCTAGCAAAAGAACTTGTAAAGCTTGGATGTAAGGTGACAATTTTTACAAGCTCTTTTTCCCATTACACATTGAAGCCACACCTTCAAGTACAACAAACATTTACCAAAGAAAATATTGACGGAATAGATTTTGTGTGGGTAAAAATGCCCCCTTATAGTGCACCAAAAAGTTTTGGGCGTATTCGTAATTGGTTTTTATTTGCACTTAAGCTTTTTTTTCTCCCTTTTTTAAAACTTGAAAAACCCGATGCAATTTTAGCCTCTTCTTTACCTCTACATCCTATTATTCCTGCGAGAGCTCTTGCAAATAGATATCAAGCGAAACTGATCTTTGAAGTACGAGATATTTGGCCACTCTCAGCGATTGAGTTAGGGGGATATTCAACTCACAATCCTTTTATCAAACATCTCCAGTGGCTCGAAGATTTTGCTTATAAAAAATCAGATGCTGTGGTCAGTGTACTTGCAAATGCTTATGAGCATATGCAAACAAGAGGATTAGAAGAATCTAAGTTTTATTACATCCCAAATGGGGTAGTAAGAGAGCAGGTTGAGCATAAAGAGCTTTTAGATACAAAAACACTGGCTCAAATGCCACAAGAGAAATTTATTGTAGGGTATATGGGTACTTTTGGAGTTGCAAATGCTCTTGATAGCTTTATAGAAGCTGCAAAAATACTCAAAGAACAAAACTCTATCGCCTTTGTGCTTGTGGGTGACGGAGCCCAAAAGGAGAAACTGCTTGCACTAGCAGAAAATTGTAATAATATCTCTTTTGTAGATTCAGTGCAAAAAGACCAAGTACCATCAGTTTTACATTATTTTGATGTTTGTTATATAGGATTAAAACACGATCCTCTTTTTAGATATGGTGTTTCTCCTAATAAATTGTTTGATTATATGTATGCAGCTAAACCCATTTTGTATGCTATTGATTCTGGGAACTTTAAACCTGTGAGTACTATACATGGAGGTTTGGATGTGGAATCTGAAAACCCTCAGGCGATAGTAAATGGCGTATTGAAACTTTACAATATGGCTCAGGAAGAGAGAGAAGCAATGGGTCGAAATAGCTATAAGTATGTTTTAGAAAATCATGATTATAAGAATTTAGCAAAGCAGTTGTTGAAGGTTATTGAAAAGTGAAGGTTTTAATAACGGGTAGCAATGGTTACTTGGGCAGTAGTTTTATAGATCGATATCAAAAGAGATATCAGTTTACTACTTTTTCTTTGTTGCATCAAAAGATTGAAGATATTAATTTTAGAGACGTGAATATAGTTTTACATTGTGCAGCGCTTGTACATCAGAAAGAAGAGCACTCTTATGAAAAATACCATGAGATCAATGTAACATATCCTCTAAAATTGGCAAAGCTTGCAAAACAAAATGGAGTACAACAGTTTGTTTTTATAAGTACGATTGCGGTTTATGGTGAAGATGAAGAGGTGCTTAATGAAAATACTATTTGTGATCCAGTCACGCCTTATGGAAAAAGTAAGTTAGAGGCTGAGAGGCAACTTTCAGAATTGCATGATGACAGTTTTGTAGTAAGTATTATAAGAGTGCCTATGGTTTATGGTAAAGATGCGCCTGGAAATATAGAGAGTTTAGTTAAGTTAGTTAGAAATGTTCCTATAATTCCTTTAGGTGGTATAAATAATAGGAGGAGTTTTGTTTATGTGGGGAATCTTTGTTGGTTGGTGGATGAGGTTATTAGATTCCGGGTCAAGCTCGGAATGACGGAAGAGCTCAAGCACGCAATGACGGAAGAGGTCAAGCTCGGAATAAAGGAGGGGTCAGCAGTGACGAGAGAATGTCATCCTGAACTTGATTCAGGATCTAAAAATATTTTTCTCGCCTGTGATGATGAGCCGCTTAGCACCACAAGATTGATAGAGTTGATAGCTAAAAATCTAAATAAAAAAGTTTATCTTGTAAAAGTGCCATTTTTTGAGTTTTTGTTGAAGTTGCTTAAGCCTTCTTTTCACAAGCGGCTTTATGGGAGTTTAGAGGTAGATAATAGTTTGACAATGAAAAGACTTTTTAGCGAAGTCAAGCCATCGCTTCCCTTTAGTGTGCAAGAGGGGATAAAATTGATGATAAGCGGGGAAAATAATTGATTTATATTCTACTGTTGTTATTGTCTTTTTTACTTACATATTTTATAAAAAACTACGCTCTTAAAAAATCTCTCGTGGCTCATGTAAATGAGAGAAGTTCCCATAGCATTCCTACTCCGCATGGTGGTGGTATTGCTATTGCCCTTACTTGGTTTGCGGGATTAATTTACCTTTTTGTATTTGACAAAATAGAGCCTACACTTTTTTATGCCTTACTCGTTGGTGCTCTTATCAACATCGTGAGTTTTTTTGATGATATATATGAGTTGAGTGCTAGGCTCAGACTTGCTGTACAGTCAGCTGTTACAGTGGTCGGACTTTACTTTATTGGTGGCTTGGAGAGTATAGACTTTGGAGTGTTCGCTATACAAAACCAAATAGTGACGAGCTTTTTTGCTTTTTTGATGATCCTTTGGTACATAAATCTTACCAATTTTATAGATGGCATCAATGGCTATGTAGGAAGTGAAGTGGTTTTTTTAAGTGTCACTGGAGTTCTTTTGTTTGGTGATGCTCATTTTTGTGTTTTAGCTGTCGCGGTTCTTGGATTTTTATACTGGAACTATAACAAAGCAAAGATATTTATGGGAGATGTTGGAAGTACACTTTTGGGCTATAATATTGCGATATTTACGATTTATTATGCCAATCAAGAAGCGAGTAGTTTTTGGGTCTGGATTATGCTCTTTGCAGTATTTTGGTTTGATGCAACGGTGACCTTGGTACGTCGTAAGCTCAATAGTGAAAAGCTCAGTCAAGCGCATAAAAAACATGCGTATCAAAGGCTAACACAAGCTGGATGGAGCCACTTTAAAGTTACAAACTATGTGATGGCTTTGAATGTGGTGATATTTTCTTTTGTATATTTTATACCAAATCTGGCTGTGAGTTTTGGACTAATTATAGTCTTACTTTGTGTTGTGATGATTTTTGTGGAGAAAAAAAATGCTTTTAGATAAACGGATACTCAATTTTCTTATTATTATTTTTGTGAGTATTGCTACATATATGTGGACATTTTTTATCTTTCATATTGACATTAATTTAGAGCTTTTAGTTACTGTTATTATATTACGTATCCTAAGTTCTCTTATCCTTTTTAAAGACTATTCTCTTTCTTGGTCCAAGATCTCACAAAAGACTTTTTTATCTAAGAGTATCGTAGCTCTTGTACCATTTTTCTTTTATGCTCTTTATTTTTACCGCGAAGTTTGGCTCTATATTATGATTAGTGAACTCTTTACCTATATTTTTGCGATCAGTTTTTTGATGTATGGGTATCATTACTATGTTAATCGTTCCAAAACACTCAAGACAAAGTCTTTAGTGATTTATGGAGCAGGGCGGGCTGGAACGAAGCTAGAAGATGAGTTTCGCCAAAGCAGGTACAAAGTGCATTATTTTATTGATGATGATCCTCAAAGACAGGGGCGAAGCATAGATGGTATCAAAATCATCTCATCAAAGGAACTTCAAGAACTTAAAACAGTTATTCCTCTTTATGATCTTCTTGTCATTGCCATGCCAAGTGCACCAAGAAGACGTATTAAAGAGATAGATGAAGAGCTAGGAGGTTTGTTTCAAGAGATCAAAATATTGCCTAAGATCGATGAGATACTTGAAGAGCAAAACTATTCACGAATGCTTGAGCGAATGAGCGTTGAAGATCTGCTTGCTAGAGATCCTCAAGACCTTGATAAAGAGCGTATTCATAATTTTATCAAAGACAATACGATCCTTATAACAGGAGCGGGTGGAAGTATCGGAAGTGAGATAGCCCAGCAATGTGTGCGTTATCAAGCAAAGAAGATTATTTTGTTAGATCATAGTGAGTATAATCTTTATCTTATCGCTGAAAAGATAGCGGACGCAAAACCGACCATTGTGATGCAATCGGTGACGAACAAAGAATTACTGTACAAAACTTTTGAAAAACATAAGCCCGATATCGTTATCCATGCAGCAGCGTACAAGCATGTTCCCATAGTAGAAGAAAATATTACAGAGGCAATTCTTAATAATATATTGGGGACAAAAAACACTATTGATTGTGCGCTAGAGCATAATGTGGCGAAGTTTATTTTTGTCTCTACTGACAAAGCAGTGCGCCCGACAAATGTAATGGGCGCGACCAAAAGGATTTGTGAATTGTATGTGCAAAATCTTCAGACACAAATGGAGATAGTAGCCGTGAGATTTGGAAATGTCCTTGGTAGCAGTGGAAGTGTGATACCGAAGTTTAAAGCACAGATCGCTGAGGGTGGACCCATTACGGTGACACATCCAGATATTACGCGCTATTTCATGCTTATTCCTGAAGCGTGTGAGCTTGTACTTCAAACGGGAGCTCTTGGGCGTGGTGGTGAGATATTTATACTCGATATGGGTGAGCCCATTAAGATCGTAGATCTCGCACGCAAGATGATAGAGCTGAGCCATCGTGATGATATAGAGATAGAGTTCTCAGGGCTTCGACCTGGTGAGAAGCTCTATGAAGAGCTACTTATTGATGACACAGAGGCAAATACGCAGTATGAATCGATCACGGTCGCAGGGAAAACTGAGTATGATATTGTCAAGCTCAATCACGATATTTTTGAGCTTATCAACTGTGAAGACAAACTTGCAAAACTCAAAGAGATGGTACCAGAGTTTGATCACCAGATGAATTAATTTTGACATAATTTAACATTAAGCTTAATAAGTATAGAATGACACCTATCTTAACAATGAAAGAGGTTCACTATGAAAAAGTTATTAGTAAGTATCGCAGCGGTTGCTGCACTCAGTTCAGCTGCATTCGCAGGTGTAAATAACCAAACAGGTTGTGGTCTTGGTTCAGTGATCATCAAAGATGATTCATCAGCGGTTATGTTAGCGCTTCAAGCGACAACAAATGGTACTTCAGGAAACCAAACTTTTGGTATCACATCTGGAACACTCGGATGTAAAAAAACAAAGTTTGTAATGAATGAAAGAGCAGAAGAGTTCGTTGCTTCAAATATGGACACACTTGCAAAAGAGATCGCTGTAGGTCACGGCGAAAGTGTTGATACTTTAGCAGAGCTTTTAGCAGTTGAGGACAAAGCACTTTTTGCTTCTACACTTCAGTCAAACTACAATGCGATCTATACAAGCCAAAAAGTTGAGATGGCAGACGTACTAGATAACATCTCTCAAACTACGATCTAAATCAAAACAAGTGGGCTTCTTGCCCCACTTTAGGAACTCACCATTTTTAAATATCTTTTTTTACTTTTCACCCCATTTCTTTTCGTGTATGCAAACAGTGCTGTCATTCAAAAAGCAATTGAAGCCAAACTTTATGAAAAGCGCTATTGGAAGCTTTTACTTCATATCCCTTCGGATGTAAGTGAGATTGATGATGCAAGGTTTTTTTTCGCACCTTCTGGAGCGAGCGATGCAAAAGCAGAGCTTGTAGCGACGCTAGAAGCCTTTTATGATGATTCTCGACTTGATGATGAAGCCGCTTTATGTAAGTTTCCAGCGCGTGGGGCTTGGCTAAAAGAGCGTCTTGATCTGCAAGATCTTCCTAATGTAAATTGCCAAGAGTACGAGTCACTCAAAAAACGTGTTGATCCTGTCTCTGTGACAATGGTTTTTCCCTCAGCGCATATTAACTCTCCCGCCTCGATGTTTGGGCATACATTTTTGCGTATCAACTCCTCGTACAACTCACGGCTTTTATCGTATGCGATCAACTACGCTGCGGATGCTGATCCCAAAAAAGAGAATGGTGTTATGTTCGCGATCAAAGGGCTTTTTGGGGGATACTATGGAAAATATTCACTTCTGCCTTATTATGAAAAACTCAAAGAGTATAGAGATACAGAAAACCGTGATATATGGGAGTATGATCTTGACCTTACATCCCAAGAGGTGGAGCGGATGTTCGCACATATTTGGGAGCTCAAAGATACGCAGTCATATTACTATTTTTTTACAGAAAACTGCTCGTACAATATGCTCTGGCTCTTAGAGGTCGCACGCGAAGAATTGCATTTGCGTGAATATTTTGGTTATCAAGTGATCCCTTTAGAAACAGTATTTCCACTTCAAGAGGAGGGGATTATCACTCAAAAACATTATAGGCCATCTAAGCGAAGTAACCTTGTGTGGTTTGAGAAGGTGATAGAGAATGAGAACCTTGAAAAGCCACATAAGCTAATAGAGAGCTCTTTGGATGTAGAGAGTTTTTTAGAGGATAGCTCTTTGGATGTAGCGCAAAAAAGAGTTGTCTTAGAAGCCGCTATAGAACTTTTGGAATACTCTTTTAAATCGAATGAATTGAGTAAAGAGGAACATCTTGAGCTTTTTCACAAACTCACAACGGCAAGAGCTACGCTGGGGGTGAGTAAGATGCAAAATGACATCCTCCCACACAATCCTCTAGAGGGGCATCGTGCGATGCGCACCACTCTTACTCAGGGGGAGCGAGAGGGGCATGGACTCACTCAGCTTGGATTTCGTTTTGCATATCATGATACAGAGGAGAGTCATGTTGGCTTTTTGCGTGGTACAGGGATAGAGTTTGGTGATCTTTTAGTCTCAAGAACAGCTGAGAAAACCTATCTTGAAAAAGCAACCATCATCAGCATAGATTCCTACACACAAAACAGCCCCTATGTCAAAGGCTTTTCATGGCGTACAAAAATAGGCTGGGATAGAAAATACCTTAATGAAAAAACCAACTTCTCTTTCAATGTTGGTGTAGGATATAGCGTGGGCAATGACTTGGGCTATATCTATGCAATGGCTGACCCTTATCTACTCTATACATCCAAAGCTCTTGGTGGAGTGGGTGCAAGTGTCGGTGCAGTGCTCGATCGATACAAGTCACTTCATATCGCCACACAATACACCCAGCGCCATTTTTCTGATTCGAGTAAACAACATCTTTATAACCTAAGTGCAGGCTATAGAGTCAGCTCAAATATTTTTGTAAAGATGGCGTATGAAAATATTAAGCAATATGAAAGCGATAAGGATCTTAAAAGAGAGACCTTGCAAGCGGGTGTGAACTTTTACTTCTAATAGGATATAAAAACAAGGAGCCAATGGCTTGCCTTTGGTAGAGTAGGCTTGGATGTAATATATTCCGCTCTTTATCAAAACCTGCTACAATCAAAAAAACAACAAAAGGGACACATCTATGGCTCCAATCAAAATCACAGATCAAGAAGCGCTTGATTATCATCAATATCCACACTCAGGAAAGATCTCTGTAGAGACCACAAAAGCTGTCGATTCACTCAAAGATTTGAGTATGGCGTACACCCCTGGAGTGGCGGTTCCATGTCTTGCGATTGAGAAAAATCCAGAGGATGCGTATCTTTATACAGCCAAGAGCAATCTTGTTGCTGTGATCTCCAATGGGACAGCAGTTTTGGGGCTTGGCAATATTGGCGCGCTTGCTTCAAAGCCTGTAATGGAGGGCAAAGGGGTGCTTTTTAAAAAGTTCTCTGGAATAGACTGCTATGACATCGAAGTAGACACAGAGAGTATCGATCGATTTTGCTCTGTAGTGACTGCGATTGCTCCTACTTTTGGGGGGATAAATCTTGAAGATATCAAAGCACCAGAGTGTTTTGAGATAGAGCGACGCCTCACAGAAGAGCTTGATATCCCAGTGATGCATGATGACCAGCACGGCACAGCGGTGATCTCTGCAGCTGCTATTTTAAATGCGTGCGAACTTACACACAAAAAACTTGAGAATCTCAAAATTGTAATCGTGGGAGCAGGAGCTGCGGCGATCTCTTGTGCGCGTCTTTATCGCCATATGGGTGCGACCAAGATCATTATGCTTGATTCTCACGGTGTAGTACACAATGGGCGGAGCGATATCAATGAATACAAACGGGAGTTCGCATCACCTGAGTATATGACCCATTCTGAGGCTTTTGATTGTGCGGATGTCGTCGTGGGGCTTTCCAAGCCTGGAAGTTTTAGCATAGAAGATATTATGCGCATGGATAATGACCCGATCATCTTTGCTCTTGCCAATCCCATTCCTGAGATATTTCCTGAGGATATTAAAGCAGCGCGCCCTGATGCGATAGTCGCAACCGGTAGAAGTGACTTTGCAAACCAAGTGAACAATGTTTTAGGTTTTCCATTTATCTTTCGTGGGGCTTTGGATGTACGTGCAAAAAAGATCAATATGGAGATGAAAGTGGCCGCATCAAAGGCTCTTGCAGCACTTACAAAAGAAAAAGTACCAAGTTACTTGAATGATCTTTATGAGACGAAACTCAAATTTGGTAAAGAGTATATTATCCCAAAACCTTTTGACAAGCGGCTTGTGGTAGAGATATCAAGTGCGGTGGCTGAGGCGGCGATCAAGAGTGGTGCGTCGAGTATGAAGAAGTTTGATATTGACAAGTATAAAGAGGAGCTGAAAAAGCGCTTGAAGTAAACAGTAGCACTTTTTACAGGCTAAAGCCTGTGTTACGAAACCTTGTAACACGGATTTTAGTCCGTATTAAATTCTCATTAAAAGTGAACACTCTCGTTGTCTAGGGGCTTTGCGGCTGGCTTTCCAAAATAGTATCCTTGGGCATATTTGACACCCATTTTTTGCAGCATCTGTGCGATCTCTTTTGTCTCTACAAACTCGGCGACATTGTCAAGCTTGAGCCCTTGTGAAAAGTCAAAGATGCTTTGGAGCATATGCGATTTTCGCTCATCTTGAACGATCTCTTTGACGATCGATCCATCAATTTTGACAAGGTCGATATCGAGATCTGAAAAATAAGAAAAGTTAGAATATCCTGTTCCAAAATCATCTAAAAGTACGTGTGCACCTGTTTTGTGAAGTTCGTTGATAAACTCTTTGACCTTAGCGATATCATGGATATGCTCCGATTCGAGAATCTCGATATCGATGCGCGATGCGGTCGCGAAGTTTTTTGTGAGTTTTTCAAGCAGCATATCTCTGATCTCACCATTCAAAATATCGATCATCGAGATATTGATCGAGAAGCGATACTGTGGATACTCTTTTGCCATATCGATCGTTTTTTGTAGCATGATCGCAGTGATATCTTGATAGTAGGGTGTTTTTTTGATAGTATCTAAAAATGCAAAAGGGCTGATGACCGTACCATCTTTAAGCACAATACGCACGAGCGATTCATACTTCTCGATCTTAGATTCTGCAAGATTGATGATAGGCTGAAAATAAGGGATCACACGATCTTCTTGGATCGCATGTTTGATCATATCGATCGTTTTGAGATTCTCTTTGACACTCTTTTTGAGGTTGAGATCCTCATCAAATGCGATCACACGGCGGGTGAGATCTTTTTTGACAAGCTTGAGTGCAAGGTCTGCATTTTCGATGAGTGGGAGGATATTGTTGCTTGCGATACTCACAGAGATCTCAATATCGAGATGGTTAAAGACAAAGGTGTGCTCAGCGATCTGCTTTTGAAGTTTGTGTGCTACATCCAAAGCTTTTTGGGCATCGATATTTTCAAAAAGCACACCAAACTCATCCCCTCCAGTTCTGTAAATATTGACATATTCGATCTCTTTGAGGGAGAGTTCTATAAATTTTGCCAGAGATTTTATCAGGCGGTTTCCGACATGATTGCCGTAGATATCGTTGACATTTTTAAAGTCATCAATATTAATCAAGAGCAGGTGCGGATGTGCTAAGCGTGTTAGTTCTGCAGAAAAAGAGTTTCTATTGAGAAAGCCTGTAAGCTGATCGTGGCTGAGTGAATACTCCAAAGAGTGTGTCGTCTCACGCAGTTTTTTATTTTCTCGAAAGTATTTTGTAGTGAGAAAAATAATCATCACAACAGAGGATGCGAAGATACTAAAGATAAGCAGAGCAAAAAGATCAAGCGCGCGAAAATCACTCAAAGCCTTGCTGCGAAAAAGCTCTTTGATCGCGAGGATAGAATCACTAAGATTGTTGTTGAGTACGTACTTGGTGGTGATGATGAACTGTGGAAAGTTCTTGAGGAGATACTCTGCATGGAGATTAAAATGGCTCACAAAGTCTTGAATATTCTTTTGTGTGGAAAAGGTATGAAGTGTCGAGCTTTTTTGGCTAAGATAATCAAGATCTTGTGTCAGAGCCGTGTCGTTAAAAGCTTTGAGGATCTTGTGCGCTTGTGCATACAGTTTGATATTTTCCTCAGAAGAGAGGGGGAGGTTATACACTTGAGTTGATAAAAAGATCAGTGAATTTCGCACCCCTGCATTGAGCATCAGCTGATCTTCAACACCTGCGAGCTTGATATCTAGATTTGCTTTGAGCTCTTTGAGTTTGTCTCGAAGTTCTTTATAGTTGTCATCGTTGAGTATCTCAGAATCAAGAAGCTGTTTGTGGGTCTCTAAAAGTGCGTTGATGTGCCCAGCTATGGGGTCCATATTTTGATACGCAGAGAGCGAGTTTTCTAAAAGTGCATGTTTGAGCTGCAACTCTTGACTCTCAAAGGTATTAAGGGCAAGGGTGAACTCTTTATGATGGGATGTAAAGTTTCTCTGGGTGATATAAAACTTGACAAGTAAAAAAGCTGAGATCAGCGCGATGAGAACAATGATAAAGATAAGGCGTAGAGGATTCAATGAGACTCCAAGATCGCAGGTCTATCACCTGTGAGTGTGTTTAAAAAGAGCACGATCGAGTCGATCTCCTCTTTTGAGAGGCGGATTCCAAGGTTAAAGTGTGACATGGTCTCTACAGCCTCTTCAAGGGTTTTGGCGCTTGCATCGTGAAAATAGGGCGCAGTCAGAGCGATATTACGCAATGTAGGTACTTTAAAGACATTCTTATGGGACTCTTTTTTGGTGATAAAACTTCTATCAGGGAAGATCTTAGGTGTTTTATACTCTTTGAATGTTCCCATCTTTTGCAAGCTATTTCCACCGATATTGACCCCGTTGTGACAGGTGATACATCCGTTTTGTTTAAAGAGCGTATAGCCCTCTTTCTCTTTTTCTGAGAGTTGGATCTCCCCTCTGAGATACCTATCAAACTTTGCATTTGGGGTAGTAAGAGCATTTTCAAAAGCAACGATGGCATCTACAAAGTGGCTGTAGAGAATCTTTTGTACCCCATAGACCTCTTGAAACTTTGCTCTATAAGATGCAGAATCGTTGAGAGCTTTCTCTACAAGTTTTGTGTCCATATTGTGCTCTACTGGGTTATGGATAGGGCCATCGACCTGCTCTTTGAGATCTTTTGCCCGTGCGTTCCAAAACTGTCTAAAGTTATAGCGAGCATTGAGCACGGTAGGTGAGTGTATATCTCCACTTTGCGCATCTACACCAAGGGATACCTCACGCGTATCAGCACCCCCTTCATAGATATTGTGACAGCTCAAACATGAGGTGGAGCCATCAGAAGAAAAAGCGGTGTCGATAAAGAGCTCTTGACCTAGCTTTGCTTTTGCAAGATCTATGGCAACTTGTTTTGGTATTGGTAAAATTGGTTCTTGTGCATTAGATAATGTTGTGAAAAGTAATATAAAAAAAAGTAATTTATTCATTGCGATATTTTATCACAATGTTAAAGATTGTCAACCTTTTGATAAAACTTTTTGAGTCCCCGTTTTGCTTGTAAATCAACTTCATAAGAGATATATTCTAAATAGTGAAGAATCTCTTTTTTTTCGATCCCAGTGCGTTGGGATGCTTCTTGCAAAATATACTGTGGGATCTTTACTTTGGAGCGGAGAAAATTTGTTTTGATCCTTTTATAGAGCTTTTGGTCTTTATGGTAGCAAAGCAGGGCAAAAACAAAAGGGAGCTGGTGTTTCTCATGCCACACTTTTGCAAGGTCGATGCGCTTCCCGTCTGTGAGATAGTATTTAAGCGCCTTATCTCCGATGAGCACCTCCCCTTGGATCCCCAAAACTTGTGCGAGGATATTGGATGTTGCTGATTCTTTATCATTGGTTCGCGTATCACCTGGGATCACAAGGACACTCAGGACCTCTTTTTTTGCGATGATCCCCAAGCCGATATTATTGAACTTTCTGGCTTTGATACTTGAGATAAAGGCAGCATCTACGCGTCGCGTGAGAAATTTTTGGTTGATATCTGCGGGAACACCTTTTTTAAAATGCATACTCATCTTTTGGGAAGAACCCTTTGTAAAGCGCTTCATAAAGGTGTGAAAAGGTAAAAGATTAAGGTATTCTATTTTTCCAAAAATCACTAGCAAACTCCCAAGTTATATGAGTGAAATTATACAGCGCTAATCTTATTTAGATATAATCAGCCTAGAAAAAAGATGAAGGAGTCACCTTATGGTACGAGTAGAATTTTTAGGACCGATTCAAAAAGATGCACTCGAATTACAGATAGCAAATCTCAAAGAGTTGGCGCCAATTTTGCAAAAAGATGAAACGCTTCGAGAGTGGTTAGATAACTCAGCGGTCGCTGTGAATGACACCCTTGTGAGTTCTTTGGATGTAGCCCTTAATGATGGAGATAAAATCTCTCTTCTTCCTCCAGTGTGTGGAGGCTGAGACGTGCTAAAAATATGTAATGGACCTTTGGATGTACCCACAATATTAAAAGATTGGTACGAAGAGGAGCACAAAAGTAACTATGGTGCGTTTATCCCTTTTGTAGGAACGATCCGCCAAGAGGATGGGATCGATGGTCTGAGCTTTGATATCTATGAGCCGATCTTGGTGCGCTGGTTTGAGTCATGGAAAGAAAAGGCCAAAGAGAGTGGGGCGATCATTAAGATGGCACATAGCCGTGGGGATGTAAGGCTTCATGAGTCCTCTTATATCGCTGCTGTGTTCTCACCAAAGAGAAAGGTTGCTTTGGCTTTTATCGAGCATTTTGTCGAGGATTTTAAAGCGAGTGCGCCTATATGGAAATATGACCTCAAAGATGGACAAAGAATCTATGCACGGGATCGCTCTACTGCGATCCATGGCAGTGGAATACTCGGAGCAAAAGGATGAGTTTACTCAGCTATGAAACAAGCCAAAATATGCTTGATCTTTTGGATGTAGAGAGTGTCAAGGTGCAAAATGTTCCCCTTTCAGATGCACTAGGTCGTATTCTCGCTGAGGATATCATAGCGAGCTATAACGATCCACAATTTCCTACCGCTTCGATGGATGGTTATGCGATCAAGTTTGAAGACCAAGAGAGAGAATTTTTGACCCTTATTGGGGATAATCCTGCTGGAAATGATGAAAAAAGAGTGCTCGCAGATGGAGAGTGTATCAAAACATTTACAGGCTCGAAGATGCCAGAGGGTGCGGATACGCTTATTCAGATCGAAAATGTAAGTGTGGATGGAAGTCGCGTGATCATTAACGAAAAAGTTGCTCTTGGTTCTTCTGTGCGCTCTATTGGTGAGGGATACAAGGCAGGCGATCAGCTAATCAAAAAAGGTACAAAGCTTGGCTTTGCCCAAATTGGTGTGATGGCAGCTTTAAATATCGTGATGGTCAAAGTCGCGATCAAACCTCGCGTGGCAGTGATCGCTACAGGGAGTGAGATCTTGGATCTTGGTGCGATGAGTACAAACCCCTCACAGATCAGAAGCTCCAACAACTACACCCTTGCAGCACTTTTTGAACAAGCAGGCGCAGAGGTGATCCAGCTCGGTGTTATCGAAGATGACAAAGAGGAGATCATGGAGACCTTTAATAATGCCTTGAGTGCTGCAGATATTTTGGTGAGTACAGGTGGGGTGAGCGTGGGGGATTATGACTTTGTCAAAGATATCGTTCCACGCATCGGTGCTGAGGTGATCTACAAAGGGGTCGCGATCAAGCCTGGAAGACATATCATGCTTGCTCAAAGAGACTCTAAGTATGTGATCTCTCTTCCTGGATTTGCCTACTCATCGACTGTTACAGCTTTGCTTTATGTGCTTCCTTTGCTTGCAAAGATGCTTGGCAAAGAAAAACCTTACACTATGGTGGAAGCAAAGCTCAAAGATGACTTTTATAAAAAAGCAGGTTTAACGCAGTTTAGTGCGTGCAATATCTCTGTAGTAGATGGGGAATACTTTGTCGATTTTGAGGGGAAAAAAGCGGGGAGCTCAGCGATACTGACAAACCTTTTAGGGCAGAGCGCTTTAATGATCAGTGGCGAAGAGGATACTTTTTTAGAAAAAGGTACTTTTGTCAACGTGATCATGTTGCAAGAGTTCTAAAAGAGTGATGGCTCGCGCAACTCTTTGATCTTATAAGTTCTTCTATGTACTTCACAATATCCATACTTTTTTATCATCGCTACATGTTGCTTTGTGCCATACCCTTTGTGCTTTTCAAAACCATAGTGTGGAAATTTTTTGGCTTGTTCATAGATCGCGCGATCATGGGTCACTTTGGCTAAGATAGAAGCAGCACTTACTTCAGATACTTTTCCATCAGCTTGCACCATCGTCTCTAGGTTTTGTACCCCAAAAGTGGAGTTGCCATCAAAGAGATAGCGTTTGGCTTGAAGCGTTTGCATGATCTCTTGCAAACCTTCAGAGAGACACTTTGAGATCCCAAAGGAGTCGATCTGAGCAGGGGAGAAAGAGACGATGTGGTAGTGGGCATTTTGGACGATAAGCTCATAGAGTCTCTCTCGTTTTTTCTCAGAGAGTTTTTTTGAGTCATTGAGACCCTCTACATCCGAAGTGAGTATCACTCCAGCGATCACCAAATCACCTGCGAGTGGTCCGCGCCCCGCTTCATCTATGCCACAAAGATCATGCATCAGAGGTTTGTTCCTTTGGTATCACCACTTCAAAGCGCGCACCCTCATTATAGTTAAGGGCTAAAATGCGTCCTCTATGATCTTGTACGATCTTTTGGGCGACATTGAGTCCTATTCCCATTCCCCCCTCCTCTTTTGTAGAGTGAAAAGGGTCAAATATATTTGGAAGGGCTTGGGGGTCTATCCCTCCACCATTGTCTTGAAAGATGATGCTATAAGCACCCTGATCCTCTTGGATCGATATCTCAAGCTTTCTTTTATCAAAATCTTCGATCTGTTTGAGTACATCCAAAGCGTTGTTGATGATAATAATAAAGACCTGCTCAAGTCGCTGGATCTGAAGTGTGGCTAGAAACTGATACTTCTCTTTGTCCATACCTATAGTAAAACGCTCTCCTTGGATGTAGATAGGTGTGATCTGCTTGGCTTTGTTATAAGAGATCGTGAGTGCGGTGATTAAAGAGGAGTAAAGATTATGCTCCATAAAGACATCACTTCGCTGTGAAGCGACTTCGCGCATTGACTCTACGATACTTGCAATACGATCGACACCACCCAAAACCGTATTGGCATCTTCTATGAGATACTCTCTGACTTTAAGGCTGGGATCAAGAGAGTGGATATCTTGAAGCATGAGCTCAAGGTTTCCTTTGATGTAGGTCAGAGGGGTATTGATCTCATGGGTGATCCCTGCTGCCATCTTTCCAATGGAGGAGAACTTGACCTCATTGAGATTTTTTTTGACCTCCTCATCGACTCGCTTTTTGAGGTATTTTTCTTGTTCATACAGATCGGTAATATCTTGACGGATCGCGATATATTCTAGAATCTTATTATTATTGAACCCTCTGAACAAAGCCAATCTCATGGCTCTGTTTTGAAAGTTGAGCGTTTTTGAGTTTTCCGAGTTTCATGTTTTG
>JAVETX010000013.1:48283-49606 GCA_034005845.1 Sulfurimonas sp. | reverse complement strand
TGATGCATTCGTTCCACTTTCAGAAATGTTTGGTTACTCAACTGACCTTCGTTCTGCTACACAAGGTCGTGCGACTTACTCTATGGAATTCGATCATTATGAAGAAGTTCCTAGAAACGTTGCAGAAGAGATCATCAAAAAACGTAACGGCTAATCCCTTAGCCTTACGAACACTTCCTTTTGGAAGTGTTTCCTTCTTATTTACTCCCTCTTTTTTTTAAATAATTGATCAAACTATAAATAGCTCTAAAAAATCCTATAAATAGATACACTCCAAACGCCCATAAAAATGGATGCAAATAGTTTCCATAAGAGAGCATCTTATCTACTCTTGTAAGTGGGGATGTAAAGAGATCTGGGTGCCAGATAAAAGCGAGCACAACTAAAATAGCGACATAGTACAGTAATTCATTTCTTAATTTTTTCATCATGCTAAATTATATCACCTATAATCCGATATAATTATAAAATAATCTCTATTTTCAGGATAAAAAATGATCAGAACACTTTTTTTTACTCTTTTTACTACTTTAGTATTTGCAGCAAATCCTGCCGTGTATTCGGCTCTTGGGGATGTGATTTACGACAATGCTCCACATATAGATAATCTTAAAAATATAAAAGAATATGAACGTTATAGAGTTCGTATTGAAGAGTATGTTGCCAAAGTTGCCCAAGCCAAAGAGGAGGGGTTTCGACTTGAAAAGGGCGACACATCAATAGATAAAAAAGACTACTTACAAAAACTTCGTGAGCTCTCTGAAACGAACGATTTTTTTGTAAAAGATGTTCATGCAAGCTATAAAGCTTCTATGCGTGATCATGATAATGAGCTTTTTTCTAAAATGATAAACTCGAAGCTTTTGGATGTGAACAAATACAAATCTGAGATCAAAGAGTACTACATCCAAAACAGTGAGGGGATCACTCAAGAGGGTGTTATACAACAGTTTTTAGATGAAGATGCGCGTTTAGCAAAACAAAGAGAACTCAGTAAGAAAAAATATAAGACCAAAGAAGAGATCGAGCGAGAAAAAATAGAGAGACTCCGCAAAAAAGATAAAGAACAAGCAGAAGCTCTGCAGAGAGCTTTAGAAAAAGAGCTTCAAGAGAAAAAGAAAAAGATCCTCAAAGAGCAAGTTCAAGAACTCTCACGCTAAGACCAGATATACTCTTTTTCAAGATCAGGGCGGCCTTGCAGGGTAAGATAAGGTTTGTACTCAGCCTTGTAAGCTAGACTCGGGCACTCTTGGACATAATACCCAAGATAGATCCATTTTTTGCTATATTTACGTGCATAGCGTATTTGGTTATAGAGCGAGA
>JAVETX010000013.1:0-48273 GCA_034005845.1 Sulfurimonas sp. | reverse complement strand
TTATAAAGCGAGAGTTTTCCCAAAGAGAGATGAGAATAGTCAGGGTCATAATAAAAATAGATCGAAGAGATGCCATCTTCTAATACATCTATAAGATCAACTCCTATAAGCTTCTCATCGTCAAAATAAAGCACCTCATAACCAAAACCATTGTCCCCATCTACAAATGAGTTGTAGTAGTGTTGTATGGTTGTTGGCTGATATTCCCACCCCTTTTTCTCTTTCATAAAAAGATGATATTTCTCAAAAAGTGCAATATGTTCTTTGGTAATAGAGGGGGCTTGGATGTAGACGCGTAGCTCTTTTGCTTTGTTGATGATACGTCTCTTAGACTTAGAAAAAGAAAAGTTCGCAACATCTATCTTGATACTTTGACACTCTGTACAACCCTCACAAATAGGGCGAAAGTACATTTTACCAAATCTTCTATAGCCTCGCTCAATGAGCTCTTGACAATATTGCGCACTACAATCGTGAATGATTTTATAGTGCATCGTCTGCTCTTTGTTTTGTAGATAGGAACAAGAGTCATTAAGGTAAAATTCTTTAAGTAGATTCATAAGCGAAGTCTGACATAATTCATATTAGAATTTCATATAAAAGAGAAAAGATGTTAGAAGTTTTACACAAACATAAGAAGGCGCTTATCCGCAGTGCAGGTGCTTTGCTTTTACTTATTGGTTTTGTGATCCATTTTTGGGTGACACCAAAAGAGGGTTTGAGTGATATCGAGATCGCAGCTGCAAACGTGGCTCGGATGGAGGCAAGTGTTCGAGGCGAAGCATCTAGCTCAAAAGCTCAAAGCTCAAATACTGCACCTCTTTTTGAAGAGTTCAAAAGTGCTAGAGAGAAGCAGATGCAATACCTCACCATCATTGCAATGGTGCTAGGTGCAGGTTTTTTACTCTATAGTTTTATACAAAAAGAGAACGATTAAGATCTATTATTTGCGATAAGAACATCCTCGATCATCTTATCGATATCCCCATCAAGGATAGCAGAAACATTAGAATACGCCTCATTGCTTCGCGTGTCTTTTACCTGCTGGTAGGGTTGCATCACATAAGAGCGGATCTGATGTCCCCAACCTATTTCGCTTTTAGAGATCCCATCCTCTTTTGCTTTTTGCTCTTCGAGCTCTAGCTCATAGAGGCGAGACTTGAGCATTTTCATCGCTGTTGCTCTATTTTTATGTTGGCTTCTATCATTTTGACATTGCACCACCACACCTGTTTGGATGTGGGTGATTCGAATCGCTGATTCTGTTTTATTGACGTGCTGACCACCCGCACCACTTGCGCGGTAGGTGTCCACACGGATATCTTTATCTTCTACCACGATATTGATATCATCATCCACCTCAGGAGAGACCATCACCGAGCTAAAAGAGGTATGACGCTTTGCATTGGAATCAAACGGAGAGATACGCACAAGACGATGGATCCCATTTTCTACCTTGAGGTATCCATAGGCATTTTCCCCTTTGATGAGGATAGAGGCATCTTTGATTCCCGCTTCATCCCCATTTTGATAATCAAGCACTTCAACGCTAAAGCCACGTCTCTCTGCAAAGCGCTTATACATCCGAAGAAGCATCGATGCCCAGTCTTGACTCTCTGTACCACCAGCACCTGGATGGATAGATAAAATAGCATTGCTTCCATCACTCTCACCACTGAGAAGTACCTCTATCTCCATCGATCTAATCTGATTTTCTAAAGAAGCTGCCTCCTCATAAAGAGTCGCAATACTCTCCTCATCATTCTCCTCTTTTGCCATCTCATAAAGCTCTTTGGCATCATCAATGGCACTTTTGGCGATAGAATATTTATTTAGCTTTCTCTCTAGCTGTGTTTTCTCTTTTTGAATTTTTGCTGCATTTTCTGCATCGTTCCAAAACTCTGAGTCGTTTTCAAGTTCCGTGATCTCATCGAGTCTTGTTTGAATCTTTTTGGGCTCAACAACCCCTGTAATATTATTCATTTTAGTCGAGAGATTTTTTAAAAGTTCTGTATATTCGTAATTATCCATAAAATCCATCCAATAGTGTATAATTCCGATTATATTAAATAGAGGCTTAAAATGAAGATTATTTCTACTCCTAGTGAGCTTAAAAACTATCTCAAAGAGCAAAACAAGTCGATAGGTTTTGTCCCTACTATGGGTGCTTTACATGAGGGACATATCACCTTGATAAAAAAAGCGCGCACTGAAAATGAACTTGTCATAGTCTCTTTGTTTGTCAACCCAACTCAGTTTTTGCCAGGGGAAGATCTTGATAAATATCCACGCCGCGATGAAGCAGATAAAAAAATATGTGAGCTCAGTGGTGTGGATGTTGTCTTTTTACCTCAAGCTAAAGATATGTACCAAAAAGATGAAGTGAGCATCTTAGCACCAAAAGTACGTGGCTATGTTCTTGAGGGGCATTCGCGTCCAGGACACTTTAGTGGTGTGCTCACAGTGGTGATGAAGCTTTTAAATATTGTCAATCCTCGCAAAGCTTATTTTGGAAAAAAAGATGCGCAACAGCTCAACCTTATCAAGCTGATGGTAGAGCAGATGTTTATGGATGTAGAGATCGTTGCAGTCGATACAGTGCGAGAAAAAGATGGTCTTGCTTTGAGTAGTCGCAATATCTATTTGAGCCCACAAGAGAGAAAAGATGCCCTCAAAATCTCTGAATCTCTCTACCTTGCAAGCAAGCTTGTAAGTAAAAGAATATGGGACACTCAAGAGATAAAAACACAGATGCGTGAGCTTTTGAAACCTTTGGATGTAGAGTATGTAGAGGTCTTGAGTCGAGATTTTGAAAATATCAATGAAGTGATTTTGGGAAATACCGTCATCCTTGTTGAGGCAAAGGTAGGGCAGACACGCTTATTGGATAATATTTGGCTTTAAATATCCCTCTTCGACCATAATATCCACAGCCTGTTTAAACACAGGCACAGCCGTTTGTGCGGCAAACTGACTCTTTTTAGGCTCTACGACCACAACCCCGATATTGTATTTTTGCTTCTTGTCATTTGCAAAGCCTACAAAGACGGTGTTGTATCTATTGACGTAGCGCCCTTTTTCTACGATGTGAGCTGTTCCTGTTTTTCCGCCCACCTCTAAGCCAAGAGATTGCGCCTTGACTCCTGTTCCCTCATTGACGGTCTTGATAAGAATCTTTTTGACACGCTCTGCCGTTTTTGCTTGGATCACTTGGGATGTTTCTTGGGCAGGAATCTTGATCTCTCGATGGTATTCATCGATAAAACTATCAACAATTCGAGGGGAGATCATCTTTCCATGGTTGTTAAAAACACTATACGCTTTCATGATCTGCATCAAGTTTGCATGGATCCCATAGCCATAAGATGCAGTTGCCTTATAAATTTCATTATTGAGCTGTGTCGCATGGGGGATGGAGCCTCGTTTCTCATAGATCATATCGCGTGTAGAGTTTTTGGTAAATCCAAACTTTTTGAGCCCCTCGTGAAACTCTACACCTGAGAGCTTTTGTGCGAGTTGTGCGATCCCAATATTAGAAGAGTGCACGATCACATTCTCAGCACTTAGCCAGTCAAACTCATGCTCATCGGTGATCACTTTTCTCTGGATTCTATAGCGTCCATTGTGTCCGTTGACAAGATCATAAGGATTGATGAGAGCCTTATCTAGAAGTAGGGCAAATACGACGGTTTTGACAACACTCCCTGGCTCAAAACTATACTCAATCATAGAGCTATTGAGTGAGGGATAATCGCTTCGTTTGATGCTCTTAGGGTAGAAGCGATTAGAGCTTGCAAGGGTCAGGACTCGTCCATCTGTGGCATCCATAATGGCGATCATCACCTCTTTTGCACGAATCTCCTCTCGCATAGTATCAAGCATTCGTTCAACCTTGATCTGCAAAGAGATGGGGATACTCAGCTTGATATCTAAACCATTGACAGCTTGTTTGGTCAAACTCTTTTTATTGAGGATGATATAGCCGTTTACATCCCGAGGTCCTTTGCTTGAAGCATCTTGGCGCGCTTCAAGTTCAGCTTCAAACTTTTTTTCTAGACCTTTGACCCCTTTGATAAGGGTGTAGCCATCTTCTTCTGCTTTATGTGTGTAGCCTATGATCGGTGTGAGAAGCTTTCCATAGGGATATTCTCTACTCTCGCCACTCTCAATGATACTTAGACCATGCAGTGTTCTTTTGCCAGTCGTAGGGCTGATACGCTCTTTAAAAACATCAAGACGTCGCAATTCATAAGAGAGTTGTTTGAGATACTGTGCGCGCTTCTCTTCGATATCATAGCTGAGAACTACTACACCTTTACGGCTTCCTATCTTCTTTGCGACCTCTTTTTGATCGATCCCTGAGTAGATAGAAAAAAGTTCGATAAAAAGATCTTTTTTGAGAGGGTCTATGTAGAGGGTATTCACCACCGCTTTGTAGAGTTTTTTTGTTGTCGCGACATGAAACCCATCTGCACTGATAATGGTACCGCGCTGGGCTTTGGAGTTTTCATAGGTATAAAGTGAGGGAAGATCGCGTGACTTTAAAACAGTAGCGAGCATCACGCTTAAAAAAATGATAAATCCTACAGCAATCAAGACATACAGCAGGAGTATCTTTTTGCTTTTATTTCGGTTTATCATTCGTGTGAGATTATTATAACTGTGTTCTACCTAGCTCTTTGTATGCACTCAAAGCTTTGTTTCGTATCTCTAGCATTAGCTGCATACTTGTCTCAGCTTTGCCAATAGCAAGAGCTGCTTGGTGGAGGTCTTTTACCTGCCCTGTAGCCATATCAGCGACAGCTTTTTCACTTGTCTCTTGGATCTCATTGACCTCATTTAAAGCTGATTTGAGTTGTTTTGCAAAAGCCTCTCCACCAGGAGTGCTTCCTTGTTCTAATTTATCTTTTTGTCCTAAAAGCTCGGCGGTAGATAATCCGGAAATATTGTCAATACTACTCATAACCTCACTCCTTTAATTTTATTTATCTTATTGCAACAAAGAGATAGCACTATTTGCCATACTCTTTGAGCTCTCAAATGCAGCAACATTTGCTTGATATGAGCGTGTTGCTTCTACCAAATCGGCCATTTCGATGACCGGATTAATATTTGGATACGCAACATAGCCATTAGCATCTGCATCAGGATGATTTGGCTCAAACTTGAGTTTTGGCTCAGAATCATCACGAGAGATCTTGTCAATTACTACACTCATTATAGCAGGATTTACCTTTTTGCCAAATTGTCCCTCATTCAAAGGGTCTTCATACGATGCGCTTTGTGTCATTGCACCGATCGCTTTGTTAAACTGCTCATTAAAGTCTATCGCTTTAAAAACAACCTCTTTACGGCGGTAAGGTCCACCCTCATCTGTTCTGGTCGTTTGTGCATTGGCGATATTGCTTGAGATGGTATTGACACGAACGCGTTGTGCAGAGAGTCCATATCCGCTAATATCAAAGCTACTTAAAAAATTTGACATAATCTATCCTTAACTTACTTTTCCAGAAGCTTCAATCACGCTTTTGAAAATTCGAGAACTTTTTTTGTTGGTGTTGATAAGTGCATCAAACATCACGGCATTTTTGCTCATCTCTGTTGTTTCTACATCGATATCTACACTATTGCCATCGTTACGCGCCATATGTCCATCACGATAAAAAGTGCTCGCTTTGAGTGAGCTACTCTCCTCTTTTGGTGGGATGTGCGCGCCATGTGTTTGTGCCATTTGGAGCTTTTTTTCTCCGCGTGAGAGGAGTTGATCTGCCTTTTGAGCAAGCATCTCTTCAAAACGTACATCCCGAGGCTTATAAAAAGGAGTATCAGCATTGGCAATATTTGAAGCAATCATATCTTGACGCATCGCTCTATAATCAAGTGCTTCTTTTAATAAACCATGTGTACGAGAAATTTCAATGCCCATCTGAACTCCTTTTTTAGTTAATATTCTACAAGCAACTTTAGTTCCAAAAATAGAAAAAAGAAATTTTTTCCTATTAGTTTATAAATATGAAAAAATATGTGTTACAATTACGCCAACTTTTGTGATTTGGTATTGTTTAGTAGTTTATTTTAAGGAAACTATTATCATAAATCATTCATAATGGTCACCAAGGTTGCAAGTGTAACCCAAATTTTTATTTACAAAAGGAGTTCTTATGAAAAGAGCTGGTTTTACTATGATCGAATTGATCTTTGTTATCGTTATTTTAGGTATTTTGGCTGCGGTTGCGGTTCCAAAATTGGCTGCAACAAGAAATGATGCGAAAGTTTCTGCTGAAGTTGCAAGTGCGAAGCAAACGTTGAATAATCTTGCTGCAGAATTCACATCACAAGGTGAGATTGCGGCTGATTCAATTACTGAGGCG
Source organism: Sulfurimonas sp. (assembly GCA_034005845.1). Taxonomy (GTDB): domain Bacteria; phylum Campylobacterota; class Campylobacteria; order Campylobacterales; family Sulfurimonadaceae; genus Sulfurimonas. Next base: position 41,902 of record JAVETX010000013.1, on the reverse strand, counting down.
AACGCTGCAGTTAAATGTTTTGAATTTGGGCCGAGTGGTGCTGCAATTACAGATGGAAATGTTACTATAGAGTCTAAAGCAGATAGTGCTGATGCATGTCCAACTGTTGTATTGACTCAGACAAAAGATTTGGCTATTGAAAATGGTATGCTTCAGACTGGTGGAGCTAAAACAACTCACGAATTTGGTGGAACAAGCGTAGTTCGCTAATTTTCTCTCTCGTTCCACCTCTGCCGAGGTGGAACACACACCTCAAACGAAACATCTCAATTCTCTCTTTCTGTACAAAAAATTTTTAAGCTTTTTTGTTTTATACTGTTCCTTAGTTTCAAAAAAAGGGAAAAGATATGCAACAAAAAAAAGCCTTTACCATTATAGAACTTATCTTTGTTATTGTCATTTTAGGTATTTTGGCTGCTGTAGCGGTTCCAAAGCTCTCAGCGACACGCAATGACGCGATTGTGTCAACTGAGGTGATGGGGGCATCGCAACTTTTAAAAAACCTAGGTACACAGTGGGCGACAAAAGAGAACTGGACAGAATACAGCGTCTTAGATGCAAACAAGATAGCCAAATGTTTTACTTTTAGTGCCACTAGTGATGGCAATGTAACCGTGACCCCTTTAGCAGCCCCATCTCAAAAGTGTCCAAGTGGAGTTTTAGCAGAGGTGATCTCTTTGGCATCACAAAATGGTATCTTAAAAAGTAACGGAGATGCGCGAATCTATCAGTTTGGTGGCATAAGCGTGAAGAAATAGGCAAACATTTTTACAATTAGTTTTAATATAAATGATGATATTATATTGCTTATGAAAGAAAAAAGGATAGCTTGATGAAAAATTTTAAACCTGCTTTTACTATGATTGAACTTGTTTTTGTGATTGTTGTTTTAGGAATACTCGCTGCGGTTGCTATTCCAAGATTTGCAGCGACGCGCGTTGATGCACAAATCTCAAAAGGGGCTGCGGATGTAGCATCAATTCGCTCAGGAATTGTGAGTGAGAGACAAAGCCGTTTAATTACAGGCGATACCGATTGGATCACAAAAGATAATCTTGATAATGGCAATGAGCTTTTTGAAGGTGTGTTGATGTACCCACAGGCAAATGTTGCCAATAAAGATGGTGCTTGGAGTAGAACAGGCGCTGAGGGAAGTGGTGAATATGTCTACAGAGCAGGTGGGGTTCCTACTACATTTATATACGATGAAGATGATGGCACTTTTACCTGTACAGCTGGTGCGGGATATTGTGATCAACTTCAATAAAACGCTTTAGCAACTTCGCTATAATACAATCAAAAATATCCAAGAGGTTTTTGATTGTATTTCTACCAACTCGCACTTCTTTCTTCACCACTTTCTCCTCTTACCTATCACTCTAAATCTCTTTTAAAAGAGGGAAGCGTTGTGGATGTAGAATTACAAAAAAGAGTGATGCGAGCTGTGGTACTCTCCATATCCCAAGAACCTGATTTTCAGACAAATGAGATTGTAAGTGTGGGTGAGTTTTTTTACTCAGAGCAACAAAGGGAGCTTGCTTCGTTTATCTCGCGCTATTATTTTTGCTCGCTTGGTGAAGCGCTTGGATTGATGGTGCCTTTTTTGGCAGACTCTTTACAGGCCCAAGCCTGTGTTACGAATGGGCTTTCTCGTAACACGGACTTGAGTCCGTCTCATGAAAGCCAAACATCCCAAGCAAGTAAAATCACCCTCTCACAAAAACAAAACCATGCCTTTGAATTTCTCAAAAACCATAAGGTCTCTCTCCTCTTTGGTGATACAGGAAGTGGCAAAACTGAGATCTATATGCGCTATTTTGAAGAGATGATTCGCCAGAAAAAACGTAGTATCTTTTTGATGCCAGAGATATCACTTACACCGCAGATGTCACATAGACTCCAAGAACATTTTGGTGATAAAGTGGTGATGTGGCACTCCAAACTCACCCCTCTTCAAAAGAAAAAAGCGCTCAAAAGTATCCATGATGGAAGCGCTTCTATCGTAGCAGGTCCACGAAGTGCGCTCTTTTTACCACTCAAAGATCTTGGGCTTATCGTCGTTGATGAAGAACACGATGATAGTTACAAATCTTCTTCGCGCCCCCGCTACAATGCAAGAGACCTCGCTATCTATATGGGCAAGCTCTATGGGGTAAATGTAGTACTTGGAAGTGCGACACCCTCTTTGGGAAGCTATACAAAATTTCCCCACACAAGACTTAAAGGGGGGCATTTTGTGAGTAAGAAGCAGTTTATCTATGAGCCCTCTGTGGAGTCACTCTCCCCTTTGATCTTAAATCATCTGAGCCAAACACTTACATCCAAAGAACAATCGATCCTCTTTATACCAACACGAGCAAACTTCAAATACCTTCTATGTGGAGATTGTGGATACACTTTTGAGTGTGCCTTTTGTAGCGTGGGGATGAGTGTGCACCAAAGAGCCCATGCACTCAAATGTCACTACTGCAACTACACACAAGCGATCCCACAAGTTTGCCCAGAGTGTCATAGCAAAAACCTTACAAGCGCACGTCTAGGAACTGCAGAAGCGGTAGAAAATCTCAAAGAGGTCTTTCCTGATGCGAGGATCGAGCAGTTTGATAGGGATGTGATCACCACACAATCCAAGCTCAAAAAAGCGCTTGAGCGTTTTAACAAAGCAGAGGTCGATCTTCTTGTGGGAACACAGATGCTCTCTAAAGGGCACGACTATCACGGGGTGACCTTAGCAGTGGTGCTTGGGATGGATAATATGCTCAACATGAGTGATTATAGAGCAAGAGAAAAAGCACTCTCTTCATTGATTCAAGTCGCAGGAAGAAGTGGACGTGCCAAAGATGCAAAAGTCTTGGTGCAAACTTTTAACAAAGAGTTTTTTGATGCGTACAAAGATAATTATGAGCTTTTTTTAGAGGATGAAAAACTTTATCGAGAGGGGCTTTATCCACCCTATAAAAGGCTTTGTCGTATTCTCTTTTCTCACAAAAACGGAGCCAAAGCACAAGAACAGATGCATAAAATGCAAGAGAAGCTTCAAAGATGTTCGGATGTAGAGGTGGTAGGCTTTGGAAAATGTAGTGTCGAGCGGGTTGCCAATAAATACCGCTTTGAGATCCTTTTGCGCTCAGAGAAGAGCACGAGTATCATCGCTGCGGTGAACTCTTGCAAAGAGCCACTTGCTGAGATAGATATGGATCCTATAGAGTTTGGGTAGAGATCCTGAATCAAGTTCAGGATGACGGCGATTCTTCTAAAGTTTGGGTAGAGATCCTGAATCAAGTTCAGGATGACGGTGACTCGTCATTCTTGGTTGCACTCTTTCGTCATTCCGGACTTGATCCGGAATCTTATTCATACAGGCTAAAGCCTGTGTTACTATGTTATCTGTAACACGGACTTTAGTCCGTACTAGTTTTCTCTATCGCTATAGCGCTCCAAAAACCAATAAAACGCCATAATCATCCCAGGAGTTTTGTGATAACTCTCATCGAACATAAACGCTTTGATCTCTTCGACTGGGATGTAGATCACTTCGATATCCTCTTCATGCGTGCCTCCACCCTCATTTACACGCATACTCTCATCACACTCGGCATAGTAAAGGGTTTGTTTGGCGCCCGTCACGCCAACACTTGGGTAAAAAGAGGTGATCTTTGAGAAAGATTCAAGAGGGATATCGTAGCCACACTCTTCTAAAACCTCCTCTTGTGCTATTGCAACATCACTGAGATCTTTATCGATGATCCCTGCACATAGCTCATAGGTATAGCCATTTTCTTTATGGGTATGCAAGACTGTCGCGCGAAGTTGTTTGACCACTACAAATGCCCGTTTTTGTGTGTGCCAGAGCAATATTGCAACACTATCATGGCTGATGATCGCTTCCCACACTTTTTGTTGCCCTTTGAGGGTGTAGTTGATCTTGATAGGCTGTACAAATTGTGGCTTTTTTAGCTCTGTGATGGAATCTATTTTACCCATTGTCTTGAACCTCTCCACGTGTGTAGTTGAAATAGCACACATCGCTTGCGTCGAGATGCTTGATACATTGTGTCTTGTTCTCTAAGTGGAGTGCGAGACTTTGATCGTAGTTCTCTTTGAGTGTGAGAAATGCTTTGCGCTCATTTCCTGCGAGTTTTTTGGTGGTCACTTGTACGACTCGTAGTGGATTGATCGCACGTCCATGTTTGCGAAGCTCAAAGTGTAGGTGTGGTCCTGTGGAGCGCCCAGTTGTCCCTACATAACCGATTGTTTGCCCTTTTTTGACATATTTGCCACGGTAGATCCCTTTGCGAAAAGAGCGAAGGTGTGCATAGCGTGTTTCATACCCATCATCATGGCGAATCTTGATGAGGTTTCCATAGCTCCCCATGCGCGCTGCATAGATCACACGCCCACTTCCTGCTGCGACAATCGGTGTGCCACTTCGCGCTGCATAATCCACCCCAAGGTGCGCTTTCCATTTTTTGAGTACAGGGTGAAAACGTCTGTTGGTAAAATAAGAAGAGATACGCGCGCCTCTAACGGGATTGGCAAGTAAAAATCCCTCAACCTCGTGCCCTTTAGCATCATAATAGCGCCCATCGTCATTGAGGTAGATATAGTGCGTTTTTTTGTTCATCTCTATCATCGCAGTTTTGAGCTCAGGCATAGAAAAAGGCTTGCCCAGGCGGTATTTTTGCTCATAGATCATCACAAGGGTATCCCCTTTGCGGATGTCGTTTTTAAAGTTGAGAGAATTTTTGAAACTAGAGACAAAGATCTGAGCGAGTTTTATAGAACCAGTCGCTTGTACGATGTCATAATGTGGAGAGTTTTGTATTTGAAGGGTAAAAGCCTCGGTGCGTGTTTCGCTGATAATAGGGATCGCCTCAAAAGCGTAATCGCCGTTTTGTTTATAAATATGGATCTGGAGTTCATCATTGAGGGGGAGGAGGGCTTGGAGAATCGTGTTTTTATTGTCTCTGAGTATTTGGCAGTTGACCCCTGAGCGCATCTCAGCCGTGAGGATCTGATCGTCATCATCAAGGTTGTAGTAAAGTGTTTTGAGTGGTAGAGAGTGCTTTTCTAAAAACTCTAAATATGTCTCTCCGCTGATCCACCTAAAATGTTCCACTTGAGCAGAGTAAAGGAGTGTAGAAAATAATATAAGGAAAAAAAATCGTATCATTAAAAAAACCTATTGAAGTAAAAAATATAAAAAATTGATTTGAAACATTATCAAAATTTGGCTTAGTTTGATATAATCGCACTAAACAATACGAAAGAAGTAGAGATGAAATATATAGTAATTTGGCTCTTTTTACTCCTAGAACTTTTTGGGGCTGGAATCAAAGCACCCGTGGTGAGTGTAGAGGATGAGAGAGTAACTGTAGAGATCGATAAGATCGATGTGGGCGTGAGTGGTTTTATCATCCATGAGCTAGCAAGAGATCGTCATAGTATCTTAAAAAATGCAGTGGTTGAGAGTTTTGATCCAGAGACAAAGCGCGCTGTTTTAAAGATGAGTGATTTTGATTCTCTAAGAAACAATGCCCTTCCAAAAGGGAAGTGGAACGTACAAGTGGGTGATACAGCCATTTTACCATACGCTTACAATAGAGCTTTTTTGGTCGCTCCTACAGAAGAGATCTACTATAGAATTACACGTAGTGCAGAGACTTTAGAGTGGCTCCATCCAGATATCTTTGCGACGATCTTATCTTTTAATGGACACCCTACACCTATTAAAAGTGACTTTGAAGATCTCAGCAAAACACTCTCTATTGGGCTTGTATTTCTTTATCTTGATAAGCTTTTATACACGGTAGATATCAAAAGTATGAAGATCCTCAATATCTCTGATGCGCCACTTGAAGAAGTGGCTTCGGATGTAGTGTTGCCATTTTATACACGTGTTGAAAATATTGACGCGGCTTGGTGGGGAGAGGGAAGTGACAGACTCGAAGAGTACGCACCTCACTATTATGAGCTCTTAGTCGATCATAACAAAGAGAATAAAACACTCTATGAGAAGATAAAAAACTCCGATGAAAAACTCCATTTTTTACTAGAAAAGTTTGAGATAAAGGGATAAACAATGATAGATCAAAAACATTTAAAACATTTTGCAAGCATCGTGGGCGATGAAAATATCTATAGTGATAAAGCACACCTTATTGCGTACTCTTACGATGCAACGCGTGAGCGTTTTGAACCTGATGCAGTGATTTTTCCACGTCATGAAGAGGATATCTCAGCGATACTCAAATACTGTAACGAGCATCGCATTGTGATCGTGCCTCGTGGGGCTGGAAGTGGTTTTACGGGTGGCGCGCTCCCTAGTAGTGGTGGGATCGTTCTGGCATTTGAAAAGCATATGAATAAGATCTTAGAGATCGATATGAAAAACATGGTCGCTGTCGTGCAACCTGGTCTTATCAATATGGACTTGCAACGTGCGGTCGAAGAGGTGGGACTTTTTTATCCACCAGATCCTGCGAGTCAAGAGTACTCGACGATCGGTGGGAATGTGAGTGAAAACGCAGGTGGAATGCGTGCGGCAAAATATGGGATCACAAAAGATTATGTGATGGCTACCCGTGCAGTACTTCCAAATGGTGATATCATTAAAGCTGGGAAACGCACGATCAAAGATGTGGCGGGTTATAACATTAGCGGTATCTTGATCGCGAGTGAAGGGACTTTGGCAGTGCTAAGTGAGATCACGCTCAAGCTGATCCCAAAACCAAAGATGACAAAAACAGCGATGGGGATCTTCCCAACTGTACACGATGCGATGGAAGCAGTGTATAAAACGATGGCAAGTGGGATCACTCCTGTGGCGATGGAATTTTTGGATAATCTCACGATTCGTGCGGTGGAACAAACATTTAACAAGGGCTTGCCAGTAGATGCGGGTGCACTGCTTGTTACGGATGTAGATGGAAATCTCGAGCAAGATCTTGACTTCCAGCTTGCACAAATAGAAAAAGTATTTCGTGAGAACGGATGTAGCGAATTTAAAATCGCAAAAGATGACAAAGAAGCAAAAGATATCTGGTTTGCACGTCGTAACGCTTCCCCTGCACTGAGCGTGTATGGAAGTAAAAAGCTCAATGAAGATGTCACCGTACCGCGTGCAGTGTTGCCTGAACTGCTAGAGAAATTTTATGCGATCGCAGATAAATACAATGTCAAGATCCCATGTTTTGGGCATACGGGTGATGGAAATGTACATACAAACGTGATGGTAGATGGAAGTGACCCTGAACAAGTAAAAATTGCCTACCAAGCGATCGAAGAGGTATTTCAAGCGACCGTTGATCTAGGTGGAACTCTAAGTGGAGAGCACGGTATAGGGCTGGCAAAAGCGCCATATATGTCGATGGCGTTTACCCCTGAAGAGATGGCGCTTTTCAAATCGATCAAAAAAGCTTTTGATCCAAATAATATTTTAAATCCTGCAAAGATGGGCTTGGAGTAAAACTTACAGGCTAAAGCCTGTGTTACGAGATTTGTAACACGGACTTTAGTCCGTACAAAGGACAAGGGGTAAAAAGATGCAACTCGACAAAGCAAAGCTCAACGAAATTTTTAAATATATCAAAGAATTCATCAGCGCCTTTGTCGATAAAGAGCTCACTCTTTTTGCCGCAAGCCTGAGTTTTTACACCATCTTTAGTATCATCCCCCTTTTACTTATCATGATGACACTCCTTACATCCCTTCCTAGTTTTGAGGAGTATTATGTCCATATCAAAGAGTTTATTTTCTCTAACCTTATGCCGGTCAACTCTGAGACGATGATAACTTATATCGATGGATTTTTAGAAAACTCTGCAAAGATGGGAGTGATGAGCTTGGTGATGGTGCTTGTTGCATCGCTTTTGTTTTTTAAAAACTTTGAGTATATCGCTAACAAGATCTTTGATGCACAGCCAAGAAGTTTGTGGGAGTCGATCACGACCTACTGGACGATGCTCACACTTACCCCCATCGCACTTGGATTCTCGTTTTATATGAGTGCGCGCTTGGCGAGTGTAGTGGAGTCAAATGTGTATACTTTTGGTTATTCGGTGGCAGAGCTTATCCCCTACATCATCACCTGGGGGCTTTTCTTTTTGATCTATCAGATCAGTGCCAACACCAAGATCGCTAAAAAAGCAACCGCGCTTGCCTCCTTTGTGGTGGCTATTATCTTTTCACTCTCTAAGAGTGGCTTTGTCTATTATGTGTTTTATAATAAGGCATATGCGACCATTTATGGCTCTTTTTCTATTTTGCTCTTTTTATTTTTATGGATCTATCTGTCGTGGATCATCTTTATCTATGGGCTCAAACTCTGCTCAATGCTTGATAGTTACTATAAAGAGAATCAAAAAGAGACTCCAAAAAAAGCATAAAGAAAAACACCACTCGCCATAGCAAGACTCACCCACATCCAAAGCTTGGCGCGAATCGCTAAAAGTGAGCTTAGGATGTAGATGTAAAAAAGATAGGGTGCAATCCTTACATCCCAAGACTCTTCTCCAAGTTCTAGCAAAAGCTCTAGGGCAAAATCAAGCCCACTCGCAAAACCAAAAAAATGTAAGAAAATACTTAGCGGATAAAAGAGGGTAAAAAGAGTCGTCCAAAGTATCGAGAGTGGATGATAGAAGCTAAAGTTCTCAAAGATAAAGAGCGAGTAGGGGAGCATCATCAGGTAGACCCAAATGGGGATGAGTAAAAACTGCTTGAGAGTAGAGAGATGCTTGAAGTAAAGTAAAAATAAGAAGATATAAAACACCCCCGCTACACTCAGCCAAAACCCAAGAGCAAAAAAGAGGCGTGGAAAAAAGCTGAGGATCAAAAGTACGGTAAGTAAAAGGGTTTGCATCGAGATGATCTTATAAGCCCTATCATAGAGAAAAAATCCCACCACAAGCATCACAAAAGCACGCAAAAGGGAAGCGGGAGCGTCTAAAAAAAGAAGATAAACCAAGAGGGTGAAACTTACAAAAACAAAGGAATCAAGCCTGTAACTTCGGTGGGGAAAATATCTGTTTTGCAAAAATTTGTAGGGGTATTTAAAAAGAAAAAAGAGAACAAACCCAAGCACTCCTAAGTGGAATCCGCTCAGGGCAAAAAGATGGGAGATCCCAAGATTTGAAGCCACAGAATAGAGTTTGTAGCTCATGGGTGTGGCGAGGTAGAGTGCTTTGTAGATAGTGGCGATATCTTCGTTTGGGTGAATCTCTTCTATGGAGTGTTCGAGTCGCTCTTTGAGGCTGAGGCTGTGCTCAATGCTCAGTACTCTACTATAACCATAAAAACTTCGCATGTAGCTTTTAAAATCAAGATCTTGTGGCCAAAGGATTAGGTGAAGTTTTTTCCCTTTGACATCCTCAAAATCAAGAGCGCGATTGGTGTAAAAAATATAGCCAGCATCTGCTTTGAGTTTGAGAATATGGTAGCGTCTTGTGATGCCACTCTGGGATGTTTTTGTTTTTTTATACTGGCTAAGTACCGTTGCATCAACAATGGTGTAGTCAAAATATTTGAGATCTTTATAATTGTGGTATTCGATAAGAATGGAGTAAAAAAGGATCGTTGCTAAAAGGGCGAGAAGGGTGAAAAACTCTTTTTTGCTTGTAAAAAGCGAGAGTTTTTCCAGAGTCATTTAGAGTGTCGGCATCGAGACCGATGATTCGCCCACATCGACATTTGCAGAGCGTGTATCGACATTTTCATAGACTGTCTCTACCCCTTTGGCAAAGCTCGGTGCATCTACAAAGCGGGTGAGTTTTTTCTGGAAGACGAGCTTGACGTGCCCTGTAGGACCATTCCGCTGTTTTCCGATAATGATTTCGGCGTCCTCCTCCTCTTTTTCTATGTAGGTGGAGGTAAACTCTTTGCCCTCAGCCTTGGCAGCTTTTTCTCGCTCTTTTTCCTCTTTGTAGAGGTAGACATCATCGCGGTAGACAAAGAGGATGATATCGGCATCTTGCTCGATTGACCCAGACTCACGGATATCGCTGAGCATCGGGCGCTTGTCATTACGGCTCTCAAGCCCACGGTTGAGCTGAGAGAGTGCGACAATTGGGATGTTGAGCTCACGCGCAAGCATCTTGAGCCCCCGTGAGATCTCAGAGACTTGCAAGTGTCTATCTTGATTCCCGATCCCCTGCATGATCTGGAGATAATCGATCACCGCGATCTCAATCTCTGGATGTTGGTTTTTAAGCTTACGCAGTTTGGAGCGCAGTTGGTTAATATTGACACTACCTTGGTCATCGACAAAGAGTTTGGCTGTGTTCATCTTATCGATAGCGTTGTTGAGGTTCGTCCATTGATCATCGTTCATATCCCCTACACGAAGCTTTTGTAGAGGAATAGAGGTTTGAATAGAGAGCAAACGCAACATCAACTGCTCCGCAGGCATCTCAAGCGAGAAAAACGCCACCCCTTTACCGCTTGTGATGAGGCTATTGACGGTGTTTAAAATAAAAGATGTATTGTGTGTAACTGTCATATCTTCGAGTAAAAAGAGGTGATTTCCATCGATGGTAAAACCATAATAATCATCCACTTTGTCGTACTCTACTTGAATCCCCGTATGTTTCACATCTCGCGCTGCTTTGAGGGCGCGAGCTTTTTTGCGCTTTATTTTTGTTGGGATAGCGTCGAGATCTCCTACAATTCTAAGGCGATAGACATCACACTCGTAGCCAATCTTTTTAATACGCGCTTTTTTTGTTTTAAGTGAGACACGAAAGCCAAGAGAATCGGCAAGAAGCTTGATTTGATGCGTTAATCGCTCCTCTTTTTGTACGATCTCAAAGACGTTAAACTTTTTGTCATAGTAGCCATCGCTGTCAATAAGCCCTGCTAAAAGAGCGAGTCTATGCTCTTTTGAGTTTTGTAAAAAATGGTGCGGAATATGTTTGTTGTTTAAAACTCCGAGTTTGCGTAATGTTGTTTGCAGGGAAGTGTCATCTTTGTAGTATCCACCTCTTTGTCCTGAAGTGATCCCATACACAGGGCACTTTTCTTTTGAGCTTTGTTTTGTGACTTGAAGATCGAGTCTTGCTGCATATTCTTTAAGATACTCGATGATCTCTTTGTCTTGCGTGGTGATAGTGGCACTTGAGCTATGCCCATCACCGAGCCAAAGACCTAAAAAGTAGGGCTCTATTTCGAGTGGCTGAGGTGCAAAATCAATAGCTACTGTATAGCCCTTGTAATTGGTTTTAAACTTATTTGACTTTTGGAGATACTCTTTGACATCTATATTTAACACATCTCCGTGTTTGTGTTTGCCTTCGTTACGACTGCGTTTGAGTGAGAGGATATGACTCTCGTTTACACGGTAGTCTATCCCCTTATTTTGGCGCACCCAGTACATTTTTTCACGTCCACGAGCGAGCGAGAGTACATTACGCGGGGTAGAATCATCACCCATGAGCTGATCGCCCACTTGCACATCTTCGACATTTTTGAGTGTGCCATCATACATCACTACCTTGGTGCCAAGACCGAGACATTTCCCCATCGCAGGGCGAGCTGCGATAATGACAAGATCCCCTTTTCCAAAACCTGTGGTCATTTTATTGAGCTCATGAAAACCTGTGTCCACACCTACGAGTACGCTGTTTCCACGCGCTTTCATCTCTTTGATGTACTCCATGGTGTCATAGGTCATTGTTGGGGAGTCTTTGAAGTCGCTTGTTTGGTTGTCTTGGGTGATCTCGTAGAGCTTTTTCTCTACAATATCGATCACCTCGGCACTTGGAAGCTCCTCTTCGACCGTGACACGCTTGATCTCTGTGGTGAGCGTGAGGAGGTGGCGTTTGAGTGACTTGTCTCTGATCTCGTTGATATAGGCTCGGGTGTTAGAGATCGGGTTGGCAGATAAGATCTCTAAGAGCACTTGCTCATCAAATTTTTTAGTTTTGACGAGCTCTTTTTTGATAAACTCCTCATCGATCGGCTCATCTTTTTGAAAGAGTCGCGTCATTGCGGCAAAAATATCTTGGTGTGCAGGGAGATAAAAATCATCTTTTTTGAGTTGCGTACTCAGATCATCAAACTGGCTTGGCTCAAAGACGATAGAGCTGAGAATCGAGCGTTCAAACGCTAGGTTGTAGAGATTATCTTGCATTATTCACCTTTGTTTGCCATGGCTTCAACTTCGCTTACAAAGCGATCCACGAGCTCATCTTCATTGAGATTTGCGACCACCTCACCTTTGACCATTACCAGACCTTTGCCTTTGCCATAGGCAATAGCCACGTCTGCGTGTGCCGCTTCACCGATGGCATTGACCACACATCCCATCACCGAGACATTGAGTGGGGCTTTGATATGGGCTGTGCGTTTTTCTATCTCACTCACAGCACTCACAAGATCTGCTTCGATGCGCCCGCAAGTAGGGCATGAGATGATGTTGAGACCATCTTTTGCCGCTCCGCTGTCTTTTAAAATAGCGCGACCCACCTTGATCTCCTCTTCGAGCTCACCTGTGATACTTACACGAAGCGTGTCACCGATCCCATCGAGTAAAAGCGCACCAAGTCCGATAGAGCTTTTGACCGTTGCGTGAAAGAGCGTGCCTGCTTCTGTGACGCCAAGGTGAAAAGGGTAGTTATTTTTAGGGCGTAAGAGACGATACGCATCGACCGTTCTTTGTACATCCGAAGCTTTGAGAGAGACCTTAATATCGCTAAAGCCGAGATCTTCAAGGTACTTGATATTGTACTCGGCAGAAGCGACCATCCCCTCGGCACTTTGTCCGTATTTATTCTCAAACTCTTTTTCTAAGCTGCCTGCATTGACCCCAATGCGGATGGGTATATTGCGCGCTTGGCACGCTTTGACCACCTCTGCGACTTTTTGTTTCGAGCCAATATTGCCAGGATTGATACGGATACAATCCACCACCTCTGCTGCAACAAGTGCGAGCTTGTGGTTGAAATGGATATCGGCAATAAGTGGCAAGGAGATACGCTCTTTGATCTCTTTGAGAGCAAGTGCGTCTTCCATATCAGGCACCGCCACACGCACAATATCACAGCCCGCAAAATGCAAGCGATTGATCTGCTCTACAGTCGCCTCTACATCCGAAGTTTGTGAGTAAGTCATAGACTGCACAGAGATCGGCGCATCACCGCCCACAGCAACATTTCCGACATAAATTTTTTTGGTTGGGTATCTTTTTATCATAAAAGGATTTTAGCGACATAGTGATAAAAAAGTGCTTTGGTATCTATTGTTTCACTATATAAATAGAGTACGTTTAAAATTCATAAAAATTCATAGTACTTTAACCTCTTTGAGATAAAATTAAATGACATTAAAAATTACCAATTAAAGTAAAATATGAAAAAAGAATACGACAAAGCACTTTACAGGCTTCTTGAAATATTAAAACGCCTCTATGAAGGTGAGCAACTTCACACAAAAAATCTAGCTCTTGATTTTGGTGTTACACCAAGAACAATACGGCGTGATTTTACGCGTCTTTCTTATTTTCCCATTGAAAAACAAAGCAAGGTTACAAATATGCCGATGGTTATCACTTGTTGAAAAGTTCTAAAGAGGATGAAGTTTTGCTTTTTGAAATGTTTGAACAGTTTTCAAAAAGTATGGGTGAAGGAGCTTCAAAGATCATATCTAAGCAACTTTCCAAACTTCATAATCCTTCCGCAAAGCATCCATTTTTCTTTAATGCTGTTATAGAAGACATTACTGATAGGAGTGAGCTTTTTTTATTGATGCAAGATGCTATAGAACAAAAGTGTGTTGTGAAATTGGACTATCTAAGCAAAACGCGTCAGGTACACCCTTATAAGATCGCAAGTTTTGAAGGGTTTTGGTACCTTTTTTGTAAAGAACAAGAGAAGTATAAAACCTTTTATTTTAAAGATATTCAAAATGTTTCTCTCAAAGAAGAAACATTTATATGTGACACAAAAGCCTTAAAAATAATGGAAAATGCTCTTAATATCTGGTTTGAAGCACAAGAAAAAAGTTTTGAAGTGCTTTTACAGGTAGATACCAAAATTGCAAAGCATCTCGCTAGACGCCCTTTGAGTAAGACGCAAAAAGTTCTTAAAGAATATGAAAACGGTGATATTGAGATCAGTGTATATGCCACGAGTGATAATGAAGTAATTCATGTACTAAAAAAATGGCTTCCAAATCTCAAAGTGATTGCACCTTTACGAATTCATGAAACATTTAAAAAGGAGTTACAAAAATACATTGACGTGTAAAAAGGACACAACGCTGTCCGCATACTATGTAAAAATTAAAAAATCAAAAGAGAAGGAATCTCAATGTTGTCAAATTTTACAAATCAGTACCAACTTTCAAAAACCTTGCGTTTTGAACTTAGACCTATAGGTGATACACTTAAGCATATAGAAAAAAATGGCTTGATAGCCCAAGATGAAACACGCTCACAAGAGTATGAAGAAGTAAAAACGATTATCGATAATTACCACAAAGCTTTTATCGATGAAGCACTTCAAAATATTGTGCTTAGTAATCTTGAAGAGTACGAAGCACTTTTTTTCGAGAGAAATCGCGATGAAAAAGCTTTTGAAAAATTGCAAGGTACATTGCGTAAAGAGATAGTTGCACATTTTAAGCAACACCCTCAGTACAAAACACTCTTTAAAAAAGAGCTCATTAAAGTTGACTTGAATAATTGGCAAGAGTTATCCGATGCAGAAAAAGAACTTGTAAGCCATTTTGATAACTTTACAACCTACTTTACAGGTTTTCATGAAAATCGTGCCAATATGTACACAGATGAAGCGAAACACTCTTCTATCGCTTATCGTATTATTCATGAAAATTTGCCCATCTTTTTAACAAACAAAAAACTTTTTGAGACTATCAAGCAAAGGGCACCACACCTTGCACAAGAGACACAAGATGCCTTGCTAGAACATCTGAGCGGTGCAATAGTTGAAGATATGTTTGAGCTTGATTATTTTAGTTGCTTGCTTTCACAAACTCATATCGATCTGTATAATCAAATGATTGGCGGAATCAAACAAGATAGTTTAAAAATTCAAGGCTTAAATGAAAAAATCAATCTTTATCGACAAGCAAACGGCTTATCAAAACGTGAATTGCCAAATCTCAAACCATTACACAAGCAGATACTTAGTGATCGTGAAACACTCTCTTGGCTTCCCGAAGCATTTGAAAACGATGAAGATCTTATACAAGGAGTGCAAGCTTATTTTAAGAGCGAAGTATTAGCTTTTGAGTGTTGTGATGGTAAGGTCAATCTTTTAGAAAAACTGCCTGAACTTTTGCATCAAACACAAGATTATGATCTTTCAAAAATTTACTTTAAAAACGATGTAGCACTCACAACTGCTTCGCAAGCGATTTTTAAAGATTATCGCATTATAAAAGAAGCACTTTGGGAAGTGAATAAACCTAAAAAATCAAAAGATTTAGTGGCGGATGAAGAGAAGTTTTTTAACAAGAAAAATAGCTATTTTAGTATCGAGCAAATAGATGGTGCCTTAAATAGTGCGCAACTCTCCGCTAACATGATGCACTATTTCCAAAGTGAATCTACAAAGGTAATCGAGCAAATTCAATTGACTTACAATGATTGGAAGCAAAACAGTTCAAATAAAGAACTTCTAAAAGCTTTTTTAGACGCGCTTTTATCGTATCAACGTCTTTTAAAACCGCTTAATTCACCCAATAATTTGGAAAAAGATGTTGCTTTTTATGCCTACTTCGATGCTTATTTTACGAGTTTATGCGGTGTAGTCAAGCTTTACGACAAAGTAAGAAACTTTATGACCAAAAAGCCGTATTCACTTGAAAAATTCAAACTCAATTTTGAAAACTCAACACTACTTGATGGTTGGGATGTTAATAAAGAGCCTGATAATACGGCGATTTTATTTCACAGAGAGGGCTTGTTTTATTTAGGTATTATGAATAAAAAGCATAACAAAGTATTTCGGAACATTTCTAGTTCATTAGATGAGGGCTATCAAAAAATTGACTATAAACTATTGCCAGGTGCGAATAAAATGCTTCCAAAAGTCTTTTTTTCTAATAAGAATAAGGATTATTTTAAGCCAAGTACTAATTTGCTTCAGAGATATAGAGCTGGAGAGCATAAAAAGGGGGATAGTTTTGATTTAGATTTTTGTCATGAGCTTATAGATTTCTTTAAAGTTTCTATAGAAAAACATCAAGATTGGAAACATTTTGCTTATCAATTTTCACCGACTGAGAGTTATGAAGATTTAAGCGGTTTTTATAGAGAGGTTGAACAGCAAGGTTATAAAATCAGTTATAAAAACATTGCAACAAATTTTATTGATACATTAGTTACAGAAGGTAAACTTTATCTCTTTCAGATCTACAACAAAGACTTTTCTCCTTACAGTAAAGGCACACCAAATATGCACACTCTTTATTGGCGTGCACTTTTTGACGAAAAGAATCTTGCTGATGTGATCTATAAACTCAACGGGCAAGCGGAGATATTTTTCCGTAAAAAATCGATCGAGTACTCTCAAGAGAAGCTTCAAAAAGGGCATCACCACGATATACTTAAAGATAAGTTTGCCTATCCTATCATCAAAGACCGCCGTTTTGCTTTTAATAAGTTCCAGTTTCATGTACCAATAACGCTCAATTTTAAAGCAGAGGGTAATGAAAACATTACGCCAAAAACATTTGAATATATTCGGTCTAATCCCGACAACATAAAAGTTATCGGTATAGATCGTGGTGAGCGTCACTTACTCTATCTTTCACTCATTAATGCTGAGGGTAAGATCGTAGAGCAGTTTACGCTCAATCAAATTATTAATAGTTACAACGGTAAAGACCACGTCATAGATTACCATGCCAAACTTGACGCAAAAGAAAAAGACCGTGACAAAGCTCGTAAAGAGTGGGGAACTGTCGAAAACATCAAAGAATTAAAAGAGGGCTATTTGAGCCATGTTATCCATAAGATAGCAACTCTTATCATTGAACACGGTGCAGTTGTAGCGATGGAAGATCTCAACTTTGGCTTTAAACGCGGACGTTTCAAAGTTGAAAAACAGGTTTATCAAAAGTTTGAAAAAGCGCTTATTGATAAGCTGAACTATCTTGTCGATAAGAAAAAAGAGCCGCATAAACTTGGAGGTCTTTTAAATGCGTTGCAGCTCACTAGCAAGTTTCAAAGTTTTGAAAAAATGGGTAAACAAAACGGCTTTTTGTTTTATGTGCCTGCGTGGAATACATCCAAAATAGATCCTGTTACGGGTTTTGTTAATCTTTTTGATACCCGTTATGCAAGTGTAGAAAAATCCAAAGCATTTTTTACTAAGTTTCAATCAATTCGCTACAACGAAGCTAAAGATTACTTCGAGTTTGTATTTGATTATAATGATTTCACAGAAAAAGCCAAAGAAACTAAAAGCGAGTGGACACTTTGTACTTATGGTGAGCGCATTGTGAACTTTAGAAACGCGGAGAAAAATCATCAATGGGATAGCAAAACAATCCATCTTACTACAGAGTTTAAAAACCTTTTTGGCGAGCTGCATGGCAATGATGTAAAAGAGTATATTTTAGAGCAAAATTCAGTTGAATTTTTCAAGTCACTTATCTATTTATTAAAAATTACTTTACAAATGCGTAACTCAATCACGGGTACCGATATAGACTATCTTGTCTCACCCGTCGCAGATGAAGCAGGGAATTTTTACGACAGTCGTAAAGCCGATACATCTTTACCAAAAGATGCCGACGCAAACGGTGCGTATAACATCGCTCGTAAAGGTTTAATGTTGATGCGTCGCATCCAAAATGCCGAAGACCTTAAAAAAGTGAACTTAGCAATTTCAAACCGTGACTGGCTCCGCTACGCTCAAGGGCTGGAGTAATGAGATGGAACCCTACATCCCCATCTCATTTTTGAACGATTTTATCTTTTGCCCTCGCTCCATCTACTTTCATCAGCTTTATGGCAGAAGCAGTGAAAGTTTGTACCACAGTACCGACCAAAGTGAGGGCAAAGCTGCACATGCCACAGTCGATACTAAAACCTACACGACGGCGAAAAAAGTGCTGCAAACTATAGAGATCTACAGCCAAACCTACGGTTTGGGTGGAAAGATAGATACTTTTGATACCCAAACGGGCGTTTTGACCGAACGCAAAAAAAAGATAAAAGTGATCTATGACGGCTATATCTATCAACTTTATGCACAGTACCATTGTTTGGTGGAGTCAGGTTACGAGGTACATGCTATGAGACTCTACAGTATGGATGACAACAAGATCTATCCTATTATGCTTCCTAGCGAAGATAAAGTGCGTCAGAGTGCTTTTGAGGCACTTTTACGACAAATACGCACATTTGATCTGAGTGCACCTTTTGCTGTAAATCCGAACAAATGCTTTCGATGTATTTACCGTTATTTATGTGATGTGGCATCATGATGAGCTTGAGCGATTTTAAACAAAAGCAGATCATCATCGCGCTTTTAAACCACGGCGAAAAGTTGAGTTTTAAAAATGATAACGTAGTCATAACAGATAAAGATGGCAAAATCAAGCACCAATCTACATGTTATAGACTTTTTGCATTGATGATAGTTGGAAACATTAGCATAACATCTGGACTTTTGCAACGCTCTAAAAAGTTTGGATTTAGCATCACGCTTTTAAGTTACGGGCTTATCCCTTATGGTATATGGCAGTATAAAACCGAAGGAAATTTTCTGCTCAGACAAAAGCAATATGCTTATAAAAGCAATGCAATTGCACTTCATATCGTGCAAAATAAAATCGATCAACAGATTATTCACTTGCAAAAAAGACGTAATAAGTCTGATACTTTAAACCAAGCAATCGATAAACTACGAGATTATCGAGGACGGCTTTTGGATGAATCTTTAGAGTTTCAAGAGATCTTAGGTGTTGAGGGTGTAGCTTCAAGACTCTATTTTTCACATATGTTTGACAATATTGAATGGAACGGGCGCACACCTAGAACCAAAAAAGATATAACAAATCTTTTGATGGATATTGGCTATATGCAACTCTTTCATCTTTTGGATGCAATGCTCAATCTTTATGGGTTTGATACCTATAAAGGGGTGTATCACAAAGAGTTTTATCAGCGTAAATCTTTGGTCGCAGATATTATAGAGCCATTTCGACCTATTGTCGATTATAGGATCAGAAAAGCGTACAACTTGGGGCAAATTAACCCCGATGATTTTGATTTTATCAACGGGCAATACCGCCTCTTTGGAGATAAGGCAAAACCTTATACCAAATGGCTCTTAGAGGCGATACTAGAGTATAAAAACGAGATGTTTTTATATATACAGCAGTACTACCGTGCATTTATGCAAGAAAAACCCATTGGAGCTTATCCTATGTTTTTAGGAAAAATGCCATGATTATAGTTTCGTATGACATTAGTGATGACAAGCTCCGTACAAGATTTTCAAAATTTCTTTTAAAATATGGTTTTCGTTTGCAGTATTCGATATTTCAAATCCGAAACAGTAAAAGAATCTTGGCGCTTGTCTCTTCTGAAATAAAAAATAAATTTGAAAAACGTTTTGGTCAAACTGATAGCGTCATTATCTTTAATCTTAGTGAACAGTGTAAAATAACGCGATATGGCTATGCAAAAAATGATGAGGAAGATCTCATAATCATCGACTAAGATGCAAACCTTAGTCTTTATGAGATTTTTATTCGATTTTTGCTACTTTTTCATCTCTTTTGTGGCAAAAAATAGGGTAAAATGTTACCTACGGTAACCAAAATGGCAGTTTATCTGTCTAAAGGTACCACCAAATTTCTACTGTTGTAGATACTACTGCGATTGGTTGGATCAGTCCAGTCTAAAGGTACCACCAAATTTCTACTGTTGTAGATAAAAGCGTTGATCCGAATGTCTCCATAGTCTAAAGGTACCACCAAATTTCTACTGTTGTAGATAACGTCCCTGACTTTGGGAATATAGCAGTCTAAAGGTACCACCAAATTTCTACTGTTGTAGATATATTTGCACCTTAGATAAATACTCATGTCTAAAGGTACCACCAAATTTCTACTGTTGTAGATTAGACCTAGATCAAGAAGTAGTTTTTGTCTAAAGGTACCACCAAATTTCTACTGTTGTAGATCTGTATCGACCTTGTATCGCTGTTTTTGTCTAAAGGTACCACCAAATTTCTACTGTTGTAGATTAAGCTTTGAAGCCTTTGCCATTATTCTGTCTAAAGGTACCACCAAATTTCTACTGTTGTAGATTTAAAGCTAATGTGTGGGTAATCACGCGTCTAAAGGTACCACCAAATTTCTACTGTTGTAGATATAAAGTTGTCTCAAACCAGTCCTTAAGTCTAAAGGTACCACCAAATTTCTACTGTTGTAGATACAGAGCTTAACGCGATTGATATTTTAGTCTAAAGGTACCACCAAATTTCTACTGTTGTAGATTGTTGGCACATACACCTCATAGCTATCAGTCTAAAGGTACCACCAAATTTCTACTGTTGTAGATAATATGTCTCTTTGGATGTAGTCAAAAGTCTAAAGGTACCACCAAATTTCTACTGTTGTAGATTGAGATATTGGTTCGCCACCTCAGCACTGTCTAAAGGTACCACCAAATTTCTACTGTTGTAGATGCAGCACCTCGCAGATCATCCCACAACGTCTAAAGGTACCACCAAATTTCTACTGTTGTAGATGCATAATCATTATAAAGTAGATACTTTAGTCTAAAGGTACCACCAAATTTCTACTGTTGTAGATACTGATCCATGTTGTATTGCTCATATGGTCTAAAGGTACCACCAAATTTCTACTGTTGTAGATTAACTAGCTAGAGCTTTGATTTTGGGAGTCTAAAGGTACCACCAAATTTCTACTGTTGTAGATTAAACTCTATATTCATGGCATAATATCGTCTAAAGGTACCACCAAATTTCTACTGTTGTAGATCTCAAGCATTGAATTTTTGTCTTTTAGTCTAAAGGTACCACCAAATTTCTACTGTTGTAGATTGAAGTATTACGACCACTTACTAAAAGTGTCTAAAGGTACCACCAAATTTCTACTGTTGTAGATACACAAGCTTTACATCATACTCTTTGCTGTCTAAAGGTACCACCAAATTTCTACTGTTGTAGATAATTCAAAGAGTCTTTAACCTCTCTGGTCTAAAGGTACCACCAAATTTCTACTGTTGTAGATAGAGTTTATTAACAAATTATCCCATTGGTCTAAAGGTACCACCAAATTTTTACTGTTGTAGATAGAGTTTATTAACAAATTATCCCATTGGTCTAAAGGTACCACCAAATTTTTACTGTTGTAGATTATTCAAGATACATCTTAATTGCATTGTCTAAAGGTACCACCAAATTTCTACTGTTGTAGATCAAGATCCATCTATTAAAGTAGCATTTGTCTAAAGGTACCACCAAATTTCTACTGTTGTAGATGTCTATCTTTTGATTTTTAGATATTTTGTCTAAAGGTACCACCAACTTTCTACTCTTGTAGATAACACTTCAAATAAGATATAAAACAGATTTCTAAATGTTTTTAGCACAAAACAAACAGAGATTCCGTGTCAAGCACGATGACGAAGTTGACAAACTTTTTTAAAGCTCAAGAGCTTGGGATGTAGTGAAGCTTCACGTAAATATTTTAATATTTTAAAATTAAGTCGAATCGACACATTCTGCAAAAGAGAGATTGAACTGGCTACATTTGTAGCCAATAAGGATAAAAGTGATTGAATTGTCCGAAAAAATCGGACAGTCGAGAAAAACCTCATAGAACTGCTCGAAATTCCGTGTCAAGCACGGAATGACGAAATCCACAAATTTTTTTTAAAGCTCAAGAGCTTGGGATGTAGATATCAACGAAGCTTAGCTTAGAGTGATGGTCTAGTAATATAAAATTAATCCAATGATTATGATAATTTTGTCTATTTTAAACAACAAAAATACATTATTATGTCTAAAGCAAAAAACGAAAAGAAGAAATAAGAATCTTACAAACCAAGATTCCGTGTCAAGCACGATGACGAAATTACAATTTGACAAGAAAAATTCTAAATGATAAAATGATTTGTAAAATTAATATGTAAAAAGGATACGCATGATCAATACGACATTAGCAAATCTTAGAAAGTCTACAAGTTTTTTTGATACACAAGAGATCTTGCATATTTTTGATGGGAGAAAAAAAGAGGAGATTGGTTATTTTGTGCCTAAATATTTTCATAAAGAGTTTGAAGAGTTTATAAAAACCATTGAAAAAAAGAAAAAACAAAAGCTTTTACAAAGGGTTGCAAAAGCACAAAAAGATGATCCTATAGAGCAAGGAAGTGAAAATGATGGACTTGTGTAGAGGCGATATTTGCCTTGTCAATTTTAATCCTGCAAAAGGGAGAGAAATGGGCAAGCTTCGTCCAGCTATTATAATGAGTACTCAAGATGAGATGGAGATTTTGAGTACAGTGATTGTCATACCGCTCTCATCACTTATAGAAAAAGATGCCTTACCTTATAGATTGCATATAGCACAGCGAGAAAAACTGCAGCAAAATAGTGATGCTTGTATCTATGAAATAAGAGCGCTGAGCAAAACAAGAATCAAAGAAAAAATTGCAACACTTACGCAAGATGAGGTGCAAACAGTGCAAAAAGCGCTGTGTGATATTTTGAGCTAAGTACGGCAAAAGCCGTACATCCGAAGCTTTTTAGAATTTAATATCTAGGTTTGTATAGACGTAGCGACCTGGATCGTTAAGGAGCATTGTTGTAGCACCTGCTGTTAATAGGGTGAGATCAACATAGGTGTTTGATTGTGCATAGGTTCTGTCTGTAATGTTGTTGATTCCAAATGTAAAATCAAGATTTTTATTGAAGTGGTGCTTGATTTTCAGATTGAGTGTTGCCCATGCATCTAACTCTTGTTCACCGTTTTCGCTGTCAAATTTATCCCACTTATCAGAATACTGTACATCCAAAGATGCTAAAGAGTTTGTCATATACTCATAAGTTACCCCAAGTTTTCCGCGTAATGGAGCGATATCTGCGAGGTCTTTGTCGGTTTGTCCTGCAAGTGCTTGATCTTTTTCACCCACTTTATACGATGCACTCATATCTATACTAAGTGTATCTGTTGCATAAACAGAACCACTAAATTCTGCACCGTAGACCGTCGCGTCGATATTTTGGAAAGTGCCACCTTTTTTAAGATAAATATAGTTGTCAAGCATAGAGTAAAACCCTTTGAATTTCAACTTCGTGTAATCACTTTTGAGCTCATATCCAAAGTCGATTTCGCGGTTCGTGGTTTGGTCAAGATTCTCATTCCCACTTCCACCAATATAAAGCTCTCTTGCATCAGGTACGCGTGAAGCTTGTCCAAAACCTAAGAAGATCTTATTTGCTGTATCGAGATCATAGGATGTAATGATATGTGCATTGAGTGCATTGTAGTCATTTGATCTTTTGCTCGCATCTGCTGGAGTGATATCTGTTGTGTCATAGCGAGCTCCTAGTTCTAGCTTGAGTGCACCAAATCTTTTTTCAAGTTTTGTAAAGAGGGCTGCATTTTTCGTTTCGGTGTCTGTAAGACTTATTGCAACAGTTGTAGGATTGATCATACCTGTTGTTGCATTTGTACCATATTTCACTCCTTCCCATGTTCTTTTACTTCCATCAAGACCGACGAGAAGTTTATATCCATCAAAATCAAAGTCATTTTTGAGTTTGAGTCCCTCCATACTTGTTTTAAGATGATTTGTCATATAGGATGTAGCGCCTGATTTTCTATATTTTGTGTCCATAGGATGGTCTACATCCGAATAGTAGTATTGAAGATTGATATTTTTATAGTTATCTGTGAGGTTTTCAATATTGTAGGCAACGCTATAAATATTAGAATCATCATAAGCGGCGTCCATTTTAGAGTTTGCATAAAGCACATCATCGCTTCTATTGGCTGTGTAGCTTAGACGGAGCTCTTGATTCTCTGTGACGCTGATGAATGCTTTTGTCATCACACTTTTTTTTGTGTAAGCATCCATGTCTTCATATTGTGTTTGGTACGTAGCCATCCCAGCGTTTGGATTATTTTTGAGCTGTTGTGAAAGTGTGTTACCATTTCCATCTTCATACTGCCCTGATGTCTCATGTGATGCACTTACTAAAAGGCGCACGATGTCGTTACCACCGCTGAGAGTTACCCCTTGTTTGTTGTAGCCCCAGCTTCCAAATCCAGCGTTGATCTCTCCTTGAAACTTTTGGCTTGGCTGTTTCGTTTTGATCTTCAGCCCACCGCTCATCGTTCCAAAAGTCTCTACATCATAAGGACCCTCGATCACTTTGATATCTTCGATCTGGCTTGCGAGTACGTGAGAAACTGGTGGATCCATTCTATTCGGACATGCACCACACACTTTTGTGCCATCTACCTCTACAGAGATGTTATCACGTTTTTGTCCACGGATAAAAATATCGTTTGCGATTCCACTACGGCGGCTCATATCGATACTTGGTACCGATTTGCTTAGCGCTTCTGCGACATCTGCGGATGTTTTTGCGTTCTGGCTTACTTCTGTAAGGGCACTTGCTTCCACACCGATCTGCTCGAGAGTGATCTCATTTGCCCCTAAATAAGTAAGAGTTATGAGTGATAATGGGATAATTCTTTTCATATTCTTAAACCTTCAAATTAAATATGAGAAATAATAGTGAAGAAGTGTTACATTAGTGTTAATTTTTTGCTAAAATTGCGCCCATGAGTAGAATAGAAAAGATAAAAAGAGTATTTTTAATAGCCCTTGGTTTTGGTCTTGCGACCTATTTGATAATGAGCGGTTTTGCGATTTTGAATAAAGAAGAGCAGGTGGATAAAGCTCCAAAAGAGATCGTTACGGACTGAAGTCCGTGTTACGGTGAGATCCTGAATCAAGTTCAGGATGACGGGCTTTGCGTTCAGGATGATGGAGTTTGGGTTCAGGATGACGCGGTTTTAAGTTCTACCCCTTTTGCAAAGTTCATCGTCACACAATGCAACGAGCCGTGTTGGCGTACAAGTACTGAACAATCTACCCCTACGATATCATGTTTTGGAAATGTCTTTTTAAAGATCTCTAACGCCTCTGCATCTTGTTCCACCCCATAAGTTGGCACGATCACAGCGCCATTGACAAACAAAAAGTTCGCGTAAGTTGCAGGAAGCCTCTCCTCATCATAAAAAAGTGGGGCACACATCGGTAAAGCCACAAGCTCAAAACCGTGGGATCTCTGCAATGCAAAAAGCTCCTCTTCCATTGCTTTGAGTGCTTCGTAATGTTCATCAAGAGAGTTTTCACATTTGACATACATGATCGTGTTTGCATCGATAAAACGTGCAAGTGTATCGATGTGTGAGTCGGTGTCATCCCCTGCAAGATAGCCGTTGCGTAGATAAAGGATCTCTTTGGCACCAAAGAGCTCTTGGAGTTTTTGTGTCATTTGTTCTTCGCTGAGATGGCTGTTGCGATTTGGGTTGAGCATACATTCGGATGTAGTGAGGATGATCCCCTCGCCGTTACTCTCCACACCACCCCCTTCTAAGATAAGATCGATACTTTGCATAGGGGCACTATAGTGAGAGCTAATCGCCCTGCTCATCGCATCATCAAGCGAAGCATCAAACTTTCCACCCCAGCCCGTAAAGGTAAAATCAAGAAGTTTAAGCTCCTTATCTTCTACAATAGACAGAGCAGAGCAGTCCCGTGCCCAAGTGTCGTTGGTCTGATACTCTACAAAAAAAAGATTTTTATGTGGAGCAAAATAACCCGATACATCCGCAACATTGTCACAAACTACAAGACATTTTTGGTACTTAATGATAGCGTTGATGATGTTGATAAAATTCTCTTTGGCATCATCAAGATACTCACACCAGTCACTCTTGGGATGTGGGAAGATGATCTGGGTAAAACTTTGCTCTTCAAACTCTGCAATAAATCTTTTCATAGTGTATAATTCCTTTATGGCTTACATTACATTAAACAAAACACATTTTTATAATAATCTTGACATTATCGCGACAAAAACCAAAACAAAAGATAAAATTGCTCTCGTTTTAAAAGATAATGCGTATGGACATGGTTTGCTTGAGATAGCACAACTCGCGAGTGAGTATGGAATTACTAAAGCGGTGGTGCAAACACAGAGTGAAGCGCAACAGGTAGCAGAGTATTTTGAGACTATTTTAGCACTCGCAGCACTCCCTACTGCTCCACATCCCAAGATTCGCTACACGATCAACGAACTCGCCTCGATCGAGAAATTTCCAAAAAATACAAAAGTGCATCTCAAAGTCGATACGGGGATGCACCGCAACGGAATAGCGCCAGATGAGTTGCGAAGTGCCTTTGAGAAGATCATCGCACAAGGCTTGATTCTTAAAGCGGTATTTACCCACCACAGAAGTGCTGATGAACTCAGCTCTGAGTGGTTTTGGCAAAAACAAAACTTTGCTACCCTCAAAGAGGAAGCAAAAGCTTTGGCACAGGAGTTCGGTCTTGCCCCTCTTGCCTTTCACTCATGCAACTCTGCAGCACTGATGCGCGAGTCTGATTTTGAAGAAGATATGGCACGTGTAGGAATTGCAGCCTATGGATGTATGGATCTGCCTCAAGCTTTGGATGTAGAGGGCTTTAAGCCTGTGCTGAGTGTCCATGCCAAACGTAACTCTTCACGACGTGTCAAAAAAGGGCAAAGAGTAGGATATGGCGGATTGTTTGAGAGTGATAAAGAGCAGATAGTATCGAACTATGACTTTGGTTATGGGGATGGTTTTTTCCGTCTTCTCTCAGAAAAATATAGCACACCTGAGGGAAAAAAACTTGTGGGGAGAATCTCTATGGATAATAGCTCGTTTCTTACGGAGGATGAAGAGCTCTTGATCTTTGATAACGCTTCGGATGTAGCAAAAATAGTGGGAACGATCAGCTATGAGATTCTCACCTCACTCAAACCTGAACTCTCAAGGGTGATCGTTTAAGCCCACTCTGCCAAAGGCAAGCCATTGGCTCCTTTGCTTTCACGCCACCCTCGTCATTCCGGACTTGATCAGGAATCTGGAAGCGATGGCTTGCCTTCGCTCTGCATTTCGTAACACAGGCTTTAGCCTGTAAAACATTCTACATCCCAATCCCAGCCTTTGCCAAAAGTAAGCCCTTGGCTGTCTGGGAAAAAAGACTATAGCAGGTTACCATTTATAATAGATTCACACTGCTTTTTAAACTTTGGTAAACCATTGCGAATAATCCACTCAACAATTGCAAGATTGACACCCTCATAATCATGGGCAATGTAGGTTCTTACATCATACATACCCTTGATGTCTCCGCCATCAAAAGCACTCAAAATATCATCAGCATGTGCTTGTTTGAGTTTGTTGAATTGCTCAGCAATCGCAGTAAGATGCATAAGAATTGCAGGTCGTGAAGCTATGAAGTCTTCAAGTGCCAAAGTGATACTACCACTCTTTTGAACTATCTGCTCAATATAATCAATTTTTTCTAAGATAAGGTAGATTTTACTAATAGACTCTTTAGACATATATCGCTCTGTCGAGGATAAACTTTTTGCCAGTTTTACTCATCCCTGTAGCATCAGCAAGATCAACAGGTACCCCAAGTGCGCTAGATATTTCTGCTTGTATCTCACGAATGCGCGCAATAGCGCCAAAGCCATAGCGAGCAGCAAATTCTGGTGTAGCTTCTACTAAAATATCTACATCACTCTGGCTGGTTGCTTCGTCACGAGAGTAAGAACCAAAGAGGGCTTTAATGAAAAACCCCTCATCTTGATACTTATTTTTAATATTGCGAAGGTACTGGAGTATTGATTCTTTATTCATGAATTACATTATAGCACAGGATTTTTTAAGAGTTCACTTTGACAATGGCATTGGCAAAGATCACGCCATCTACACCTAAGAGTGCCATCTCTTCGATTGCATCTTCCTCTTCTATCTTAACGAGTATTTTTGCGTCAAAGAGGTAGTTGTTCGCGATGTTTTGAGCATCTTTTGCTAGTTCTGTGTCTACTATGATATAGTGTGCATCCATGGAAGAGGCGTAAATAAGCTCTGTGATATTTCCAACGCGAAGTGCAAAGGTGATGTCGTTGAGCGTGGCATACTCGATCACATCAAGATTTTGTTCGCTCCATTCTATATAGAGGGCACTTGAAGGGGGTGTTTTTTGGATCGAGTCGATATCATTGATATGATAAAACGTTTTGCTTGCGAGAAAGCGGTGACCAAAAAGTAGCATCTATTTCTCCAAACACTCTTTTGAGCAGTAATACTTGCCATTTGCTAGCAAAGCTTCATCTACTTCTGTATAAATACCACAGCTTGGGCACTGTACAAGATCATTGCCTTGGAGCTTTTCATTTTTTTTCTTTGGTGGCTCTTGATTTTTGATCGGTTTTTTCTTGATAAAGAAAAAATAGACGAGAGCTATAAGTACGATTACGACGAGATATTGCATAGATCTTCTCCTACTAAAAGATAGTGTCTGTTTTGTTTTTGGATGATTTTATGTTTAAGGCTTTGATCTACCTCTTCAAAAACTCTCTCCCCTTTATAAAAAAGTAAAAGGGAGTGTGCATCGCGAAACTCACGCGAGAGGTTGAGGAGCATATTGGTATCGGTGACCGCTCTGGATGTAATGATATCAAAGATCTCACTTGGCATCTCTTCAACACGTTTTTTGACGACGGTGACATTACTAAGCCCAAGGTCTGCTTTAATGAACTGCAAAAAACTTGCACGTTTTGCAAGTGGCTCGACCAAAGTGACCTGTGTGTCTGGAAGTGCCAAAGCGAGGATCATCCCAGGAAAACCAGCTCCTGTTCCAATATCCATGAGTGTTTTGCGCTTTGGTAAAAAACTCACTGGATACAGCGCATCATAAATAAAAGAATCGATCATCGCTTCATTTTTTGCACCTGTGAGATTGTGGATCTTATTCCACTTCATAAGGTGCTCTTTGTATTTTTGTATATTATAAAAAAAGTTGTCGGGAACAGGGATGCTCTCGTGTAAAATTTTTGCTTTGAGATCCAATAAAATATCCTTTTCTTTTAAAGGGATATTTTATCTTAAATTTACTGAGGAGTGATTTATCTTTTAGGAAAACATCTTTTTCATAGTTTTGAAAAAGATTTTGAATAAGCCTGTATTTCCTACGAGTTCATCGATAAACTCATCATAGGTGGTTCGCTTCTCTTCTAAAAATCCGCGAAGATATTTCTCACTCGCTTCCATCCCACCATCTTTTTCGATCTCTAGGAGTTTTTGATAGATCGGTTCCATCACTTCGACCGCTTTTCTCGGTGCTGCTTTTCTAAATGCGGTGTGGGAGATGATATCGTTAGAGATAGGATCCACGCGTGGCTCAAACTCTGTGATCACCCAGTAGTAGCTTCCATCTTTTGCCATATTTTTGACCACTGCCATAATATTTTTGGCGCGATTGATGCGATCCCACATCATCTTAAAGACGACTCTTGGCATATCAGGGTGGCGTACGATGCTATGAGGTTTGCCTATGAGTTCAGCCTCAGTATAGCCCGAGATCTCCACAAAATAATCATTTCCATACTCTATGATCCCTTTTGGGTCTGTCTTAGAAACTATATATCTTTTGGTGCTGAGTTGTATTTCATTATCTTTTGGTGTTGGCTTTGCCATATCGTTCCTTCAATATCGAAATTAAACAATTATAGACATAAGTTTATTAAAGTTATGTAATAATATTGTAATTTTTATCAAAGTATGTATTATGACAAAACAACAAACACTCGAATCAATTCAAACAGCAAGAAAAAATCACGAAGTTCAGATGCAAAAGATCAATGCCTTAGTATCGGGAAAAACGATCGTAGATCCTACATCCGTATCGAAAAGGGAATGTACTTTTGGAAAGTGGCTCTATGAGGATGAAAAATATTTGCGTGAGATATTAGGTGCTCAGTTTTACGAGACGATCGAGCAGTTACATGGAAAATGGCACGAACAATATTATAAGATCTATGAGATCTTTTTTACAAAGCCTAAACCTGGCTTGCTCTCTAAGGTACTCAAGCTCAATAAGGTAAGTATGCTCGAGCAAGACAAAGCGAAACTTTATTATGCTGAACTCCAGCAAAACACACAAGAGCTTTTGAATATGATGAGTGTTTCAGAGAGAAGAGTGATGGCACTACAAGACTCTAAGTTTAAAAAAGGTGCCCCATCTGATCTTTTTTAACACTAATGTAGCCCTCATTATGTTTGTTTGATTTCATTATAATAGGGATACGCTCTACGACCTCTACATCACTAATGGAATCGATCTTTTTTGGATTGTTTGTCAGAAGCTTGATCTTGTGAACTCCAAAGTGGTGTAGAATAGTTGTGACGATCTCATAGGTTCTCTCATCTGCAGCAAAGCCTAGTTGGTGGTTTGCTTCGATTGTATTAAAACCCTTGTCTTGAAGCGCGTAAGCGTTTATCTTATTGAATAGACCAATATTGCGCCCCTCTTGACGCAGATAGATCACCATCCCTCCAGTTGAAGCGATGAGTGATAATGCATACTCGAGTTGGTCACGACAGTCACATTTGAGGCTTCCAATAGCATCTCCTGTAAGGCACTCAGAATGGATCCTTACGATAGGTGTTTCTGCGAGTTCTTTGGTGTAGATAACGAGGTGTTCTTTCTCCCCCTCTTTAAAAGATTTGACTTTAAAATCGCCGAATCTTGAGGGTAAATTTGCTTCTTGGGAAATCTGTATATTCATCTGTTTAAACTTTATAATTTGGTATAATCGTTGTCAAAATTAAAATTATTATAGCAAAAAAGGTTGTAAATGTTTCAAAGATTTCGCAGAACTCGCCTCAATAAAACCCTCCGCGCACTCACACGTGAGACGACACTGAGTGTCAATGATTTTATCTACCCACTCTTTGTACGCAGTGGTGAGGGGATAAAGACAGAAGTTGCTTCGATGCCAGGCGTGTATCAGATGAGTATCGATGTGATCTTAGAGGAGTGTGTGGAACTCAAATCTCTTGGAATCAATGCCATTATCCTTTTTGGAATCCCTGATGTCAAAGACTCTATTGGTTCAGATGCACTTTGTGATCATGGGATCATCGCTTCATGTGTACGTGCGGTGAAAAAAGCGCACCCTGATATGTTTGTGGTAACTGATCTTTGTTTTTGTGAATATACAGACCATGGACATTGTGGGATCATCGACCACAAACACGAAACAGTCGATAATGACGCGACGTTGAAAATCTCTGCATCTCAAGCCCTTGTACATGCAAAAGCGGGAGCAGATATGATCGCTCCATCAGGGATGATGGATGGGATCATTCAGACACTACGCGAAGCTTTAGATGCAGGGGGCTATCCAAACCTTCCTATTATGAGTTATTCAACAAAATTTGCAAGTGCGTATTATGGACCATTTAGGGATGTAGCAGAATCGACTCCAAGCTTTGGGGATCGTGGTTCGTATCAGATGGACCCTGCTAATCGCCGTGAAGCAGTCGCTGAGAGTATCTCAGATGAGGCACAAGGAGCTGATATTTTGATGGTCAAACCAGCACTCGCATACCTTGATATCGTGCGTGAGATCAAAGACAATACATCCCTTCCTCTTGCTGTGTATAACGTGAGTGGGGAATATGCAATGCTCAAACTCGCAGGTAAACATAATCTGATCGATTATGAGCGTGTTGTGATGGAAACTATGATAAGTTTCAAAAGAGCGGGTGCTGATATCATCATCTCCTACCACGCAAAAGAGGTAGCAAAGATGTTGAAAAACTAATATTTTTGTTAGTTTAAAGAAAACTATATTAGAATATGTAACTTTTAAAAATTAGGAAAAACAATTGAGACACTTTTTAACACTGAAAGATTTTACAAAAGAAGAGATTCTAGAGATTATAGAACTAGGTTTAGAGATCAAAAAAGATCTCAAATCGGGAACACACAAACAGCAACTCAAAAGTAAAACATTGGCAATGATCTTTGAGAAAAGTTCAACACGTACACGTGTGAGTTTTGAGACGGGGATGTTCCAGCTTGGTGGGCATGCTCTTTTCTTATCCAACCGTGATATCCATCTAGGGCGTGGTGAGCCGATCAAAGATACGGCACGCGTTATCTCTAGTATGTGTGATATGGTGATGATCCGTACTTTTGAACACTCTATGATAGAGGAATTCGCTTCGTTTTCTAAAGTGCCTGTGATCAATGGTTTGACAGATTCATACCACCCTGTACAACTTTTGGCTGATTATATGACGATGGTAGAATATGGGATCGCTGAGGGTGCAAAAGTAGCCTATGTGGGTGATGGAAACAATATGACACACTCTTGGCTGATGCTCGCTTCAAAGATGGGGTTTGATCTGAGAATCGCAACACCAAAAGGGTATGAAGTCGATAGCAAAGTGCTAGAAGATGCACTCAAGCTTGCCAAAGAGAGTGGGGCAAAGATCACTGTGTCGAATGACCCAAAAGAGGCGATTCGTGGTGCGACTATTGTGACAACAGACACATGGGCTTCGATGGGGCAAGAGGATGAAAAAGAGCAAAGAGTCAAAGCATTCGAGGGCTATATCGTAGATGATCTGAAGATGTGCCTTGCAAAAAAAGGTGCAAAATTTTTACACTGTCTTCCTGCATATCGTGGACAAGAGGTGAGCGAGTCTGTTCTTGAAGGGCATGCGGATATCGTTTTTAGCGAAGCTGAAAACAGACTCCACGCACAAAAAGGTTTGATGGTGTGGCTCGATCAACAAAGGGAGAGGTAGATGAAATATTTTTTTATATCACTTATAATGGTTGTATCTTTAATGGGTGCAAAAGTGACAGAGATCGGGGATCGTTTTAAAGATTCTAAACAATGTAAAGCATGCCATATCCATCTTGTAAAAGATTGGGAGTCTTCGTGGCACGCAAAATCTCACTATCAAAATGATGAATACTTTCGTGCTTCTATCGACTATGTAAGTCGTAAAACAAGAAAAAGCCTCAATGGTGTCAAAGTGCAATGTGCAACATGTCACAACCCAAGAATCTCTGTTACATCCACAGGTATCGATTATGAGATCATGGCTGTGATGAACTTAGATGAAGATTCTAAAGTGAATAAAGCGCTCCAAAGTGATGCGATCGATGAGGGGATCAATTGTGTCGTATGTCATAATATTGACAAGATCCATTCAGACAGAGATGAAAGCTTTCGTGGAATCAACCGCATAGAGTGGACAAAATCGGGAGTGATGACAGGACCGTATGAAGATGCAAAATCCCCATACCATAGTGTAGAACATAGAGACTTTATGGATGAGAAATCTGACCAACTCTGTTTTGTATGCCATGCAAATGATAGATCTGTAAGTGGTCTCGTCTTTACAGATATGCATAGTGAATACAAAAAAGCGGACAAGGGATGTGTTGATTGTCATATGGGGGAGAAAAGAAAAGGCTACGCTTCAACTTATAAAATAGATAATGGAAAAGCGAAGCAACGTGATATACGTAGTCACGGTTTTGCAGGTGCTCATAGTGAGAGTCTATGGAAAGATGCACTCAGACTTGCTGTATGGCAAAAGAATGCAGAGACAGTACTCTCTATTTCGAATCCTCAGCCTCATAACATCCCAAGTGGTTTTGGATCAAGAGAATTAGTTGTGGATGTGATCTATAAAAAAGACTCTGCTGTGTTAGAGACAAAAACACTCTCTTTAACACGACACTATACAGATAAAAGAGAGAAGCCTACGATCCCTCACTTGGCGGTGAAGGCTTCTAAAGATATGAGTATTCCAGCTAATGGAAAAAGAATTTTAAAAGTTGAAAATGTTGTAGGAGCAAATAGAGTTGAGGTTGTGCTTTCGTATCGTTTGGTCAATGATGAAGTGCACGCTTTGTTAAAACTTAAAGAGCCTATCTGGTCTCAGAAGTTTTTTATCACTTCTAAAACTATAAAGCTCAAATAGTTTAGTATAGAATCCCCGTAGCACTTCTGATCTTCTCGATCATTGGGAGTGCTTCTTCTCTCGCTTTTTGCGCACCCATCTGTAAAATATCTCTTACTTCATCTTGATGCTTTTCATAATAAGCTCTCTTTTCTCTAAATGGAGCGAAATAATCCCAGATCACCTCTGCAAGATAGAGCTTGAAGTGACCATGCCCTTCGCCCCCTTGCGTGTATCTCTTTTGAAGTGCGACAAGAGCCTCTTCATCTAAAAAGAGTTTGGCAATATTGTAAACATTACAGTTTTCAAACTCTTTTGGTTCTTCAAGAGGAATCGCTTCTGTAACGATCTTTTTGATCGTTTTGAGTTGTGCTTTCTCCTCTCCAAAGATATTGATCGTGTTGCCATAGCTCTTTGACATTTTTTGCCCATCTGTTCCAGGAACTGTGGCTACATTTTCATCCACACGAAAGCTTGGGAGCTTAAGAATATCTCCATATTGGTTGTTGAATTTAATAGCGATGTCACGTGCGATCTCAACATGTTGGATCTGGTCTTTTCCCACAGGAACAATATCGGGAGAAAAAAGTAAAATATCAGCAGCCATCAAAACAGGGTAGGAAAAAAGGGAGTGGTTCGCTGCGATCCCTTTTGCTGTTTTATCTTTATAGCTATGTGCGCGTTCTAAAAGTCCCATTGGGGTAAAAGAGGAGAGTGTCCAGTAGAGTTCGAGTACCTCTTTGAGGTCTGATTGGACCCAAAAGGTTGCTTTGTTTGGATCGATCCCAAGAGAGAGAAAATCTGTAGCAGCTTGCATAGTGAGCTCTGCTAAGCGCTTGCCATCCCCTAAGCTTGTCATCGCATGATAGTTTGCGATGAAGGCAAAAGTGTCATTTTGCTCTTGTGCGTGTACCATCTGTTTGATCGAACCAAAATAGTTTCCAATATGTAGATCACCCGATGGTTGTATCCCTGTAAGTACTCTCATAATAGTGTTTCCTAAAATTTTTTTCGTATTATAGCCAAAAGAGTGTTTCAGCAAGAATGTGTTAGGATTTAGATATCAAATAGCAAGAGAAATTTTGCTTTTCAAAGGATGAAAAATGAATGTACAGATCAGAACAAAAGATATAACACTTCACGATCAATTACGTAGTCATATCGAATCTGCAGTCGATGCTTTTTCAAAATATGGACTCGATATTACGACGGTCAATGTGAATATAGAGGCGCAAAAAAAAGATGTCAATGTTGAGTTTGATATCCATGTAGCACACGCGCAACCCGTTGTGATCAATCAAAGTGATGCAGTTCTTGATGCAGCGATCGATTTGGCAGTAGATAGAGCGACCACAGCACTTCGTCGTCTGCATGAAAAAATGACAAATAAGCAAGCGACCTCTGTCAGAGAACTAGAGCCCTTAGATGCTTAAAATTCAGCATTAGGGTTGTTATTGAAGTATATTGTATTACTGTTCTTGTTTTTGCACTTGAGTGCATCGCAAGATTATTCTGTGCGTGTGGCACATGGAAAAGCGGTCGCGAGTGATTTTGGCGAAATTTTAGGTGGGCATATAAAGTCACATGAGCATAACTTGCAAGTGTATGCTTTGGATGTAGGGTATCTTTTGTACAAAGATCTTTTTGATTTTCCTATCGATCTTTACATCCAAGGTGGCTTTGCCTATTTTGATGAAAATGGTTTGAGAAAAGATGTCTATGAGGGCACGCTTTATTTCAAAGCTTTTTACAATCTAGATTTTTATTCACAACGCTTGAGGATTGGTTTGGGAGAGGGTGGCTCGTATACAAGCAGTGTTTTGTATGCAGAATACGCTGAGGCGATCGAAAACAACGACAATACAGCGAACTATCTCAACTATCTAGACTTTAGCATAGACTTTGATCTTGGGCGCGCTATAGGCTATAAGAAGCTTGAAGATACCACTTTAGGTTTTCTTATCAAACACCGTTCAAGTATTTTTGGACTTATCAATAATGTAGAAAAAGGTGGTACGAACTACAACTGCTTCTACTTAGAAAAAAAGTTTTAAGGGGCTTTGGATGTATAATTGGATCCTTTGGTTTCATATTCTCTCCCTCATCTCATGGTTTGCGGCACTCTTTTATATGCCACGCCTTTTGGTTTATCATGCAGAAAACAAAGAGAATAAAGGTTTTTGTGACGTTATTGAAGTGATGGAGCTTAAGATCTACAAATATATAGGCGTACCTGCAATGTGGGCGACTGTACTGAGTGGACTTAGCCTTGCGTATATGTATGGATTTTCTGGAAATGGATGGATCCATTTTAAGATCTTACTTGTTGTGATCTTGATGATCTATTTTTATTCACTCAATCGCTATCGAGTGCAGTTTTTAGAGGGTAAATGTCTTAAGAGTGGAAAATTCTTTCGCTATTACAACGAAGTGCCTACACTTTTACTTTTAGTGATAGTTGCACTCGTGATCTTCAAGCCGTTTTGATATTCGAGGGGAGAAGTCTATTTTTCCCCTCTTTTTTTCGCTTTAAATAAAAGCGGAGTCCCCGTAAAGTTAAATGCTTCTCTGAGTTTGTTCGTGAGGTATCTTCTATAAGTAAAATGCAGACCTCTTGGTTTGTTCATAATGATAGCGATCTTTGGCGGTCGTGTTTCATACTGCGTTGCATAGTAGATACGGATGATCTGCCCATGCATCGATGGGAGTTGGTGTCTACGCATCGCTTTTTCCATCACCTCATTGAGTTGTGAGGTTGGAATCCTTTGTGAATAATTTTCATTGATCTGCAGGATCATATCATAAAGCTTATCCACCCTTTGGTGTGTTTGTGCTGAGAGGGTGATGATCGGAGCGTATGCTAAAAATTTAAAACGCTCGCGTACCTCTTTGATGATCTTGTCGTACTCATCACGCTTAGCAATATCCCACTTGTTAAGTACGATGATACATGCGAGTCTATTTTTGTCGACAAGCCCTGCGATCTTCTCATCAAGATCTAAAAAAGGCTCACTTGCGTCTAAGACAACAAGAGCCATATTGGAGTTTTCGAGCATCTCTGTTGTGCGCATAAGTGCATATTTTTCAATTCCTAGTATCTTCCCACGACGTCTAAGCCCTGCTGTATCGACAAAAGTAAGCTGTTTGTCCTTATAATCTATACTCTCATCGATCGGATCGATCGTCGTTCCTGCGACACTGCTGACAACGGAACGCTCTTCACCTAAAAGAGCATTTAAAAGAGAACTTTTACCAACATTTGTACGCCCTATAATTGCGATCTTGATGTGGTTTACATCCTCAGGATCAAACTCTTTAATGAGGTCATTTTGTGCAAAGATAGAGTCTTCCTCTATTATCTCATCATCCTCTCCCTCTTCAGGGTAGAAAAATCCATCATCCTCTTCGTCGTGTTCATACGAAGCAAAATACTCATCATCACTGATCTCAGGTTCGATGATGCCGATCGTATCCTCTTCTTCATTTTCTTGAACGATATCACTGTCAGGAACCTTGCTCGCGATCCAGTCAAAAAGCTCTACTGTATTACGGTTATGCGCGACAGAGATCCCAAAGATAGCATCTGTTCCAAACTCATAATACTCCCAAAGCTTCTCTTTCATCTTATCATTATCTATCTTATTGACAACAAGAGCGACATCTTTTCCAAGAGATTGAAGTTGATAAAAAAGTTTTTTATCATCCTCTTCTGGCAAGCCTTTTCCATCCACCATAAAAAGGATGATATCTGCTTTGTGTGCAGCTTCGAGGGATTTTTCTTTGATCTTATCGTAGAGTTCGCATCCTTGATCGAGTCCACCTGTATCGAGGAGCTCTACTTGTTTGTTGAGAATAATCGCATTTCTTCTTTTTACATCCCGTGTTGTTCCTGCCAGATCGGATGTAATTGCATCTCTTTTTTTGACAAGTCTGTTGAAAAGTGAACTTTTTCCAACATTAGGGCGACCAATAATAGCTATTTTTTTCATGTATGACCTTGTGTTATTCTGATTTATGTTTTATAGGAGCAGTATAAAAGATATTTAAATATATCTGAAATTATAGCAGAATTAGTGAGGGGATGGAATCTTAATCGATTACCATCCATATGTAGAGCTCGCCTGAGCTTTTATCTTCCCATACATCTTCTATGTGAGCAGTTGTCGTTGCATTGGCTTTGTAGCTACTTTGCGAATCTAGACTTGTACTTAGAGATCCGTTGGAATATTTTTCAGACTTTTGCATATCAAGCTGGACTTGAACCCCTTGTTGGAGAGAAAGTTCATCTAATGCGCGTGTTATTGCAAGTTTTCTTTGTGTAGAGATTTTTTGATCATAAGGCATTGCAGCTACACCCACTGCTCCGCGTTGATTATTGAGGTTAGGATTGAGTATCCATGCTGGCTTTTGAGTGAGAGCAGGTTGCGGGGTGCAACCTGCAAAAGCCAACATGAGTAAAAACCATGTACTAAAAGCTTTTTTCATTACTCAGTTGGGAACTCTTTATCTAGACCCTCAAGAGCTTGTTTGGATTGAAATTGTTGCCAAAGAGCTTCATCATTTTTGAAGCTAGTTTTTACAGCGTCTTTTACCTCTTTGTTCACAGAGTCTTGAGATACTGCCATAAGTACATAAAGTGATCCGTTTGCTGGATGTGTCCAAGATTTGATCATTTTTGAACCTGAGAGATCTACTTTCGCGATCTGTTTTGATACAGCTGTTGTTACTTTATCAACTGATTCACCACTCCCTACACCTGTAGCACGTGTAAAGTTTTCCACCTTATTTTTTACTTGTACTTGAATTTGGCGCGCTAAGTCATCTCTTCCGTTTGCTTGCGCTTCAGTCATCATGAGGTTGATCCCCGCTTGACTCTTTTGAGCCACACCAAGACCTGCATATGCACCCTCTGCCATTGGCATACAAGTCCACTCTGGAGCAAGTACATTGTCTTGCTTACAACGGAAATCCGCTTCTTCTGGAGCTGGTTGTGCTCCACATCCTGAAATACCCGCAGCGATAAGTCCTGCCAATGCGATTGACGATAGTGTTTTCAACATAGTTTTATGTCTCCTTAAATGTAATAAGTAAATTATACATACCTAATCTTAAATAATATTTACCAATGAAAAACTATTTTTTTTCTTTGAGACCCAGTGTATCAAAAACGCCTATTTTATGAATAACTCCCTGAAGGCTTTTGGCAGATTGTATTTTGGCATCCAAATAATCTTTGCGCGATTTCCCTATGACAGTATGTTGGCGTGATGCTATCTCGTTTTTTTCTACATCATAAACTTTGAATTGGATTAAAGATTTCGACTTCATAAAGCTATAATCCATCGACTGCTCTGTTTGGGATGTCATAAGGAGTGTCAGGGCTTCTTTGCTTTTTGGTTTTTTACTGATCTCAAGACCCGTTTTTGTGATCGCATCTTTGATCGTTTGAATAAAGGCGATCGAATTTGCATCACTGAGTACATAAAAACTGATATTTGACCCAAGCGTTTCATATCTCTCTTTTATACTTTTAAGAAGCGAGAACTCCTTATCTGCACGGTAGGTTGATATGCTTGATTCTTTAAGTTGGGCATAGGTCGCGAGTGTGTGGTACTCATCTAAAAGTGTTGCGAGTTCACTATATTGCTCAATAGCTTTTTTTGTTTGAAGATCTTTGTACTTCTCTTGTAACGTATCAAACTTATTGCTCGAAGCTTTTTGCATCGCATCAAAGATACCTTTTCGAGCGATCTTGACGAGCACAAGAGTGTAGCCATCGTATTGTTCGGACTTCTCAAGTTCTACATTTCTCATAGAGATCGTATTTGCAAGATGTTTGGCACTTTGTGCAAGTTGTGCTTGCTCATTCTTTTGGAGACTACCAAGTTTATGATTTGGATCATTAAACGCTGTGATCA
Source organism: Sulfurimonas sp. (assembly GCA_034005845.1). GTDB lineage: Bacteria > Campylobacterota > Campylobacteria > Campylobacterales > Sulfurimonadaceae > Sulfurimonas. Next base: position 1,931 of record JAVETX010000013.1, on the reverse strand, counting down.
TCTCTTTTGCGAGAAGTTCTCGTAAAGAGAGTATGGCAATATTGCGCGCTTTTATCTCTTCATCTGCAGCACCTACAGCGTAAAAATAGTTGAAATCTTGTGGAGGTGATGTGTACCAAGTGGGTGGTGTTTTTGGTTTTGGAGCACTACAGCCGGCAAAAAACGCTATCAATAAAGCGACAAGGAGTGTTTTATACATAAGGACCCTTTTTTTCAATGATAAGAAATTATACCTATGAAGCTTTAAATAATTCTTGCTAGGTATAATTGCAACTATGAAATATTATCCATACGAACAGTTTAAAAACGATACAAATCACTTGTTAAAAAAGCTTCGAGATTTTGAGCCCCAAGCGATCATAGCAATCGCTAGAGGGGGGATGACGCTCTCTCACGCGCTCTCAGAGGGTCTCAATCTGCGTAATGTGCAAAGCATTAGAACAGAGCTTTATGATAGTGTAGAAAAACGTGAGAAGATCACCCTTTTTGGCTCGTGTGAACTTGATGCGATTCAAAGAGTACTTGTGGTGGATGATATCGCCGATAGTGGAGATACGCTCAAAGCGGTGATGTGTCATTTAGAGCAGAGATTTCCTCAAACCACTTTTCGCGTGGCAACGCTCTTTTATAAAAAGACATCTGTGTATGAGCCCCATTATTGGATCAATGAGGCAAAGGAGTGGATAGACTTTTTTTGGGAGCGAGACTTTAGCCTCGCGCCTTCTTGATCATCTCATAGGCTTGATTGATCTCTTGGGTCTTTGCGGTCGCTTCTTGCATATAGGCTTCACTCTTGCCTTGAGCTTTGATGATATCTGGGTGGTATTGTTTGATCAGTTTTCGGTACGCTTTTTTGATCGTGTCCATATCATCATGTTCCCCCACACCTAAAAGATCATACGCATCTTGAATATTCTCTTTTGGGCGCATATTTTGAAGCATCTCTTCAAAACGATCAAAAATAGCGTGGTAGGCGTTTGGATCAAACTCTAGTGCCTGGGCAATTGTTTGAAGAACAGCCTCTTCACTTTGACTCACTTCCCCATCGACAAAAGCAAGCTGGATCAAAAAGCCCATAAATTGTTGCTGTTTTGCTCTGTCTCTTTTGATCGCCATCCCAAGTGTTCGTGCAATACTCTGCGTGTCATCAGTTCTGAGCTTTTCTTGGGCAAAGATCTCTTTGAGTATCTCTTTTGTTCTTTGTGGCTCTGGAAAGATAGCTGCGATATCATCGAACATGATCCCGATGAGCTGTGCTTCAAGGGCATCGACCTTGCCATCTGCTTTTGCCACTTTTGCCACAAGTGCTACAAAGAGCCCAAGCTCACTCTTTGCAAGAGACTCTTTTGAGACCGAAAAGTTTTTGAACGCCTCTTGGGAATATGCCGTATATTTTGAATAGCTTTTAAATATATAGTAAAAGACAAATCCTAAAAGGGCTAAGATAATAATATTTGACATTGTGTATCCTCAATAAAAAGTGCAAAATTATACCCTATTGCAAGCAACAAGAAAAAAATAACTTCAGATTATTATAGTTATAAAATTTTTTATAAAAGAGTGCTATAATACATAAAAAAGTGAGGTAGATTATGAAAATTGCTATTCCAGTCAAAGATGAAAATTTACAGTTTTTTGGCAATGCAGGACACACTCCAAAATTTGCTATTTATGAGATGAATGGGAGTGGGATGTTTCGCTCTTTCAAACTCCAAGAGGTGCGTGATAATCCACGAAGTGATCTCGATCATGACCATGCAGAAGAGGAACACGAATGTTCTCACGGGCATGATGATGCAGAGCATATCGCACAACATAACAAGATGGGCGTCGTGTTAGAAGATTGCAACTATATTGTGGTTAAGCGTGCATGTAAAAATACGGTCAATGCGATGAAAGCAAATGGGATCAGTGTGGTCAAATACGGCGGA
>JAVETX010000058.1:0-12717 GCA_034005845.1 Sulfurimonas sp. | reverse complement strand
ACACTTAAAAAGCAGGTGCAGGTTACTGTACATCCTAAGGTAGTTTCAGCAGATAGTACTGATATGAATTCCACCTCGGGAGAGGTGGAACTAGAAGAAGAACAAAGCAACGAAACCAACACAAGCACAAATGAAACTAACACCACACAACCTACAGTAAGTCTAAAATCTCTCAAACTCACCCTAGAAAAAAACTCACTGAATGTAGATACAAATACAACACTCAAAGTAGTAGCAACTTATAGCGACAACACCACAAAAGATGTAACAGATGAAGTAGAGTGGATCTATGCAGATAAACTAGCATTAAATATAAAAAATAATATTCTCAAAACATTTCATAAAGATACAAATATCTTTCTCCAAGCAAAGTATAAAAATAAAACTTCAAACTCTGTAGCCTTAGAGATCTACAAAGAGATAAGCGGACATAGATTACCACCAGAGCCAGACCCAACTATAAACAATGCAACACTCCTTGGGGTAGATACAAATGATAATGGTGTTAGGGATGATGTTGAGAGAAAGATATATGCAGTTTATAAAAGACCTGTAGAGCAAGTGTATGTGATGGAGGAAGCTAAGTTGTATCCAAAATATATCAAAGACCCTGTTGCTGCTGCGAAATCTAAGGAGTTGGAAAAAGAACATTGGTTTAGTGAAGTTTGTGAAGGTTATCTTAGAGTCTTTCAAGATGCAAAAACAGAAAAAAGCGTAGAATTCATGGAAAATGCTTATTTTAACACCAAAGAAAGGATGCGAGCTTATATAGAATTTAATGAAGCGTCCAGTGGTGGGGTTTATAATATTCCATTATTAAGAGATTACAACGAATCCGCATGTGATTTTAATGTCACTAAAATGTTGGAGATGGAACAATGAGAGTTTTTACACTATTACTTTTCACGCTCTTTTTTAGTTCACAGCTTTTTTCAGAAACTTTTTTAATAGATGAGAGAAAAACAGATATCTACTTTGCTAATGGAGTTGGTGCAGTTTTCCTCGTTCCACCTCTCCCGAGGTGGAATGCATACAACAATAAAAAAGGTAATACATGGGAAGAAGTCGCTATAAAATCTACGAACCAACACATCCACACTTCGTTACATGCACAGTACTCCATTGGCTACCGCTTTTTACAAGGCAAGAAAGTGTTGCAATCATTATCGAATGTTTAAAATATTTACAAACAAAAGATAATCTAAAACTCTATGCTTATGTTATCCTAGAAAACCATTTACACATGGTACTTTCTAGCGATGACTTGCACAAAAGTATGCAGTCTTTTAAACAGTACACCGCCAAACAACTACTTGAACTTCTCAAAAAAGAGAATGTTACAACTATTTTAGAGCAACTTGCTTTTTATAAAAAGGCACATCATAAAGAAAAAAGTTATCAAGTGTGGGAGGAGGGATATCAGCCAAAACTTATTCAAGGTGAAGCAATGATGCAAGTAAAAATAGATTATATTCATAACAATCCCGTAAAAAGAGGTTATGTAGATGACGTTATCCATTGGCGATATAGTAGTGCTAGAGATTATAGCGGTATGTCTGGCTTGATCGAGATTGAGAGGCTGTGGTGATTTTGGTTGTTGTATGCATTCCACCTCCGGAGAGGTGGAACGAAGAAGTCTGTAAAAAAGTAAGACTATTTTAAAACAATAAGCGGAATCTTTACATTCTTAATAAGCTTGGTTGTAAAGCTACCAAAGAGTGCAGTTTTGAGCTTTCCGTGGCTATACGAGCCAATAGAGAGAATATCGATATCGTTATTGTCTATACATCCCAAGATACTCTCAAGAGGATCTCCCGCTTTGGAGATATACTCACAGTTGAGCGATTTGTCTTGAATGAGATCCTTGGCTTGGTGTGAAAGTTGTTCGGCTTTTTGGATATCTTTATTCACCGTTACGATATAACGTTTTACATCTTTTGCAAGCATCGGTGAAGCAGATACCTCTTCAAGAGCGCGCACTGAACCACTTGCCCCATTAAAAGCGATCATCACTTTATGAATGGGCGTAAACTCTTTGTTGATAAGAATAATGGGTGCATCGACATCACGGATGATATCTTCGACTTGAGAGCCTATCTCTATACCCTCAGCAAAGTGTCCCATACCTGAGACTCCAAAGAGTACAACGCGAAGTTGTGACTCAAGATCTTTGAGGTTTTCATAGAGTGTTCCGTGGCGTTGCAATGTTGTTACATTCTCAAAGCCTTTCTCTTTTATTTTTTCTTTGAGTGTAGCTAGAAGCTCTTTGCCTTGTGTGCGTGTCTCTTTATTTTTTGCTGCGTCTTCCTCTGAGAGATTATCAAGGAGATCTTCTCGCTCCCCTAGAGCTAAATTTCCCGAGAGATCTGTTTTTGAAGAGTTGTTTGGATGTTCTACTGTATTGAGCAGTACAAGTGGAAGGGAGAGCTGTTTTGCGATATGTAAGCCATACTCACACACCGCCTCTGAAAATCTTGAGCCATCTACACAGGCAAAAATAGCCTCTTTGATATCACCAATATTTTGCATATTTTTAATGTCCCCCCATCACTTTTTCGATCTCTTCTGGTTTATCGTAGATACCAAAACGGTCGATGATTGTAGAGCTTGCTTCATTTTGCCCGATGAGTTTTACATTTGCACCCTCACGGCGAAGTTTTATCACTACTTTATCAAGAGCGTGTACCGCTGAAATATCCCAAAAATGAGCTTTACTTAAGTCTATCACGATATTTTCTACAACTTCCTTAAAATCAAAAGAATCGTAAAACTTATCGGCACTATTGAAAAATACTTGCCCCACAACTCTATAGGTGCGCGTATCACTTGCTTCATCATAAGTGCTCTCATTGTACATAAAGTGAGAGATCTTGTTTGCAAAGAAGAGGGATGCTAAGAGTACCCCTACAAAGACACCAAGAGCGAGATTGTGAGTAAATACAACTACGACCACAGTTGCTAGCATCACTACATTGGTAGATATTGGAAGCGTTTTTAATTTTTTGATCGAGCCCCAGTCAAAGGTACCGATAGAGACCATGATCATAATCGCTACAAGTGCAGCCATAGGGATAATAGAGATGATGTCACTCAGAAAAACCACCATCATAAGCAAGAAAAAACCTGCAACAAAAGTAGAGAGACGTCCACGTCCACCCGACTTGATGTTGATAACAGATTGCCCGATCATCGCACATCCAGCCATACCACCGGTAAAACCTGTTGCGATATTTGCGATTCCTTGCCCTTTACACTCTTGATTTTTATCACTTTTGGTATCTGTGAGATCATCTACAATAGTCGCAGTCATAAGAGATTCTAAGAGCCCAACCATTGCAAGTGAAATAGAATAAGGCAAGATGATGAGGAGTGTCTCAAGATTGAGCGGGATATCTGGGATCAAAAAGATAGGAAGCGTATCTGGAAGTTGCCCCATATCGCCCACTGTTCGTACATCCACACCTATAAAATAAACAAAGAGGGTGAGCACTACAATAGTTACAAGAGGAGATGGCAAGAGTGTGCCGATCTTTGGGATGTAAGGAAAAAGATAGATGATCCCAAGCCCTGCTGCGGTGAGCGCATAGACATGCCACGTGACATTGGTAAGCTCTGGAAGCTGCGCCATAAAGATAAGGATTGCAAGGGCGTTAACAAAACCAACCACAACCGCACGCGGTACAAAGCTCATAAGTTGCCCAAGTTTAAAATAGCCCGCTGCCATTTGCAAAATACCTGTAAGAACTGTAGCTGCCAAGAGATACTCTAAGCCATGTTCTTTCACAAGTGTGACCATCAGTAAAGCCATCGCTCCCGTAGCCGCACTGATCATCCCAGGGCGCCCCCCTACAAATGCGATGATAACTGCCATAGAAAAAGAGGCGTAAAGCCCAACTTTAGGGTCAACTCCTGCTATGATAGAAAAAGCGATCGCTTCGGGAATAAGTGCAAGTGCTACGACAAGACCTGAGAGGATATCACCTCGTATATTTGAAAACCATTCATCTTTTCTGAGATATTTTGTTAACAAATTTTTTCCTTTATTTTTTTGATTGTTTGAAGAGGGAGGGGTGGAGGGGCTTGGGATGTGGAGAGTTCCACATCCTTGAAAAAGTTAAGCTTTGATTTCTTGAACAAACTCTTCGATTCTTTTGATCCCTTTGCGGATACTCTCGATATCTGTTGCAAAGCTAAATCTAAAATAGCCCTCACTTCCAAAACCTACACCTGGAACAAGTGCTACACCTTTTTTCTCTAAGAGTTGTTTACAAAATTCCATAGAGTCGTTGCTCACATCTTGGATGTTCACAAAGAGATAGAAGGCTCCATCTGGTTTAACAACACTCAAACCATCGATCGCATTGAAAAGATCTACCGCTTCATCACGGCGTGCTTTAAACGCTTGGCGCATCATCTCTATATCTGCATCTGCACGCCCATCAAGCCCAGGAAGAGCAGCTTTTTGCGTGATAGAGTTGATATTGGATGTACTTTGGCTTTGAAGCTTTTTCGTCGCTTTGATAAGCTCTGTATTATGCGCTGCCATATAGCCAAAACGCCACCCTGTCATCGCTACAGATTTGCTCAGCCCGTTGATAGTGACCGTGCGCTCATACATATCTTGGCTCACTGCAGCTGCGGATGTAAACTCACCATCATAGATCAGTTTTTCATACATCTCATCACTCGCTACGATCACATTTGTTCCTTTGAGAACCTCACCAAGTGCAACAAGCTCATCGTGTGTATACACAGCACCCGTTGGGTTTGATGGGGATGTAAGCACGAGCATCTTTGTTTTTGGAGTGAGTGCTGCTTTGAGTTGTTCTGGAGTGATCTTAAACTTTGTTGCATCACTTGTTTGGATCTCTACAACACTTCCACCACAGTAAAGTACAAGCTCAGGGTAGGTTACCCAGTACGGAGCAGGGATAATCACTTCATCCCCTTTTTGGATCGTTGCCGCAAAAAGGTTAAATAAAGAGTGTTTTGCCCCATTATTTACGATGATTTGATTTGGTGCATACTCGAGATTGTTTTCTCTTTTGAGTTTTGCTGCAACCGCTTCACGTAAGGCAGGAATCCCATCAACAGCAGTATATTTTGTAAAACCTTTGTTGATCGCTTCAATCGCCGCATCTTTGATCACTTGTGGTGTATCAAAATCTGGCTCACCAGCAGAAAAGCTAATAATATCTTTTCCCTGTGCTTTAAGCTCTTGCGCAAGAGCAGTTATCGCCATCGTAATCGACTCAGATAGCGTGTTAATGCGGTCAGTTAGCATTGTTAACCCTTTATTTGAAAAATATAAGTGGAATTATACTCAAAAAAGAGCGATTTTTGCGCGAAAAATGTTTAATTTTTCATCGCTTTGATAAATGATTCGTAGATGTTTTCGAGTTCGAGATCCTCTTCGAGGAGCTGTTTATTGTCTTCGACCAAGATGTGCTCTAAAATAGCCACACGTTTGAGAAGATACTCAAACATCTCTTTGTTGATATCAGGGAGCATATTGTGCATAAATGGATCTTTACATCTCCCTTTTTCGATTACGTGAGCAGGGATACCAATAGCAGTAGAACAATCAGGTACATTTTTGACAACAACAGAGTTCGCACCTATTTTTGCGTACTCACCGATCGTGATGTTTCCAAGCACTTTTGCCCCTGCACCAAGAACCACACCGCGTTTGATCGTAGGGTGACGTTTTCCTTGTACCAAAGAGACACCACCGAGTGTGACCCCTTGATAGATGATCACATCCTCTTCGATGATAGCGGTCTCACCGATCACCACACCCGTACCATGATCGATAAAAACACGGCGTCCGATAGTAGCAGCAGGGTGGATGTCGATGTTGGTGAGGATCTGGTTGATTCCCATGATCATTCTAGCGAGGCTTTTGAAGTTGGCTTTGTAGAGTTTGTTGGCGAGGCGATACCAAGCAACAGCCCAAACGCCGGGATAACCAAATATAAAGTCTAGACGTGAAGTGAGTGCTGGATCTGTTTTATACACATTAGAAAAATCTTCTTTGATATCTGCAAAAACTCCCAAGAAAATCCTTTATGACAATTAGTTAGTGGTTCGTAAATAGCCGTTTTGTTTTACGAACTCTTCAAGTTTTGCAAGTGTATCATCTTTTTCTTGTTCTGTAATAAAATCACTTTTAGAAAGATCAGATTTAAGCTTGTTTAAAATTTCATTTTTGTCATAGCCGATAGACTCTAAAATATCTAAAATATTTTTAGATTCTATTGCGTTTTTGATCTCATAACCTGATTCTGTAATGGTGATAGTATATTCACTTGGATGTGTAAAGAGGTTGTGGTTCATCCCGAGAGTTTCTTGATAAGCTCCTACGTTGAAAAAGCCCAAAAAATAATCCTCTTCATCAAGGTTGACATCGTGTAGATAAAGAGGGCGTTCTGGATTAAATCCTATCTCCCCATCACTATCACAGGTGATATCCCACAGTGAAGCCGCACGAAGTGGGGTGGTGTTGAGATGATGCAGAGGCATAACAGGAAAGTTTTGATCCAGACCCCAATAATCAGGCAAACTTTGAAAGATAGAAGCGTTGATCAAGTAGCGCTCTTGGAGCTTTGTTTGGAGCTGTTCGAGCTCATCTGTTGGGTTTGCAGATTTGAGATAGAGTGCTTTTTTGATAATGTTGTGCACCAAGATCTCTGCATTGGATCTGTCTTGAAGATCGATATATCCTAGATCAAAAAGTGTCAAGATCGATTCCATATGATCGAGTGCATCGTGTAGGTACTCGATACACTTTGTGTTATTGAGGAGTGTATTGAGTTCTATAAGCTCTTCAATAAGTGGTGGATTGATCTCTTTAAAGTTGAGTAGTTTCTCTTGATAGTCTTGAGAAAAAAGCTCTAAAACGGGAGTGATAAGTACTGCATGAGAAGCTACGATAAAGCGACCCGATTCTGTAAAGATATCTGGATGATCGACCCCTTTTGCATTCATGATCTCACCAAGTAAGAAAACAACCGAACTTGAAAACTCATCGATTGAGTAGTTGCGCGCGCTTGACATCACGTGTTGGTCATACTCTACAGCAAGACCCCCACCGATATTGATGCTGCGGAGTGCATCTGCTCCCATCATCTTAAGCTCCGCATAGATGTTTCCAGCCTCGCGGAGTGCGCGTTTGAGTGGGGCGATATCTGACATTTGTGAGCCGATGTGAAAGTGGATCATACTCAGCTTATCAAGAAGCTTTGCATCTTTTAAAAGAGCGATCGCTTCGATGATCTCTGTGGATGTAAGACCAAATTTTGCATCCATCCCTCCACTTTTTGCCCAAATACCACTTCCTGCACTATGCAGACGTACCCGTACACCGATATTTGGTACTTTGAGATTGCACTCACTGGCTACATCGATAATGGTCTCAAGCTCGTTAAGCCCCTCGATCGTGATGGTGATATTGTGCCCACTTTGTGCAGCGATAAAACCTAGCGTAAGCATCTCTTTGTCTTTGAAACCATTGACAGTGATATTAGCTCCTGTTGGGGTCTCACTCATCGCAAGGATAAGCTCTGCTTTACTTCCTGCTTCAAGCCCGTAGTTGTATTGCTTGCCTTGGGATGTAACAGCCTCTACAGCGTTTGGAAACTGGTTAACCTTGAGAGGAAAAACCGCTTGAAAATTTCCTTTGTAGTTATTGTTTTGGATAGCTTTGTCAAAGTAGCTATAAAGAGTACGGATCTGCTTTTTAATAAGATGGGGAAATCTCAGTAAAATAGGACCCTTGATATTGTTTTGTCGTATCTCTTCAGTGATCTCTAAGAGTGAGGGCATCGATTTGTAGTTGAGTTTAATGTGACCATCTTCTATGATGAAGTTGTTGTTAGACCAGATATTCAGACCAAAGTTTTTCATGATGTAATCCTAAATATGTAATTTTTGATGAAAGTATGCATCGATATCAAAATAGGTTTCCCCATTTGTATTTTTAAAGGTCAGGTGAGATTTTTTAAGCTCAGCTATATGTTTGACACCCATAATCGCTAAAACAACTCTCATACTCTTGATGAGATTGTTGTGGTAGTTGCCTATATCTTTCCCTTTTTTGATCACGAGATACGATGCTCTTTTTTTCTTATCTTGTGTCGCCATCCCTACAGGACATACATGCGATCCAAAGCCCGAACACATCCGAGCACGAATACAACCACCACTCATCATAAAGCCCCGCGCGATGCCGATAGCATCTGCACCCATAGCAAGTGTGATTATAGCATCATCAGGAGTCAAAATCTTTCCACTTGCGATGATTTTGAGTTCATCGCGAATCCCATGGCGTTTTAAGACACTATCGAGGACATACAGGGCGCTATTGGTTGTAAGCCCGACACTCTCCATCAGCTCAAGTGGAGCCGTAGCACTTCCACCCTCACCACTATCTACAGAGATAAAATCAGGAAGAGGCTTGTTCTCTTTTTTTCTTTTTGCCATCTCGATGACGATCTCTTCGACCGAGGCTGTATCAGAGATCACGATCTTAAAGCCTACAGGTTTGCCCGAGAGACTTTGGAGTGTTTCTACAAAGTCAAGGAGATGAGGAATAGAATCAGCATAAGGGAAACGGTTTGGGGAGAAGAGGTCTTTTCCCTCTTCTACACCTCTATAGTAAGCGATATCGGCGTTGACCTTGCTTGCTGCGAGTTTTCCCCCTGTTTGTTTTGCACCTTGAGCGATTTTGATCTCGGTCATACGGCAAAATTTCATCACTTTTTGGTAGCGCAAGGCATCAAAAGCTCCATTTCTATCGCGCACACCATACAGCCCTGAGCTCATCTGAAAGATCATATTTGGAATATCCTCTGGCACCTCTTGTGGGAAGGCTTCAAGAGGAGCGTTCCAGTTGACGCGAAAGAGGACATGAGAGGCCGTATCGTAGATATAGGTGTTTTGAGTCTTTTTGTTAAGCAATAGTGTTCTATACCATTTGAGTGCTACAGCACGGTTAAAGAGGAGATCTCCAAGCTTGAAGACAAACTCTGCAAAAGGGGTGCTCTTGACGATCTCTAAATACTCACAGTTTTTGAGATCTGGTTTGTGTGTAAAGAGATGATTGGATGTAAGAGAACCTTCTCCTGTATTGATGGTGAGTTTTGTTGTCGCTCCTGCAATAGAAAAAGCGCGTACCGCCTCAGGTGAGAGGGCGCCATCACTCATAGCAGAGCGGATAATAGGGGTGTGTGAGACAAAAGGGATCTCTCGATTTTCTCCAAAAGTGACACTTACATCCTCATCTACTTCATCTTCGTTGAGCACGTTTGTGACGTGTTTGATGATAAAGCGTGAACCTGAGAAGGGTTGGTTGACTGAAAAAGATTGATAGTTTGGTACATCCTTAGCAGCTTTATAGACCCAGTCTACTTTGTCTTTAGACTGATAAAAGGTCTCTTCAGCAAAATACTGGCGCAAAGGCTCACGCAAGGCTTCAAAAAGATAGCGCATACGACCGATAACTGGGTAATTTATAAGAAGAGAATGCTTTCTTTGGATGTATTTATCATAGATAAAAAGTGAAACGAGCCCAAGAAAAAGAACTAAAACAAATAGGTCAAAAAACTGGATAAAAAAATCCCATGAGATGCTGATATACTCTATCACTAGAAATTCACTCTTGCGATTTTTTCATCTGTTTTGTTCTCAAGGTCTTTGATCCAAACTGTATCACTTTTGAGCTCATCTTCACCGATAATACAGCAATATTTTGCATTGACTTTATCTGCTGCTTTGAGGTGGTTTTTGAGGTTTTTGGCTTTATAATCAATCGTTGTTTTATCTGTTTTGCGTTTTGTGTGTGCAAGCTGCATCACAAGTGAAAGAGCTTCTTCATCCATCGCACCGATATAATACCCCTCACGCTTCGTCTCTGGCATCACGATAAGCTCCATCAGGCGCTCGATCCCCATCGCAAAACCTACCGCAGGAGTAGCACGTCCATCTAAGAACTCTACAAGTCTATCGTAGCGCCCACCCCCAGCAATAGCACTTTGGCTACCGATATTGTCACTCACAAACTCAAAAGCGGTTTTGGAGTAATAATCAAGCCCACGCACAAGGTTGGTGTCGATCTCATATGTGATCCCTGCATCATCTAAGATCTTTTGAAGTGTTGCAAAATCTGTATCACATTCACCGCAAAGGTTGTCGATCAGTTTTGGAGCATCTTTATAAAGACTCTGGCAGTTCTCATTTTTACAATCAAGCACGCGGATAGGGTTTGTATCAAGGCGTCGTACACAGTCTGTACACACTTGATCTGCAATATTTTTGACATAACTTACAAGATTTTCGCGGTATTGTGGCATACAGTTGTGATCTCCAAGGGAGTTGAGCTGCAATCTATAGCCGATCCCACACGCATCTAAAATATCAGCGACCATCATAATCATTGTCGCATCTTCATACACACTTGCCTCACCAAAGCTCTCTACACCAAACTGGTGAAACTGGCGTAAGCGCCCCTTTTGTGGTCTCTCATAACGAAACATTGCACCATGGTAGAAAAAGCGGTGCAAACCACCCGCACGGTCAAGCTTTTTTTGGACAAAAGCACGTACTACACCTGCTGTGCCCTCAGGGCGCAAACATACATCATTCTCGCCCTTGTCGATAAACTGATACATCTCTTTGCCCACAATATCGCTTGATTCACCCACACTTCTTTTAAAGAGTGCCGTCTCTTCTAAAAGTGGCGTTTCGATAAAATGAAAACCATAATTTTGTGCTATTTTTGTTGCTGTATTTATAAAATATGTAAAGCGCTCGTAGTCTTCACTCATAATATCGTTCATTCCACGTAGAGAATTGATCATTGCTGTCCCTTGTTTCAACTGTAAAATTGTTTTAAATTTAAAGGTGAAAGGATACCATTTTTTCTCTTGAAGAAGTTTTATTTCTACACTACATGTTTACCCATCTAATGCTCTACTGCGTCTTTTGGTATCCAAGCCTTTATCTCTTTTTTGCCTTTGTAGAGAATATGTAGCCAATTATCTTTTTCTTCGAGTATTTCTACTTTATCACCTTTTATGAGGTACATTTTTGTTTTTGAATCGATGGAGGGGGATTTGTAGAGGGGTTGTTTTTTTTGGAGGATGGTTTTTGTGATAGTGTCGGCAATAGTTTCTTTTATATTCCAACTCTCTTCTTGGGGTATCCATTTATCTCCAACTAACACTTGAATATTTGCTTCCTCTGTGGCTTCTTTATCACATGTGCCTGTTTCGTAAAGTCGTTTTAATATTTTTGCTTCGTTGTAGTATGGGTAAGGGTTTTTGTTACTATCAGGACTATCAACAATAATATTGTTCCAATAATTTTCTAAACTCAGTACATTATCTTTTTCTGCTATAGCTTTATATGAGTCATTATGAATTATATAGATTTGTGCTTTATATCGAATGTATTGTGGATAAGTTCTTGATGAATCCATATAATTTAACACTACTGCTAAAATAATGTCATTTTTCTCATTTATACAGCTAACTATGTTCAACTGTTGTCCATAAATAGTCAATGTTTCATCAAAAAAGTTAGCGTGTGTTATTGTTTTTGCAATCATTTTTTTGCCAACTTCCAATGAGCCTTTAATATTTTGTTTTGAAAACTCTACTCGACCAAGACTGTTTTCTTCGTATGTAATTACATCACCTTTTTTAAATATTATTTTCAATGTCCCCTTGTTGCTTTTTTGTTGATAGTTTGGGATTTTTTTTGAGCCAGTATCAATAAAAGACGCATCAATAATACTTTCTATTTCTTCGCTATAGCCATATAATGACTGTAACAAAACTATTAATAATATTGTTATGGATTTTTTCATATTATATTCCTAATACTTTTTTAACTGCATCAAAAAACTCTTGTCTTTCTGTTAGACCATTGGTACCACCATTAATTTTTCTTGTTACAGATGTTACATCTGTAACATTTTGGTCAGCTAATAAATTGAGTTGGTTACTATCCCAAAACCAACAAGCAGACTCAACAGCATAATTTATATTTGTTGCAATCAAACTTGGATTATTAATAAAATCTTGTATATCATCAGAATTTTTTGCATTATGTGATGCTTGATAGTTTGTATAATTTGTTCTTCCTGTAAGTTGAATTAACCCTCTACCTCTGAAATTGTATCCATCATCTGTTCCTGCAATATTTCCATTTCTTGTACCGTAAACGGCATTAAACAAATCAGGTTGTTTGAGATATCTGCCATCCAAAGGTAGTTTATTTATATCATTATTTCTAGATGGCCATGTGGCTAATGCTGTACTTAAACGATAATATATTCCTTCCCCAAAATTTTGAAAACATCCGCTTTCATGAGCAGTTTGCGCTAAAAAGTGAGCTATTCTAAGAGGTGTATTGATTTGGTATTGTGGGCAGTATTTATTCAGAGCGTTAAGGAGTTCTTGATTTGATCCTGCGTTTGGACAGATAGCATTTAGCATCTCTTTAGTTATAAGTTGCTCCCTCCCAAACTCCGCCACCATCATAATAGGATTGAAATGATACACCGAGTCACTTGTAGGGAAACCATCTATACTTCTGCACTTAGAGAAGAATTCTAACTTCTCTATTCTTGTTTTTTGGTTGTTGTAGTGTTGTTTGAGTTGTTCGTAGTTGTCTAATCTCTCTTTATGTTGTTCGAGTATGTTGAGTATTGTATCT
>JAVETX010000012.1:0-50459 GCA_034005845.1 Sulfurimonas sp. | reverse complement strand
CAAGCGAAATAGACCAAAAATATAATGCACTCGCCTACAAAGAAGACCCAAACATCCCTTTTGAACACGATCAGTTCTACCCTACATCCCAAGATGCGATCTTGCTCTTTGACACCCAAAATGAGGATCTCACCCTTACGCTTCACCACGATATATACGATGAAGTACTTGGAGAAAAGATCGCTCACGTAGAGATCATCCATCGCCTCAATGCCCTTTATTTTGAAGAGCTCTCGCGCGATCTTGATATGACCATCGCACTCTCAGCTGATAAGAGTTTTCAAGACTATTCACTAGGTACTTTTGGAAGCTCCTCTTTGAGTGATTTTGAGCTCAGCGAAGAGAATGAAGCCTATATAGCAGCTCTGGCAATTAACACGGGCGCACAAAAGAATAATGATTCTCTACGCTACATCACTTTTACTTTGAACAAATACAATATAGACCTCTCTTTAAAAGAGAATAGATTTGAGCTCATCCTCTTTTTACTCTTGCTCTTACTTATCATCCCAAGTGTACTTGTGAGTATTTTCAAACGCTGGCTTGCTCAACCCCTTGATCAAGTGATGGCACAAATAGACAAGATCGAACTTGGAGACTATTCAAACTCAAAGCTCCTGCAAACAGATGATGAGCTGGGGATGATCTCGCGCAATATCAATGATCTTGCGCAAAATCTCAAACAAAGAGAAAAACAGCTCAGCACTTCGCGAAAAAAACTCGAACACCTCTCAAGCCATGATACCCTCACCCACCTTCCTAATAGACGCCTCTTTATCTCGCGCGTAGAAGAAGCGATCAAGCGTGCACAAAGACACAACAAAAGAGCTGCTGTTATCTTTATCGACCTTGATAACTTCAAGCAGGTGAATGATTCTTTGGGGCACGATATCGGCGATGAGCTTCTTGTCTCTATTGCTAAACGCTTGTCAAGTCAGCTTCGTGACACCGATACGGTCGCGAGAATCGGAGGGGATGAGTTTAATCTTCTTATCGAAGATATTCAAAACTATGAAGATGTTGAAGCTATTTGTATGAAGCTTATGGATGATTTTAACGAGCCCTTTGGATGTAATGAACACCAGATCCACACCACCATCAGTATGGGAGTCTCCCTCTTTCCTGATGATGGAGAAGATAGCACCACTCTTATTAAAAATGCCGATCTTGCGATGTATCAAGCAAAAGATAGTGGGCGTAATCAGTTTCGATTTTATTCTCAAGAGCTCTCCTCTTTTATCGAGAAGCGTCTTGAGATGATCAGCGCACTCAAGTCAGCGATCACTGCGGGCGATGAGTTTACACTCCAATACCAACCAAAGATCAATTCAAAAACTGAAAAGATCTGTGCCATCGAAGCGCTTGTTCGTTGGAATAGTCCCTCTCTTGGCTTTGTAATGCCTGGGGATTTTATCTCACTCGCCGAAGATACCCACCTCATCATCGAAATAGGCAAGTGGATCCTCAGACAAGCGTGTCAAGATTTTATCAAGTTCCAAAAGCACTCACCTCTTTTAGAGACCATCAGTATCAATGTCTCAAGCGTGCAACTCAACTACAGCGATATGGTTCAAACCCTTCAAGAGACGATCCAAGAAACAAAGATCGATCCACGCCATATTGAGCTAGAGATCACAGAAAGCTACATCGCGACCAATGAGGTCCATGCGATCGAAACCTTAGAAAAATTTCGTGCTATGGGCGTCAAACTCGCGATCGATGATTTTGGAACAGGCTACTCTTCGATGAGCTATCTACAAAAGCTCCCCGTCACACGTCTCAAAATAGACAAATCTTTTATCGACAATCTTCCAGACTCGCACGAGAGCGTCGCCATAGCAAAAGCGATCATAGTGCTTGCCAAGACCTTTGATCTTTTCATCACAGCTGAGGGTGTAGAAACAAAAGAACAAGTGATATTCTTACAAGAACAAGAGTGTGACGAGATACAAGGCTATTACTACTCTAAGCCACTTGTTTTTGATGCTCTGTGTGCTTTTATAAAAGAGTCGACTTAAATTCTAAGTCACTCTCGCTTAATAGACCTCTTTTCTATGAGCAATGCGAATGACAGAGATAACAAGAAGATTGTTCTCTTTTAAGTAGATAATACGATAATCGCCTGCGCGCTTTCGAAATTTACCTTTATGTTTGCCTTTTAACTGTTTGTCGTTTGCAAACTTTCCGTTTTTTAGGTCTAAAATTTTGGATGAAATAAGAAGTTGAGCTTGTCGCTCAAGTTTCAAAAATTCTCTCTCTGCTTCTTTATCAAAAGCTACGCTATACATCAATACCGGCTTTTTTAAATACTTCTTCAAGAGGTACGACTGTAGTTTTTCCCGCTTTTAAATCATCTATTCTTTTATCAGCGACCATCTCATCTAGCTTATCAAAATATAATTCAATCGCTTTTTCAACTAAGCTTGTTCTTGTCTTATCAAGCTCTTGAGCATATTCATCCAATGTTTTGACAACATCTTTTTCAAGTCTTATATTGATTGCCTGTTTCATCATCTACCTCATCAAAATTTCGTATATACAATTGTAGTGCACAAACGATTCATTTGTCAAGAACTCAATGTATAAAAGAGTCCACAGAGTAAATTCGTTATAATAAACTTCCAAAAAACTTATCATATAAGAATAACGAAGGATATTTATGAAAACTCACTCTCTTTTAATGCCCCTAGATATGCATTTGCATCTTCGTGATGGCGTGATGCTTGAAAATGTTGCACCGCTGAGTGCTTTTACTTTTAGTGGTGCGCTTGTGATGCCAAATCTTGTTCCTCCAGTTGAAACACTCGATGATGTACGTGCTTACAAAGAGAGAATCCTCGCAGCTGCTCCAAACGATTTTTTTGAACCTTATATGACTCTTTTTTACAAAAACTATGACAAAACATTTTTAGAGAGCGTGGCTGATGATATCCTCGCTATCAAACTCTACCCGGCTGGAATTACGACAAACTCAGAGGGGGGAGTCTCTTCGTTTGATATCGAGGAGATGCGCCCTACTCTTCAAGCGATGAGTGATCTTGGGATCCCTCTATGCGTACACGGAGAAACAGATGGTTTTGTGATGGACAGAGAAGCAGAGTTTATGAGCATCTATGAGCTTTTGGCGACATCGTTTCCAAAGCTCAAGATCATCATGGAGCATATCACGACTAAAGAAGCGGTGGCGATGCTCGATAAGTTTGAGAACCTTTATGCAACCATCACAGTACACCACCTTCTCATCACTCTTGATGATGTCGTAGGTGGCTTGATGCAACCACACCTCTTTTGCAAGCCGATCGCAAAACGTCCAGAGGATCTTGATGCGCTTTTGAGTGTCGCACTTGAAGCACATCCAAAGGTGATGTTTGGGTCTGATTCTGCACCACATCCACAGCATAAAAAAGAGTCTTGCGGATGTGCAGCGGGTGTATTTACAGCACCAATTGCTCTGCAACTTCTTTGTGAGATCTTCGATCAATTTGGAAAGCTCTCAAACCTCCAAGCTTTTGTGAGCGATAATGCACAAAATATCTATGGGATCTGCCCTGAGTTTAAAGAGGTGATCCTCGAACAAAGAGCCTTTGTCGTTCCTGATAATTATAATGGTGTCGTGCCTATGTATGCAGGTAAAGCCATAGGATGGGCATTGCAGGATGTCGAATAAGATCTTACTTTTAGAAGATGACACGCTCTTTGCAGAGACCCTTGTCGATCTTTTAGAAGAAAACGATTATAGTGTGCAGCATTGCACCAACGGGCAAGATGCTCTTGATGCGACCTATAGTGCCAAGTTTGATCTCTATCTTTTGGATGTGAATGTGCCACTGATCGATGGAATGAAGCTTCTTTGCGAGCTTCGTAGTGCCAACGATGAAACTCCAGCGATATTTCTTACATCCCATAAAGATAAAGAGATGCTCAAGGCGGGTTTTATCAATGGTGCAGATGATTATATCACCAAACCTTTTGACACAGATGAGCTTCTTTTGCGTATATTCGCACTGCTTAAACGTGTCTCTTCAACGAAGATAGAATCTGTTGGCGATCTCTCTCACGACACCATTCACAAGCGTATCTTTTACAAAGAGGAACCACTCGAACTCTCCAAAAAAGAGTATGAGCTTCTTTTGCTTTTGATGCAACACGTTAACGCCCCTGTCACCAAAGAGCTCATTATCAATGAACTCTGGAGTAGTGCAGAATCTGGCAGTGATGGTGCGATTCGCGTTTATATCAACCGCATCAAGCAACTTTTACCAGAATTAAGTATCGAAAATATCCGTGGTATAGGGTACAAGCTTGTTTCGTAACCTTCGTATCAATATTTTTGCCTACTATTTTATTACCACTTCCCTTTTTTTATGGATATTGCACTATTTTCTCGTTGTCTTAGAGACGCAAAATATTTTGCTCCTCTCTGTCGTTCTCGTCTCTTTGATTATTCTCTCAGGGGTGATGATCTCTAAGCTCTCTATCGATCCCCTTGAGCTTCACACAACAAACTTGCAAAACCTCTCTAAAGAGACACTCCATGAGCTTAATCTCCCTATCAGTACGATCCAAACCAATCTTCATATGCTCAAAAAGAATATTCAAGAGCCAAAAGATCTCAAACGCATCGCACGAATTGAGAGTGCTTGTGATATGCTCAAAGAGCGCTACAATGAGCTTGATTATATGATCAAGACACAGACGATGCAAGAACTAAGAGAAGATTTTGCACTCCACACACTCATAGAGGATCGTGTTGCTTTTTTTAAAGCACTCTATCCTCAAGTAGAGTTTCGGCTCTCACTCGAAGAGATAGAGCTTTTTCAAGACAAAATTGGGCTAGGCAAGGTGATTGACAACCTCCTTGATAATGGGATAAAATACTCTTCTCATTCCAATATACTCGAGATAGACCTCCAAAATAATCAGCTTCGTATTCGTGACTATGGATGTGGGATGGATGAAGTAGAACTACTTAAAATTTTTGATACCTACTACCAAAGTGATCAAAGCGTCAAAGGTTTTGGAATCGGCTTGAGTATGGTCAAAAGGTTTTGCGATACACATGGGATCGCACTCAATTTTAAATCACAACCAAATATTGGAACAACAGTACTACTACAATTTAAGGATAATGAATGGAAGCACACAACTTATTAGCATACGCAGAAGAGACACTCGATTATGGCGTGATAGGATTACTCGTTTTGATGAGTATCGTCACCCTTTGGCTTTTTATAGAAAGAATGATGTTTTACAAGAGCGTACGCATAGAGGATTATGACCACAGAGACCTCTTAGAGATGGATCTTACAAACAATATAGGTGTTATCAGTTCTATCGGTTCAAATGCCCCTTATGTAGGGCTTTTGGGAACTGTTATCGGGATTATGCTCACCTTTTATAGCATGGGGGATGTAGGAGCAGTTGATGCAAAAGAGATCATGGTAGGTCTAGCCCTCGCACTCAAAGCAACGGCAATGGGTCTGATCGTAGCGATGCCTGCTATTGTTTGCTATACGATCCTCTTACGCAAGGTAGAGAAGATCCTCACTGTTTATGATGTAGCACAAGATAGAGCAATGAGTAAAAATCATGGCTAAGTGTAAAAAAACGCGTAAAAGATTTGATGATATCAATGTCATCCCTTTTATCGATATTATGCTTGTGCTTTTAGTGATGGTCCTTACCACTGCGACCTTTATCAAACAAGGGATCATTCCTATCGAGTTGCCAGAAGCCAAAGCGACACAAAAAGAGGATACGAAAAAAGAGATCACGATCTATGTCAAAGCAAATGGTGAGATGTTTTATGAAGAGGAGAAAGTGAACGCTGGTGAGCTAGAGAAAAAACTCTCTGCTATCTCTAAGGATCAGACAGTTGTTCTACGAAGTGATAAAGAGTCACGCTTTCAAGACTTTGTCTCTGTGATGGATATTCTCAAACGTCTTAAACACGAGCAACTCTATATCGTCACAAAAGAGTAATAAGACCCTGAATCAAGTTCAGGGTGACGACCTTGTGTTCAAGGTGACAACCTTGTGTTCAGGGTGACGAAGTGTATGAGATTTCGTCATTCCGTGCTTGACACGGAATCTCAAACACTCCGTCATTCCGTGCTTGACACGGAATCTAATACCCTTTTTCTAGAAGCTCAAATTTTTGTTTTGGCTCCTCTTTTTCTTTTTCTTCCTCTACATCCAAAGGTTCTTCACTTATCTGTGTAGAAAATATCTTCTTCTCTTTTTGCTCCACTTCATGAAAAAGTGTACTCGCAATAAAAAAAAGGATCATAATCACAACGATCCCGACATAAAAGAGAAGATAGTTCTTGATATGACCTGTTTCAAAAGGGTTTTGCATACTTTATGTCCATTTCTTAATATCTTTTTATTCTACATAAAATATGCTAAAATTTGCGTATATGCAAGGATCTAATATGAGTTACTTTTCACTTTTTGATTCTCTTCCAAGCGGAGTGATCGTTTTTAAAGATTCCAAGGTCGTTTTTATCAGCCAGCATATTTTGGATGTTCTCAACCTAAACTACCTTAGTAAAAAAAATGCCCTTCATATTCTTTGTAAAACTTTGAGCGTTGACAAAGAAAATGAGCTCTTTGACTTTTTTAGCACGCATGATTTTTTTGCCAATAATAATAAAGTGATCCAAATCAACCACAGCCGAGATGGTAAGTACGATATTTTTTTATTTACGCGCATCTTTGACCCTATTGTCTCGCATAATATCATCAAAGAAAAAATAGTTCCACCTCGCAAATATATCGATGAAAAAGTCGCTGAGTATTTCAAGATCAATAAACTAGAGAGGGTACAAATTCTCACATTTTATAAAGGGATCCCGCTCAAAAACTTTGCAAAGATACTGCGTGTAAGTAATGAAGCAATCGAGCTTGATGTCGATAGAAAACACCTTATCTCTTTAAAAGAAAAAAATGAGATCACCATCATCTATAATGAAAAAAAGAGCTCCTCGGTGATCATAGGTGAGATCGTTGATAGTAAAGAAACCCGTTTTACTATCCAAAACTTTTACCTTGCCAAAGAGGGGATGCACCAGCGCGATGGGATTCGAGTCAAAACCAATGGAGCGCTCTTTATCCTTGTGAATGGCCATGAGTTTGAGGTGTATGATATCTCAGCAAAAGGGATCAGTGTCTTTTTGCAAAATCAAGAGGAAGAGAAGCTTCTCAAGCGCCAAAGAGCAACCACCCTTTTGATCAATAATGAGATGCTTGAGATAGATCTAGAGTACATTAAAACGGTCTATGAAGATGAGAAGATCCTCAAAATAATCTTTGGGATGTACACAACCCAAAGTAGCAAAAAGAGGATAGAGGAGTATCTCACAAGCAAACAAAATGAGATACTCAGAGAGATACATCAGTTTTTAGGCTGATCTTTTCTCTCGTCTCTTGATACGAATATATTTTTCAAGCTCTAATAGGGCATACATCCCAAAGCCTGCACCCATTATAAGAGTAAGGTCAAAGAGCGAAAGTGGAGTCGTTTTAAAGACTGCTTGAAAGAATGGGATGTAGGTTACAGCCATCTGCGCGAAAAAGACCACGCCCACTGCGATCCATACCGCTTTGCTCCCCATCACTTCTGAAAAACTTGTGGTGAGAGTGTTCATATTTCGCACATAAAAGAGGTAGAATATCTCCATAAAGACAAGGGTGTTAAATGCTAAAGTGCGCGCATGATCGATATTTGCATCTGCTTGAACCGCGTAATAATAAAAACTAAAGATCGCAATAAGAAAAAGTAGCGTTCCATAGAGAATCTGCCACACAAGCGTAGCGTTTAATATCGGTTCATCCAAAGCTCTTGGAGCACGCTTCATAATGTTCTTATCTTCCCCCTCAAAGGCAAGTGCGATACCAAGGGTGACGGCTGTAATCATATTTGCCCAAAGGATCTGAATCGGGGTGATGGGCATCGCCATTCCAAAGAGGATTGCGATGATGATGACCGAGGCTTCAGAAGCGTTTGTAGGGAGTGTCCAACTGATCACTTTTTTGATATTGTCATAAACACGTCGCCCCTCTCTTACAGCGCTTACAATAGAGGCAAAGTTATCATCTGTAAGAACAAACTCACTCGATTCTTTGGCAGCTTCTGTCCCATTTTTCCCCATCGCTATCCCTACATTGGAGCGTTTGAGTGCTGGTGCATCATTGACCCCATCTCCTGTCATCGCGACCACTTTTGAGTGCGCTTGAAGAGCTGTAACGAGGCGAAGTTTATGTTCTGGTGTCGTGCGTGCAAAGATATCTGTTTTAAGTACCGCTTCACCGAGCTCTTCATCACTGAGTTTTTCTATATCGCTTCCACTAAGGACATTATCACACGCTTTGAGTCCGATAGTGCGCCCGATCGCAGCTGCGGTGATAGCATGATCTCCTGTGATCATCTTCACATCGATCCCTGCACTATGACACTCATTGACCGCTTCGATCGCTTCTGGTCTTGGTGGATCTATCAATCCCACAAAAGCGATCAGCACAAGATCATCCTCAAGATCTTCAAAGCTCAAAGATGATTTTTCATGAGGGATCTTTTTGTACGCTAGAGCGAGGACACGTTGCCCTTTAGATGCCACCTCTTGAGCCTCTCTCTCCCAATACGTTCTATCGATACTTTGGGTATTTTTTTCATCAACATACTGGAGTGTACACATCTTCAAGATGATCTCCGCGGCACCTTTGACAACGATCATAGAATCGCCTTGATGGTTATGATTGAGGGTCGCCATAAATTTGTGTTTAGAGTCAAAAGGGATCATATCATCACGCGAATAGTTCGCTTTAACCTCCTCTACATCCAAACCTACCTTGTGTGCAAAAGCAACGATCGCCCCCTCTGTAGGGCTTCCATCGATACTCCATACACCATTTTTATTTTGGAGTTGCGCATCACTACACAAGATAGAGCTTTTTCCTGCAAGCCTGAAGAGAGGATTTTTTTCTACTTCCACTTCCTCTTCACCCCTGTAGATATCACCCGTTGGCTCATATCCTGATCCGCCGATAGAGTATATCTCTTGGGATGTAACAAGGGTTTGTACCATCATCTCGTTTTGTGTGAGTGTTCCTGTTTTATCAGAACAGATCACCGAGACAGAACCTATCGTCTCGATCGCTGGGAGGTGTCTCACAATCGCATTTCGTCGTGCCATCGCCTGAACACCAATCGCTAAAGTGATGGTCAAAACTGCTGGAAGCCCCTCAGGAATCGCAGCGACAAAGAGTCCAATAACCGCCATAAACGCTTCAGTAAAAGGAATATCTTTGAGGTAGTAACCGATCAAAAAGATAACGGCAGAGAAAGAGAGAATAAATACAGTTAGCCATTTTGCAAATCGATCCATCTGCTCTACAAGTGGCGTTGTCAAAACTTCAACACTCCCCAACATCCCATTGATCAGACCAAGTTCTGTTTGATTCGCCGTTGCTACGACCACCCCTTTTGCTTGTCCGCTTGCGATGGTTGTTCCTGCAAATACCATCGAGTATCTATCCCCGATCGTCGCATCCTCTTCTACACTTTTTGGTGTTTTATCCACAGGGGCTGATTCCCCTGTCAAGAGTGCTTCTTGTGCGCTAAACCCGTGTGTTTGAAAAAGACGCGTATCTGCTAAGACCCTATCACCCGCTTCAAGCAGTACAATATCTCCGATCACAAGATCTTCGCTGTTGACCTTTTGCTTTTTCCCATCACGCATCACAATCGCGCTAAATGCGAGCATTTTTCGAATCGACTCCATCGCATTTTCAGCACGATTCTCTTGAATAAATCCAATGATCGCATTGATAATGACAACACTCAAGATAACCACCGAATCGATCATATGATCGAGTAAAAATGTCACAAGCGCTGCTGCGAGAAGGACATAGATCAAAAGGTTATGAAACTGAAGCATAAAGCGCACAAAAGCGCTCTTTTTCTTTTGTTCTTGAAGTTTATTTGGACCATATTTTTCAAGTCTTTTTTGTGCATCCTCTGCACTTAGACCATGTTCGGACGACTCTAACTTTTGCAATACATCCTGATACTCTAGACTATGCCATGCATTTTTTTCCATACGAAACTCCAAACGATCTTAAATATTTTGATAGAGTGTAGCTTAGATAATCTTAGTTTATGATTTAATCGTTAAAAGGAAATAGGAGGGATAAAAAGGGAATTAAAAATAGTATTTGAGATTGTAAACAAAAGCTTCTTGATACTCGATACTGCCAAGTTTATGTTTTGCATATCGATACTCTAAACCGGTGCAAGTAGCATCACTGATATACCACCAAAAGCTCATCGCACCGTTGAGCCCGTAGCTTTTTGAATCGCCTATTGGGCTTCCTTGGTGTTGATAAAACTTCTTATCTCGTGCAAATTCGATCTCATTCCATTGAAACAGAGCAAACTTCTGATCTCCTAATTTCCAAGGCAGATGAAAGGTCCATCCACCCATAAAGCCATTGAGCCCATCAAAATAGGTATCATTGGTAAAATGCAAACCTAAAAATGGTTTGATCCAAAATCCAGAACTGTTTTGATATCTATACGCAAAGCCCACGACAAAGTCATTGACACTAAATGCCTCACTTCTAGCATAAAAGTCTTGGATGTGAAGTTTGAAGTTGTTTTTGATCTCTATATCAATATCTGCAAAACCAACATATCTTCGGTTGTTTGGAAACTCCTGATAATAGGACTTTGTAGGGTTTTCTAAAGAGATGTATCCAAAAAAATCGATCCATTCATAGCCAAAACCTCCATCGATTTTGAGATAAGTAAAATCTTTGTGTGCTGTTTTTTTCTCTGTAGATTTTGTCCAGTCTAGATAGTTTATGCTCAGACTTTTAAACGAGTAAAGAGGATCAGCAGACAAGGAAAGAGACAAGAGAAGAGGAAGGTAAAGAAGTTTGACCAATTGTATCGCTTTTTTTGATGTTAAAAAAAAGAGCGCGCTTTATAAAAGGCGCTCTTTATAGAACCTAGAGATGACTACATCATCCCTGGCATGCCCATTTGTGGTGGCATACCTGCAGTAAGGTCTTCTGCATCAGATTTTGGAAGTTCATAAATAGCTGCTTCTGTTGTAAGAAGTAAGCTTGCTACTGATGTAGCGTTTGTGAGTGCGACACGCTCTACTTTAAGTGGATCGATGATCCCCGCTTCGAACATATCTACATATGCACCCGTTGCAGCGTTGAAGCCGATGTTTTCATTCTCTGCATTTTCTACTGCATTTACCACAACACCTGTGTCATAACCAGCGTTTGCAGCGATCTGTTTCATCGGAGCTTTAACCGCACGTAAGATGATCTCACATCCGATCTTTTGGTCACCCTCAAGCTCAAGGTTTACTTTAGCAGCCGCGCGAACAAGAGCCGCTCCACCACCAATAACGATACCCTCTTCAACCGCTGCTTTTGTAGCGCTTAGTGCATCATCTACACGGTCTTTTTTCTCTTTCATCTCAGTCTCAGTTGCAGCACCCACTTTAATAACTGCTACACCACCGCTAAGTTTTGCAAGACGCTCTTGAAGTTTCTCTTTGTCATACTCGCTAGAAGTTGCATCGATCTGTACTTTGATCTCTTTGATTCTTACTTGTACTGCTTCTTGTGTTCCTGCGCCATTGACGATCACAGTGTTATCTTTATCGATCACCACGCGTGAAGCTTGCCCGAGCATATCAAGTGTTGCACCACTAAGTGTATGTCCAGTCTCCTCAGCGATCACTGTACCACCTGTTAAAATTGCGATATCTTGAAGCATCGCTTTTCTTCTATCGCCAAATCCTGGAGCTTTTACTGCAGAGATGTTAAGGATTCCACGAAGTTTATTTACCACTAAAGTAGAAAGCGCTTCACCCTCTACATCCTCAGCGATGATAAGAAGTGGACGTGATGTTTTTTGTACTTGCTCTAATACTGGAAGCATATCTTTGAGACTTGAGATCTTGCTATCTACAAGTAAAATGTATGGGTTTTCGATCTCAGCGATCATTTTCTCAGTATTTGTGATGAAGTATGGGCTTAAATAACCACGGTCAAACTGCATCCCCTCAACTACGTCAAGCTCATCAGCGATCCCTTTTGCTTCTTCAACAGTGATTACACCATCTTGCCCTACTCTATCCATAGCCTCAGCGATCATATCACCGATCTCTTTATCAGAGTTTGCAGAGATAGTTGCAACCTGTGCGATCTCATTTTTATCTTTGATCGTTTTAGAAGCAGCTTTGAGGTTCTCTAAGATCGCAGCACACGCTTTGTCCATACCACGTTTTACTTCGATCGGGTTTGCTCCAGCTGTAATATTGCGAAGCCCTTCTTGAAAGATCGCGTTTGCAAGAACTGTAGCTGTCGTTGTACCATCACCCGCCTCATCAGCTGTGTTTGATGCTACTTCTTTGACAAGCTGTGCACCCATATCTTCGAGTGTATCTTTGAGTTCAACCTCTCTTGCAACACTCACACCATCTTTTGTGATCACAGGAGAACCGTAACTTTTTTTGATAAGTACGTTACGACCGCGTGGTCCCATTGTCACTTTTACTGCATCTGTGAGCTGTGCAATACCACGAGCAAGTGAATTTCTTGCTTTGTCTGAAAAAATTATCTCTTTAGCCATATTTTATTCCTTTATATTTGTGTTGATTTTAAAAATTATCCGATGATTCCAAAGATATCATCTGTGTCAATTACAAGATACTTAGTACCTTCTAAAGATATCTCGTTGCCTGAATACTTTCCAAAAACGACAGTGTCACCACAATTGATCTCTGTTACTTCAGAACTCACTGCGATCACTTCACCACTTGAAGGTTTCTCTTTTGCATTATCAGGGATGATAATACCTGAACTCGTTGTAGTTTCCTCTTCGAGTCTCTTGACGAGAACCCTTTTTCCTAATGGTTTAAAATTCATAAAATATCTCCTTGAAAAATAATATATTTGGATTGAAAATATACATCAAAAATGGAATAAAGTCAATAGTCTTAGTCACTTTGACTAAACTTTATTTAGCAACAAGCATAAGCATACTTGATACAGAAGCTGAAAAGGGATATTTTAGGTTCTTTTTTTACTTTTTTTTTCTATCTTAGGAAACTTAAAGTTTTAGAGATGTATAATTCCGACCTACAAAATAAAGTGTCAGGGTAGCTCAGCTGGTTAGAGCACTGGTCTCATAAGCCGGGGGTCGGGGGTTCAAGTCCCCCCTCTGACACCATTTTTTAGAACTTCTTACAATATTCCGGATTAGCTCAGCGGTAGAGTAGGTGACTGTTAATCACTTGGTCACTGGTTCGAATCCAGTATCCGGAGCCACAACTTCAACTCCCCTTATTTTAAGCATTTACAGCGATTTTTAACTATCTAAAACTACTCCTTATAATACTTTTTTTCAAAAAGTTCAAAATAGAAAGACAGTTATTTAAAAAATCTAATATATTAGCTATAATAAGAGTATTATCACACATAGGACCAATATGTTAGCTATAAATCTAAATACTCCACAATCAGTTATGGAACAACTCAAAGAGAATTTTAGACAAAAAAGATTGAGCTTGCAACTCACACAAGAAGGTTTGGCAAAAAAGAGTGGAGTAAGTTTAGGGAGCCTTAAAAGATTTGAAGGTAGTGGTCACATCTCTTTAGAATCCCTCTTGAAACTCTCTGTTGTACTAGATTGTTTAGATTATTTTACTCGTATCGCCACATCCCAAGAAGCAAGTTTTGAATCACTTGATGCGCTTTTACTCCATAAAGGAAAAACACCTAAAAAAAGGGGAACACTCAAATGAGCACAAAACTGGTAGATGTTTTTTTACACCAAAGAAATGAAAAACTTAAAGTAGGAAGACTTGCATACACTAATAGAAAAATTTACTTTGAATATGAGAGTGCATTTTTAAAAAGTGCTATCGAACTTTCACCATATAAACTTCCTCTTGACCCTGGAGTCAAAGTCTGTGATGACAGAGTATTTGATGGTCTCTTTGGTGTTTTTGCAGATTCATTGCCTGATGGATGGGGTAAGCTTCTTATTGACCGACACATTATGAGTCAAGGCAGAAATTTTGCAGATATTACACCACTTGATAGATTGATGATGGTAGGCAGATTTGGAATCGGAGCACTAAGTTATGAGCCTCTCATAGAGAGTACAAATACGCAAGAAAAAATCAGCCTAGATGAACTCGCCCTCTCCTCACAAGAAATTTTAAAAGGTGTAAGTGCAAAAAATTTAGAGACTCTTTTAGCAAATAATGGCTCAAGCGCTGGGGCTAGACCTAAGATAATGGTACAACTTAATCAACAAAACCATCTCCTCCCTTCAAATCAAACTTTACAAAACGGATACGAGCATTATATGGTGAAGTTTGCAGGGAGTGGCGACAGCCCACATATAGGTACACTTGAATACATCTATTCACTTATGGCACAAGATGCAGGTATTTTTATAGGTGACACACGACTGCTAGAGGGAAAGAAACAAAGCTACTTTGCAATTAAAAGGTTTGATAGGATAGGTGATGCAAGAATTCACATTCACTCGCTCGCAGGTATGGTGCACAGTGACTATAGACTCCCTAGCTTAGATTATGAAGATATTTTAAAACTTACTCTTCATCTTACAAAAGATGTAAATGAGGTACAAAAAGCTTATAAACTAGCAGTATTTAATCTCCTCACTCATAACCGCGATGATCATGCAAAAAACTTTTCTTATATACTCGATCAAAATAATAATTGGAAACTTAGCCCTGCTTACGATCTTACTTTCTCTTTTGGACCTGGTGGTGAGCACAGCACTACCTACCTTGGTGAGGGTAAAAAGCCAACACTCAATCACTTACTAGAGCTTGCAAAAAAGCATAGCATTCAAGATGCTAAGGGTATTATAGAGGAAATCTACGGCGTAGTTTCAAACTTTCAAAGTTATGCTACTCTGTACAATCTACCAAATAGTTACAGCCAAGAAATTTTCAAGCAACTTCCTAGACTGTAAAACTTTATAGATATTACTCTACATCCGTAGTGTTAAAGTTATAGGCACTTACTTTGCCGTCTTTAAACTTCACGACCAAGTCTTTTGTATCTGTATCACCGATCAGACGGTAGGTGTAGCGCCCGTATGTCCATTGTGTCACACCATTTTCCATACCAACACGCCACGGTTTTCCAAACATCGCTTTAATGTCTGCTTGGCTTGTCTCACCGATTTTGATCTCTTGAACATTGTTGGCATTAAAGTCATTTCCGACACGCGCACATCCACTCGATAAGAGCAAGAGCGCTCCAAGTACCACTGATGAGAGTAAAGTTAGTTTTTTCATTTGAGCTCCTTAATTTAAAAGGTGTAGCATAACACCTAAAAGCTACAAATGAATAAATGACTGTAAATCCCTTCTACATCCCAAGCTTTTCTCTAATAACATCATCATGATTGACAAAACGATCACATCGGCTTCCGCCAAGCTTAAGACAGATTTCTTGCCACTCTAGTGAGTGACCATCACCCTCTCTCGCATAGCCTCTTTGCATTCTAAAAAGAAGTGCATGGGCATACTCATGAGGAAGGACATCATCTATCATATAATCAAAAGACTCTCGCATCACATTTTTATTAAGATAGATGGCTATTTTATTTTGTTTGTTCATCAAAGTTATTCCAAACGCTTGCTTAGGGAGCTTATCACTCACATAGATTGGAACCTCAAAATCGATGTTGTAAACTTTTTGGATGATTGCCTCGATCTCTTTGGCTTTTTGATCGATTCGCTCTTGCATAGAGCTTGGGATTGGATTATTTTTAAACTTTTGTGTCTCGTAGTAGTTATATGTAAGATACGCAAGAGCCAAAAAAACAACTCCTAAAGAGAGATTTTGGATCTTTGAGAGCAGTCGATCAAGCATTGAGTTTACTTAACGCACTGCACCATGGTTCTCTCAACTCTATTGCGTCCGTTTGCTTTTGCTGTGTAGAGTGCTTTATCTGCTTTTTGAAAGAGTGTCGATTTATCATCTTCGCTATCTAGCTCTGCCACACCAAAACTCGCGGTGATATTCTCTTTGTACGAAAAGGTATGTTTTTCTATGATCTCGCGCAGCTTTTGAGAAAAACTATACGCTCCTTCTAGCGTAGTGTTTGGAAGAAGTATCACAAACTCCTCTCCACCCCATCTTGCAAAGATATCGCTTGTCTTGATATTTTGAGAGACAACGCTTGTGATCTCAATGAGAATATTATCGCCTGCTTGGTGTCCGAAGCTATCATTGACCTCTTTGAAGTTATCAAGATCAAAAAGCACCAAACTCAAAGGGGTGCCATCCTCTTTTGCATGCGTTATTTCACGAGAAAATATCTCTTCAAAACTATCTCTATTGTGGATCCCTGTGAGATTATCTTTGTGCGCTTTTTCCTCAAGCGTATGGGTCATAGAGTAAAGCTCATCGACCTTACTTTTCATCGCTTTGTTGATGTTTCGTAGCTGTTGTTTTG
This sequence comes from Sulfurimonas sp., assembly GCA_034005845.1. Taxonomy (GTDB): domain Bacteria; phylum Campylobacterota; class Campylobacteria; order Campylobacterales; family Sulfurimonadaceae; genus Sulfurimonas. Next base: position 33,928 of record JAVETX010000012.1, on the reverse strand, counting down.
TCTCTTCAAGCTCTGTAATATCGTGACGGATAGCAATATATTCTGTCACATCCCCATCTACATCAAGGATCGGAATCACGTTCGTATCGACAATGTATTGCCCACCATCTTTTTTCATATTGGTCACAATCCCATGCCAACTTTTTTTCGCTTTGATCGTATCCCACAGATCTTTAAACGCTTCTCTATCCATATCAGGGTGACGGATAATATTATGCGGTTTTCCGATCAGCTCATCTTTTGTATAGCCTGAGATCTCACAAAACTTGTCATTAACAAAAGTGATGATCCCTTTTGGATTTGTTTTGGAGACGATATTGCTCAGATCGACCGCTTTTTTGTACTCATTGAGAAGGTTGGAGTTTTCACTCTTATAGTCATAATTATCCCCTCGCATCCCCTCAAAAGTTGAAGCAAGTTCACGCGACATCTCGATAGTAAGTGTTTCGATCTCTGCTTGGAGGTTAAAAGAGAGGTTTCCGTTTTCAAAGATGATCTCTTCTATGGAGGTTTTGAGTCGTGTGATCATCGTAAAAAGTTCAGCTGTTGTGATGCTGTAGTTGTTGAGAAGCTCTAAAAATTCAAGTTTGACTTGACACTCAGAGATGGTCGAACCCCACTGGATCACACTGATATAACAATCGCAAAATTCATAAAGAATATGGGTATTTTTATCAATGATCGGAAGAGAATGTCTGTGAAGAATGTGCTGGACCTCATTTTTGCCAAGCCATCTTTTGATCACTTCATTTCTATGTATCCGTAAAAAATGGGAGAACTCTTTTGTGTCTATTATTTTTATCATTGTTGCTCTTTGTTATTTGTAATTTAATCTATCAAAACATATGATATTATCATACAATTATTTCGTTTAAAAGGGATTGATAGATGAAAAAAAGAACAAAAATAGTAGCCACGATCGGTCCTGCCTCTGATTCTTTAGAGATGATAGAAGCACTTATTCTTGAGGGTGTCAATGTCTTTCGTCTCAACTTTTCTCATGGCTCGCACGAGTACCACTCATCGGTACTACAAAAGATACGCCAAGCAGAGCAAAATACTGGCTATATGGTGGGTGTCTTACAAGATATCAGTGGTCCAAAAGTGCGTGTGGGAGCACTGGAAAGCTCTTTTGAACTCGAAGAAAATGACACCATAGAGTTTTTAAAAAAAGATATCTTGGGCTATCAGGTCACAAAACATAAATATAGGGTCTCTATTAACCAGCCCACGATCTTAGATCAGCTCAAAAAAGGAGATGCCGTCTATCTTTACGATGGGATGATCCGCACCGTGGTTACATCCACAACTCCCTCAAGTGTAAGTGTAGTTGTTGAAAACAGAGGAATTCTCTCTTCAAAAAAAGGGATCAATTTTCCAAACACCTACTTAGGGATAAATATCCTTACATCCAAAGACAAGCAAGATATGCTTTGGGGAATACAAAACGATATCGACTTTATGGCGATCTCCTTTGTGCAAAATGCCCAAGATATGAACGATGCGCGCGCAATCATACAAAAGCACGATGCCAATATTCAGCTTTTTGCCAAGATAGAAAAGTTTGATGCGGTGGAGAATATCGATGCGATCCTCAAAGTAAGTGATGGGATCATGGTCGCACGTGGAGATCTGGGAATAGAAGTGCCTTTTTTTGACGTGCCCTCCTTACAAAAGATGCTCATCGCCAAAGCAAATGCAGCGAGCAAGCCTGTTATCACAGCAACGCAGATGCTGCTTTCTATGACCGACAAAGAGCGCGCCACACGTGCTGAGATCAGCGATATCGCCAATGCCGTCCTCGATGGCACAGATGCGGTGATGCTCTCAGAAGAGAGTGCGGTAGGGCTACATCCCAAGCTTGTTGTCAAGACAATGTGCCAAACAATTCAAGGTGCTGAGAAGAACTACCCTTTTGATAAATTTGACATTTTTGGAAAAGATGACGTTACCGACAGCATCAACGAAGCGGCGGTAAAACTGTGTAAAGATGTCGATGCTTGGGGGCTTATCTCGGTCACATCTTCAGGTACATCGGTGCGCAAGATCGCTAGATATAGACCGCGTCGTGATATCTATGCCGTGGTTCATAGCCCAAAGACTGCACGCTTTTTGACCATCTGCTGGGGTGTGGTTCCAGCCTTTTATGTCAAAGAAGATTCTCTCTCTCAAATGATGCGCGAAGTTGTACTACAGGGGGAACAAAGGGGCGTGATCTTTATGGAGCGAAGCTATATTCTCACAGCAGGAGATCCAACAGGCGTGCCAGGCTCTACAAATATTATCAGGCTTTTACGTCGCCATGAGATGGAATTTTTCAAAACACTCAAACGCCCACGCTAAGCGTGTGAATTGAGATCGTACACCTCTTCATCTGCTAGGGTGATATGGTGTGGAAGGAGAAACTTTTTGACTTTCGTGTCTTCATTTGCAAGGTGATGAACCAAGAGTTGCTTGGTGATCGCTTTTGTTTTACTTTGCATCAGTTTGAGATTAGAGATATTTTTGATGATAAGAGTGATCTGTTGGGCTATTTTTGCATGTTCATCGCGGTGTGCTTGAAGCTCAGGAAAAGCGATAGACTCAAGGATCTTCTCTTCATGCGATAAAAAAGCTATGTAAGAGTGGAGCGTATAGGCGACCTCTTTCATATCCTCTTTGGTGTACTCATCTGTTTGAAAATTCAAAATATTTTTGAGAACGCGTAAGAGTTTGCGATGTTCTCGATCGATCTTGACAATATTCCAGCTGTATTCATCATTCCACTCAAGGTATTCAAAACTCATCACCCTCTCCTTTGTGAATTGCTATGAAATACTATACAAAAAAAATATCTCAATTAAGTCTCAAAAGAATAAGAAAAAAGTTTCGCCATCTCCTCAAATACTACATCCAAAGGTGCATCCAAGATAAGTGGCTCTTGTGTGTAAGGGTGGCGTATCTCAAGCCTTTTGGCATGAAGCAAAAGTCTATGACATCCAAAGTGCTCGCGGATAAAGATATTATGCTCCCCTCTTCCATACTTCGTATCGCCTAAAATATGATGCGAGATATGTTTCATATGGCGACGAAGTTGATGTTTTCTGCCCGTTTTTGGCAAGAGTTTCACAAGGGAATAGCGTGTTTTTTCATAGCGCCCTACAGGATGATCTAGCTCGATCTCTCCAAGGGAGAAATACTCTGTGATCGCCTCTTGCGCTGGTTTTTCTTTGTCGGCTTTTTTATCGGTCATCTTGTCGTGCTTCTCTTTGAGCGCATAATCGATCACTCCGTGTGCATCGACATAGCCACGCACCATTGCAATGTAGGTCTTTTGAATCGTATGGCTAGCAAACTGCTCACTCATAAGTCGCGCTGTCTCAGAATCAAGCGCGAAGAGCAAAACGCCAGAAGTGGGTTTATCAAGTCTGTGGATAGGATAAACATACTGCCCGATCTGGTCACGCAGCATCTTCATCGCAAAATAGATCTCATCTTTATCGATCATAGACTTATGCACCAAAAGCCCGCTTGGCTTGTTGATCGCTACGAGATACTCATCTTTATAGAGGATCTCTAAAAGGTAATTCTCCCACATCCCAAGGCTACTTATTGCCTCTTTTGGTCGTTTTTCTTTTTTTGCTTGTTGTAGGTGATTTGAACATTTTTTTTGGCAGCTTTTTTACCTGTGGCTTTTTATGCTCACTTTTGAGTTTTGTCTCTTCTACATCTTTTCGGCGGATCGTTGGGTCTGGCTCAAAGCCCTCGACCGTCTCTTTTGGGATCTTCATCCCGATCACGCGCTCAATATCTTTGATATCGTATTTCTCATAGATATCCAAAAGTGAGATCGCTTCACCATCACGCCCTGCACGCCCTGTACGTCCAACACGGTGGACATAATCCTCCGGCACAGAGGGAAGCTCATAGTTGATCACATAAGGAAGCTCTTCAATATCAAGCCCACGCGAAGCGATATCGGTCGCTACCAAAACGCGGATCTTTCCCTCTTTGAACTGCGTGAGTGTCTTAAGACGGTTTGCCTGTGTTTTGTCACCATGGATCACACCACATTTAAGCCCATCTTTTTGTAGCTCTTCATAGAGAGTATCCGCGCTCACTTTAGTACGAGTAAACACAAGCACTTGCGGATAGTTACGAGAGCCTATTAAATATGCCAAAAGAGCCGCTTTTTTATCGGTATCGACCATATAGGCGATCTGATTGATCGTATCGACCGTTGAGTTACGCTTAGAGCTCTCGATAAATGCAGGTTTGGTTAAAATCAGCTTAGAGAGTTTACGCACCTTATCGCTGTAGGTCGCAGAAAAGAGAAGTGTTTGGTGGCGCTTTGGAAGCATGGGATGTATACGGCGGATCTCTTTAGAAAAACCCATATCGAGCATTCTATCCGCTTCATCGAGTACCAAGATCTCAATATGGCTCAGGTCCAAGCCCTTCTCAGCAAGTTCTAAAAAACGCCCAGGGGTAGCGATCACGATATCGACCCCTTTTTTAAGAGCGCGTTGTTGCATCTCGATATCTTTTCCACCCACCAAAATAGCGCACTCTACGTGCATATGTTTTGCATAGTTCGTGATATCTTCGTGGATTTGGATGGAGAGCTCGCGTGTAGGAGAGAGGATCACACCACGGAGTGGACGGTTCTCATCTGCTGTGGTGTTTCTAAGTCTTTGTAACATAGGCAAGGCAAAAGCGGCTGTTTTACCCGTACCTGTTTGTGCCGTTGCAAAAACATCCTCTTTGGCTAATACAAGAGGGATCGCTCTTTTTTGGATCGTTGTGGGCTCCGTGTAGCCTAATTCTTGAATCGCTCCAAGAAGTGGCTTAATGAGTCCGAGTTTTTCAAATGACATTGTTACAAAACCTTAAAATAATATGTGCAATTTTAGCATATTATTAAAAAAATAAGTTCTCTTTGCTATAATTCACCCACTTTTAGAAAAGAGCTCTGTACATGATACGAAAAACCCTAAAAAAAACATCCAAAAGTGAGAGAATAAAAGCTTTTATCAAAAAGTATAAGATACCACCTGAGTATCTCTCAACCAATAGAAAAATGGTCTCACGCGCGGTTTTACTTGGACTTTTTATCGCTTTTATCCCGATGCCTATGCAGATGCTTGCTGTGATCGCTTTTATGCCTATTTTTCGCTTTAACACACCTATAGCGCTCCTCATGTGCTGGATCAGTAACCCTTTTACGATGCCACCTATTTATTACATCGAATATCTCACGGGAAGCTATATGCTAGGGACCTCTATCGAACCTGTAGAGATGAGTCTTGAGTGGTTTAGCCAAAATTTTGACAATATATTTGTTCCACTCTATGCGGGGGCATTTTTTTACTCTATCACCATTTCACTCAGTGCATTTTGGCTTCTCAACTATGTCTGGAAAAACTCGGTGCATCGTGATAAAAAACTCCATCGAAAAGATAGAGTTTAAATTTTCATTCTCTTTGCTTTTGCATCGTAATAAAACCATAAAACAAGTGCAAGCGCACTCATCCCTAAGCTCATCACCTGTCCTTGGGTGATCATATCACAACACACATAACCTATATGCTCATCTGGTGCGCGCCATATCTCAGCGATCGCGCGAAAGATACCGTAGCTAAAGCCATAGACAAGTAAAAGTTCTCCTGAATATCTTTGGTATTTGCGGTAAAAGTACACCACCAAAAACACACCAAATCCCTCAAGTATCGCTTCATAGAGCTGTGAGGGGTGACGCAGTATTCCATCGACGTAGATGCCCCAAGGCACATCGGTCTCTCGCCCTATAAGCTCTTGATTGAGAAAGTTTCCTATGCGTCCAAAAACAAAAGCTAAAGGCACAGAGATCGAGACAAGGTCCATGATCTTTCCAAAGCCCACTTTGTGTTTTTTGCAAAAAAGATAGGCACCAAGTAAGAAGCCCATCACCGCTCCATGGTAACTCATCCCACGGATCCCTACAAACTCGCCATTGACAAAAGGGTTAAATATCTGCCACGGTTGGGTGAGATAATAAAGGGTATTGTCATCATAAAAGAGGATGTAGCCTAAGCGTGCACCGAGTATCACTCCAACTTCAACATAGATAAAAAAGATATCAAGTTGCCCCTCTTTAAAATCAAGCTTGTCTTTTTTTAAAAAATATTTTCCGATATAGAGCGCAGATACAAGAGCGAGCACATACATCAGCCCATACCAATGCACAGGGAGCGAAAAGATAGAAAAGGCTACAGGATCAAATGTGTCGTAGATATTATTCCACCAGCTTGCATTCTCCATTAGTCTCTCAGTGCCTCAGCTATAAGCTCTATAGGGTTTTTAAACACCGTCTCAACTCCTGCATTGTGCATTGAGTTGTTGATCTGCATACGACACGCGCTACACTCAGCGGTCACTACATCCGCACCTGTTTTTTTGATCATTGCAGCTTTTGGAACCCCTGCAGCTTTTGCAAAATGGTACTTTTCTGTTTGCATCGTGATCCCACCAAATCCACAACACGCATTAGGATCACTCATCTCAACGATCTTGTAGTTTTGACTCACTAGATTACGTGGCTCTTGGTAGATCCCCTGCATCTTTCTTGCGTGGCATGGGTCGTGATAGGTAACTATTTGAGTCTCTTTTTTCTTCGACGCCAAAAGGTGTTCTAGATGGGTATGATTTTGGAGCCACTCTGTCGCCATAAAGATCTTGCCTTTGATCTTTTTCGCACGCTCGAGCCATTCAGGTTGATCGTGAAAAAAGTGCTCATAATCGATCTTGAGCATCGCGCTACAGGTCGCTTCAGGCACGATGATCGCTTCAATATCATCCCCAAATTTTTCAAAATACTCAATATTGTGTTTGGCATTGCTATCTACTGTCGCAAAATCACCTGTAAAATAAGCAGGTGCCCCACAACATTTTTGATCTTTTGCCAAAAAGGCATCGATCTCTAAAGCTTTAAGTATCTCTAAGAGTGATTCTCCGATATCGACATAATTATAATTTGCCAAACATCCGATGAATACAGCCACTTTTCGCTTGCCACCGTTATCGATATTCTCTTGGTGTGAATTTAAAAACGACTTTTTACGCAAGCTTGGTAAAAGACGATCTGTTTTGATCATCGGCAGATTAAAACGTGAGGTCATCGAGTCGATCTCAGAGCGGATCTTAAAGCCACAGGTTTGAAAGGTCCAGCCGAGCTTGAAAGCCAGGTCATTGAGCCAGCGATGGCGAAGTAGCATAAAAAAGAGTCGCTTATACCAAGCGATCCCAAACTTTTGCGCAAGATCTGCGCGCGCTTGTTCGATCACCATATCGGTTGGAAGCGATTTTGGGCATACATCCACACAATTGGTACATAAAAAACAGCTCTCAAAGATATCTTTGGCTGTTTTATCAAGCTCTAAATGACCGCGCTTATATGCACCCAAAAGGTCGATAAATCCACGCGGAGAGGTAACCTCATCGGCATTGACATTGTGGATAGTACATACGGGAATACACTTTCCACACTTGACACAAGCATCACTCGTCTCAGTAAAATCAAAGATATCGTCTAGTTTTTTATCCATACTCTACACCGTTTTAGAAAATGTTTTGCTACTTGCAGCATGTTTTACCATATACGCATCAAAAGGCATCGCGATATTACGAATAAGAAGCGTCCCTGTTTCACTACAGATGATATGCTCCTCATCCATCGTTAAAAGCGCTTCTTGTTCAAAAGGTTTGAGCGCTTCGATCGCATCAGCAAAGTAGCTTTTAAACTCGATATTAAAAAGTTTCTCAAAGCGTTTGATATCAAGCTTAAAGTTACTCATAAGCTCCATAATCACAAACTGGCGAATCTGATCATCTTCGCTAAGTACGACACCACGTTCAAATGGGAGTTTACCAGCATCGATCGCCTCTTCATACGCACTCATCTCTTTGAAGTTTTGCGCATAATAATCCACACCCTCACCAATAGATGTAAGCCCCACACCTATGAGGTCTGCGCCCCCTTTAGTAGTGTAACCTTGAAAGTTTCTATGCAACTCCCCTTTTTCTATCGCTTTAAAGAGCTCATCTTCAGGTTTTGCGAAATGATCCATCCCGATCATTTTGTACCCATTGGATGTAAGAAAATCTATGGTGTATTGCATGATAGCGAGCTTCTCATCAGGAAGTGGTAGGGTCGTCTCATCAATTTTACGCATCGTTTTTTTCAGCCATGGCACATGCGCGTAGTTAAACACGGCAAATCTATCAGGATTGAGCGTGAGGGAGAGATCGAGCGTCTCTTTGAAAGTCTCGAGTGATTGATATGGCAAACCATAAATAAGATCGACATTGACCGAGTCCATCTTATATTTGCGTGCGAGATCCATCGAAGCTTTGGTCATATCGTAAGGTTGCACACGGTGAACTGCGACTTGTACCTTTTCGTTGAAATCTTGAATACCAAAGCTCACACGGTTAAAACCACCTTTGTGAAGTACTTTCATCTGCTCTTCGTTGATATGGCGTGGATCGATCTCACAACTGATCTCAGCGCCCTCTATAAAGTTTGGAAAATATTTTTTGATCTCAGCAATCACCTCTTCGAGCATCGAAGCAGTAAAAAAGGTAGGTGTTCCCCCGCCAAAGTGCATCTGGATCACTTCACGCGAACAATCAAGATGGCGTGAGAGGATCTCTAATTCACGTTTGAGATAATCGATATAGCGTACCATCTTCTCCTCTTTGGATGTAAAGACAACATTACACCCACAGAAGTAACACGCATTACGACAAAAAGGGAGATGAAAGTAAAGACTTAAAGGGCGCGTTGAATCCTGAGCGGCAAGTTTTTGTATATAAGAATCATAAGAGAAACTATCGCTAAATTCAAGGGCTGTTGGGTAGCTTGTATAGCGTGGTCCAGGTTTGGAGTATTTGGTAAATTTTTCAAAATCAAGCATATCTGTCCATATTCATGTAAGTTGCCGTGATTATCTCTAAAAAGTGTTGAAGAAGGAATTAATTTTTTAACTCACTTGAATAGACACTGTGAAAGAGTTTGATCATCCCCTCTGTAAACTTTGGTCTGATTCTCTCTTTGTACTCCGTTTTGATCGCTTTGAGCGCAGTTATCGCGCTTTTTTTATTGCGATAACTTCGATAACTCGTCATCCCATCAAAAATATCACACACCGTGATCATCTGCGTAAAGTCAGAGATTCTCTGCCCTTTGAGTCCATCAGGATACCCACTTCCATCTATATACTCATGGTGGTGATGGATCGCATCTAAAAGGGAGCGGTCTAAGATGCCCATCGCATGAACTATCTGATAGCTGAGAAATGGATGTGTCTTCATCTGTTCAAATTCTGCTGCATCAAGCTTGGTATTTTTCTCAAAGATAGCTTTGTCTATCTCTTTTTTTCCCAAATCATGCAAAAGCGCTGCTTTACCTATCATCTTCATCTGAGAGATGGAGTAGTTGAGATGATTTGCCAAGCCAAGACACAAAAGAGCTACATTGACCGAATGCACGGCATGGTTGTCTTTTTTGCACATCGTGTTCATGATCGTTCTGTATGCAAGGATGTCTTTTTTGATGATCAATACATACTCTTGTAAAAGTGCATCCATATAACGCTGATTGAGCTCTAAATTATGATCAAAATAGTCATACATCATTTGTGCTAGGGATGTGTAAAGTACTTCAAGCTTCTCTTCGAGCGTTTCATAAAGCTCTAAGCCTTGGGCATCTAAATCTTCTAGAGAGATGGTTTTTTTGTCTGTGAGTTGCTCCTCACTTGGGAGGAGTTTTTTGTAGAGCTCATGCTGGTCATATTTGACATAATGTCTATCAGAGTTAGATAAAAGTCTAAGGTGCTTTTCACTCAGAGTCGTTCCCGCTGAGATAATGATCACAAAATCTTTAAACCTTTGGACATAGCAATCAAACTCTATGAGATCACCGATCTTTAAAAACGAGATATCGATAGGTTTATACGATTTGCTGAGCTGAATACGTCGTAGTTTTGCCATTGCGTCCTCGCCTTTTTAGCTCTCAAACTTTCCTGCAAGTTTTTGGTATACATCCGAAGTGTTGAGTAACTCTTCGTGCGTTCCACTCGCTACTATACGCCCGCGTTGCATCACCAATATCTTATCTGCGTGCTCGATGGTAGAGAGTCTATGCGCGATCGTGATCGTGATCTTATCTCTCGTATATACATCCAAAGCCTCTTGTATCCTTTTTTCACTCTCATTATCAAGTGCGGATGTAGCCTCATCGAACAACAGAAGCGAAGAGTGCTTATAAATAGCTCGGGCGATCGCGATACGTTGGCGTTGTCCCCCTGAGAGATTACTTCCAAACTCATCCATCATCGTCTCTATCCCATGATCAAGAGATGCCACAAACGAGGATGCATCAGCTAATGCGAGTGCTTCATGCACGCGTGCCTCATCGATCTCTTGCCCATACGCAACATTGGCAGCGAGGGTGTCTTGAAAAATATAGATACGCTGAGAAACTAAAGAGATATGGTGTTTGAGTGAAGCGAGTTCGTACTCTTTTAGATTTGTGCCATTGATAAAAACAGCACCCTCTTCTGGATCGTAAAAACGTAGAAGCATATTGATAAAAGTTGATTTTCCGCCCCCACTATCACCCACAAGAGCGATATTATCCCCCTGTTTGATCTCAACACTCACATCATCGAGTGCATAAGAGTCTAAATAGCGTAAGGTGACATTTTCAAAACGGATATTTGTAATATCGTGCTCTAACTTTTTTACCCCATCGACAATGCGACTTTGGGTATCAAGGATCTCAAAAACACGCTCACTCGCAGCGATCGCATCTTGGATCTTGGAGTAGATCGTACCTATGCGTTTTATAGGCTGAAACACAAGCCCTACAGCGGTAAGAAATGCGGTAAATTCTCCCACACTCATACTCCCATCATAGACCTCTTTTCCACCCACAAAGATCACCGCAGCAAGACCTGCAGCCCCAACGATCTCTAAAAGAGGGGAAACCGTCTCTCCCACATAGACCGCTTTCATATTGATCTTGAAAAACTGCCAGTTTTGAATGCTAAAGCGATCCATCTCATATTTTTCTGTGGCGTTTGCTTTGATGATCTCTGAGTTGTTAAACACCTCGGTAAGGCGTGTAACCACATCGGCATTTTTTGCCTGAGAACGGTGGGAATATTTTTTGAGTTTCTTCGCAATAGCGATGAGTGGATAGATCACAAGGGGCACAACAATGAGCGAGTAAAAAGCAAGTGTGGCATTGAGATAGACCACATAGCCGATAAGGGCGATCACAGTGAGTGATTCGCGAAAAAGCTCAGGGAGCATATTGGAAACAAAATATTGAATACGGTTAATATCGTTGGTCACACGCGAGATAAGTTCACCACTACGATTGAGATACAAAAAGGTCATATCAAGGTTGATGATCTTCTCTAAGAGGATCTCTCGAAAGCGCGAGACGACATGCAAGCCGATATAGTTCATAAAAACTGATTGGATGTAGCGCCCTATCGCTTTGATAAAATAGATGGCGATCAGACCAAGGGGGATGAGATAGAGCATCTCCTCTTTTTTCTCGATAAACATCTCATCCATCAAAGGTTTCATGATGTGTGCGGTTGCTGTGGTGGCGCTCACAGTCAGGATAATCCCGATAAAGACGAGAAAATATTGAAGTTTATACTCTTTTATATAAGGCAAATAGCGTTTAAATGTTTTTTTCATAGAGGAATTCTAGCAAAAAAACAAAAAGAACTCCTAAATTAGTTTACTTTCATTAAGCTTTGTGTAGAATTGCATCTATGAAAATATGTATCGTTAAATTATCAGCAATGGGAGATATCATCCACGCGATGGTCGCTCTGCAGTTTATCAAAAAAGCACACCCTGATGCACACATCGACTGGGTCGTAGAGAGTGCTTTTGCAGGCGTGCTTGAGAACAACCCTCATATTGATACCATTTTACCTGTCAATCTCAAGGCGATCAAAAAGCAAAAGAGCAAGATAGTTGAGCAATACAAACTTTTAAAACAATACAGCCAAAATAATTATGACATCCTTATCGATGCCCAAGGGCTTTTAAAATCTGCCATCGTCTCCAAACTCATTGGTGCAAAGGTGATCGCAGGCTTTGACAAAGATTCTATCCGCGAGGGGATCGCCTCTTATTTTTATGATAAAAAGATCTCGATAGCCTATGATGCAAATACGATAGATAGAAACGTCAAAGTGCTTTGTGAACCTTTGGATGTAAGTGTTACCAGAGAAGATATTTTAAAAAAAGAGGCGTTTTTGTTTACGTCTCGCACAGATGGATCTTTTAAAAAGTATCCTCTTACCCTCGTTGTAGGAGCTTCAAGAGTCAATAAGATCTATCCAAAAGAGAAGTTTCTCGAACTCATCACACTTTTAAAAAAAGAAACGCTTGTTATCTGGGGTAATAATGAAGAGTATGAAACGGCCAAATGGCTAGAGAAAAAAAGCCCTTTTGTCAAAGTGGCTCCAAAAGGAAATTTGGATGATCTGAAGCATCTTGTGCACCATTCAGAATTGCTTATCGGTGGTGATACTGGTCCAACTCACATGGCGTGGGCGCTCAACATCCCATCTATTACTCTCTTTGGCAATACACCAGGCTATAGAAATACCTATAAAACTGCTATCAATAAGATCATCGAATCAGAGAGCAAGGTGGACCCTCTCAAACTTGATAAAGAGGACTTTTCTATCCAATCAATAAAACCCGACCTTATAGCTACAATTTCAACTGAACTTTTAAAGGACCAAAGTGAATACAGAAGATTGCAATAAACAAGGTTACTACATTTTAAATAGCACCAACTTGCTTGTAAAATATTTATACGCGCATCTTCTATTTCTCTTATTTATGTCACTCTTTCGACTCAGTTTTTTTCTTTATTATAATCCACTAGAATCCTTACAGGGCTTTTATCTTGATATTTTTAATGCTTTTATGCTTGGTTTCCGAATTGACTTAACTGTTATTGGCTACATCCAAGCGCTTCCTACTATTTTAATTATTGCAAATTACTATATTAAGAAGGAATACTTTTTTGCTGTTATACAAAAAATTTCTCTATACTATCTTTTTATAATGTATTCAATTACTTCATTATTACTAGTATCTGATTTTGGTTTTTATTCTTATTTTAAAGAGCATATTAATATTTTATTTTTTGGTTTGTTAGATGACGACACAAGGGCCCTTGCTGTAACAATATGGCAAAATTATAACGTGGTTGCGATCACTTTAATCGCGGCTGTTTATTTCAGCTTTCTTTATTGGACCATAAAACGGATATTTCTTCTCAAAAAGAAGCTTTCCCAACCTTTTTTAACAAAAAAATATGTTATTCCATTCTTCTTAATCTTGATAACTTTAAATTTTTTAGCAATACGAGGAACTTTTGGAATGTATCCTCTTGGAAAAATGATACCCAATATCTCTACAAATGAATTTATTAATCAAGTCTCACAAAATGGTGTTAGAGCATTTGCAAGTGCTTACAGCTATAGAAAAAAATATTTAGAAAAAGAATACGATTTAATTAAAAAAACAGGTTTCAAAAACAATATAGAAAAGGCATTTGAAATTTATAAAGCAACTGATCAAATTGATCGAAAAAATCTTCTTAACAACATAACATTCACTACAAAAGAAAATCTTGAAGAATATAATGTTGTAGTTATCATAGTAGAAAGTTTTGGCTTGCCTATTATAAAATATAGTGATGAGACTTTTAATTTATTAGGTGACCTAAAAAGTCACTTTCAAGAGGATCTTCTTTTTACAGAATGTATTTCATCAGCTAATGGAACTATTTTAAACCTACAGTCACTTTTACTAAATATTCCCTATCTTCCCAACTCGTTTGCACTATCGCAGTCTATCCACAAACAAACTTCATTTACCTATTCACCAGCCTTTTTGTACACACAAAATGGATATGAAACGAGCTTTATTTATGGAGGAGATCTAACTTGGAGAGATCTTGGAAGTTTTATTAAGTTTCAAGGATATAAAAACTTAGAAGGGAAAACACATATTTTTAACAATATCCAACATTTTGACTCGTATGATTACTTTCATCCATGGGGAATTCATGATGAGTTTTTATACCAGCATATTTTCAATAAGCTTAAGTCTGCAAATCAAAAACAATTTATTATGGCATTAACTACAAATAATCATCCGCCTTATAATATTCCAAAACAATACCATGAAAATCTCCCTAAATTAACTCCCGAACTAGAAGATATCATCACGGGGGATAAACATCTGGCTAAAGAACGATTTGCTTCGTTTCAATATGCTCTTCATTCTTTATCTAACTTTTTAGATAAACTAAAAAGTTCACCATTAAAAGACAATACTATTGTTGTTGTCACAGCTGATGATCACACAGTAGATGGAATCATGAAGTATCATGATAGAGCCTTGTTTCAATCTAAAAACATACCTTTGTATTTTTATCTTCCAGCTAAACTTAAAAACACTCTAAATCCAGACCTACAAGCACCAGCATCACATAAAGATATTTTTCCAACACTCTATAATTTAACTCTTAACAAACAAAAATTTATAGCTATCGGAAATAATCTATTTGACACTGACAGTAAAAAAATAGGGTTCAATGGTGGAAATATGATAGTGCATACTCCAAAAGGTACAAAGCAGCTCAAAAGCTTAGAGGAGAAAACAGAAGATGAAGATTTACTATACTATAAAGCTTCACTAGCGATTTCGGAGTATTTACTTAATCAATTTTAAATAATTTCTAATTTAAACACACGATATACAAAAGTCAAATTTTTCGACCTATAAAATCGATCTCCTCCTCGCTTAAAAGTCTAGCCAGCTTAACAGAGGTCACTTCCATCCCACCATTAACCCGCGATTTTTTCACTTCCAATTATTTTCTCTTAACTGTTCTATATAATCTTTTAGCTTTCGAGAAGCTTTCCATCCTAGTGCCTTCGTTTTTTCACTGACCACATCTGCGCTCATTCTATTACCTCTTCTCTCTGGAAGCATTTGAATCTCACCACCGTACATTTTTGCTACTTCCAAAATAGAAAATGCTTCATCACTTCCTATACCAAACTCATCTCCATAGCCATTTTCTCCAACGAGAACAAGCCCATCTATAATGTCGTCTATATGCGTAAAGTTTCTTTTTTGCGTACCAGGGCTTACGATAGTGAGAGGCTCTTCTTTTCGCATCTTCTCTTTAAAAAGCGCGATAAGCGTAGCGTATTTTCCACTTTCTATCTCTCTTGGCCCATAAACATTGTAAAAGTAAGTGATCGCATAAGGCACGTTATACCAAGCCCCATAGTTCATCACAAGCTCTGTATTGGTTGCTTTTGTCCATGCGTATGGTGAAGCGCTTCTACCAAGCCCGCCATCACCAAACTTTGTGGAGCTTCCTGCATAAAGGATCTTACACCCAGCCTTACGCACAAACTCTAGCACTGCAAAAATGCCATCTTTATTATAGCGCCACACCTTTTCTATGTCATCAAAACTCTGCTCTACACGACTATATTCACCAAGGTGATACACCATATCTGGATTAAAATCAACAAGCTTTGCAATATCAGCCGTATCACCCTTGATATATGTAACATTTGATACATGATTTGCTTCGCTTCCCGTGAAATAATTATCAAGGCTATACAGATCATACTCTGGGTTTTGTGCTAGCCTTTCACAAAGATGGCTTCCTACAAATCCTGCACCACCTGTGACTAAAATCTTTTTTTTCATCTTTGCCCTTTACTGATCACTGTGAAATATATCACGCGTATAAACTTTTTCTTCTACATCCAAAAGAGATTCATCCACTCTATTTGCGACAATAACATCCGCTACCTTTTTAAAAGTTTCAAATTCTTTAATCACTTCAAATCCTTCAAAATTCTCTTCTTTCACAACAGGTTCATAGATCACAACCTCAACACCTCGTGCCTTGATCTTTTCTATCACCCCTTGAATCGCAGAGCTTCTAAAATTATCTGAGCCTGTTTTCATGATCAGTCTATAGATCCCCACTACTTTAGGCTTACGAGCTAAAATCTGATCTGCTATAAACTCTTTACGTGTTTCATTTGCATCCACAATCGCACCGATAAGATTATTTGGCACCTCTTGAAAATTTGCCTTAAGCTGCTTCGTATCTTTGGGAAAGCAATATCCACCATATCCAAAACTTGGGTTGTTATAGTGGGTGCCAATACGCGGATCAAGCCCTACTCCGCTGATGATCTCTTGAGTGTTAAGATCAAACTTCTCACAATAAGAGTCGAGCTCATTAAAGTAAGCAACCCGCATCGCTAAATAGGTATTTGAAAAAAGTTTGATCGCTTCAGCTTCAGTGCTATCTGTAAAAAGAACAGATATCCCTTTTTTTATAGCTCCCCGCTCAAGCAAACCGGCAAATACCATAGCACGATCAGACTTTTCTCCTACGATAATACGACTCGGGTAGAGATTATCATGCAAGGCATTTCCCTCTCGTAAAAATTCTGGAGAGAAGATAATGTTTGTGGTATTAAATTTTTCACGTACACTTTTTGTATAGCCTACAGGAATCGTCGATTTGATTACCATCGTCGCATTTGGATTGATTGCTAAGACATCCGCAATAACATACTCGATCGACTTTGTATTAAAATAGTTCGTATTTTCATCATAATCTGTCGGAGTTGAGATAATTACAAAATCGGCATCTTTATACGCTTCTTCTTTATCCAATGTCGCACGAAAGTTTAAGGTGTTTTTTTTAAGATATTCGCTGATCTCTTTATCTTCAATGGGTGAGATCTTTTGGTTTAATAGTTCCACTTTTTCAGGGATGATGTCAAGTGCCACCACTTCGTTGTGTTGTGCGAGCAAAATCGCATTAGAAAGCCCAACATACCCCGTTCCAGCGATTGCTATTTTATAGCTCATTTGTATCCTTTAGTTTTTTAGAGTTTTTGCAAAATTTCATTCAGTTTTTCAAATTGAGTCGTCGCATTAAATCGCTCGAGTGCTTTTTTCTGACCAGCGAATGCAAGTTTCTTTTTAAACTCTTCATCTAGTAGCAAACTTTCAATCTTCTCTGCCATCGCATCACTACTATTTTTCTCGAATAAGAGTCCTGTTTGGTTATCGTCTATGATCTCTAAAGGTCCGGCATTGTTTGTTCCAAGCACACAAACACCACATGCCATAGCTTCTATAAGGACCAATCCAAAGGTTTCTCTCTCCGTTGCAAGTACCAAACAATCACAGAGTTGCATCAGCTTTTGCGCCTCTGTTGTAAATCCAGTAAATATCACATGCTCTTGCAAACCTCTTTTGGCTACATCCGCTTGAAGCTCTTGTAGATATTCATCACTCATCGCATGTCCCACAATAAGTGCTTGAGCTTCATGACCCTTATCCAAGAGCTTTGCAACAGCATCGATCACAAGATACTGCCCTTTTTCTTTTTTGATGCGTCCTACAATGCCTACTATGAACTTTCTTTTAACACCATATAATAAACGCAATTGTTCTTTTTGCTCTTCATCAATATGTTTAGGAACGTCTGCACCCATATAAAGCATTTTTATCATAGGTCTTGCACCCTGTGGTATGAATTTTTCAAGCTGATCCTTAACTTGGTGCGTCACGGGAAGCATAAGATCTATGTTTTTATAAAGCCACCTATGGTAAAAGTCATTTTTAAAACGAGTCATTGTCATATTTCTTGTCTGTACCAAAGCTGGCTTACGTTTAGAAAATCGTTTCGCCATTACTACAAGAGGCAAATCTTTTGTCCAATGCGCATGGATCACATCTACACTATGCTTATCAATAATACTGGCCAGTTTTTTCGCAACAAATATAAGAGAGAATATTGAAGGTTTTTTCATAAGTACTATACTCTGCGATTCGTCGTAATAAGAAGACAACTTCCCTTTTTTATTTATAACACTCACAACTTCAGTTTTATGTTGTAAATACAACGATGCACGGATCATGTATAGTTCTAAACCACCACTATCAGGTGATAAACACAATTCTAATATTTTTTTCACAAACACTCCCCATTAAAACTATCCATTAATCGTCTTAACATTAATCACGAGCTCTAATTTTTCTCTTCATTTTTACAAAATCTTTCAACTTTTTATCACTTTTCTGTAAAATTTCTATAGCTTGCAGTTCATTTACAGAAGCCAATTTAGCATATTCCTTTGCAATAAATACAAGAGTGTCTTTATCGAGCCATAATTTTGAAAAATTATTTAAACCCAACTCTGCATCAACAGTCCTAAATTCCATCCTATTAATATCTACTATTGAGAATTCAAACTTGTCATCTTTTTTTATGACCAAAATATTCCCAGGTGAATAATCTTTATGATAAACATTTTTACAATGAAGATCATATGTAAAAGAAACAAAAGATTTTAAAATTTGTTCGCGTTGCTGAAAATGTTTATCTCGCAATGGCTCACGAATACTAAATTGATAATCAAGTTTTTTTGTGACAAAAAAACTTTCTTTTAATAAACAAAATTTAAAAAATTCTATATAAGCAATAGGTTCTGGTGTATTAATCCCTAATTTCTCAAGCTTTATGGCATTAAAGTAAGATTTTTTAGCTTTTGAATCTCGAATGTAAGAATAAACAAATTGGTTTATAAAATTTGGAATTTTAAATGCTTTAACAACGGTTTCTAGTTTATCGTATTGAATAATCTTTAATTCATTACGTGCCTTGTGAATTGTATTGTTATTTTTAGCAAACAAAATTCTTATATCAATAAGAAAGTTGTATAAATTTTGATATTTCGAATTTAGTTTATATTTCATTTTCAAATGTATCTTTCCTTTATTATAATTTTGAATTATTTTTTTAATTTTTTTTGTACATCTAACATCACAGCATATTTCATGTAAGAACTAAATGCAGATATTACAGCAACATTCCAGCCATTTATTCCATGTAATACACCCTTTTTAAGAATCAATGCCTTAAAAAGTGCAGCACAACCATGTAAAATTGGATCATATACACGAGCTGTTTTTCCTTCTTCCAAAGCGAGTAAAGCACCTCTTTCAATAAACTTTTTAGTTGTTTCAACCACATGAATATAATCTGTATAAGAATAATGAATTATATGTGCTTTTAAATGAGCTACATTTGATGTTTCCACCTTAGCATGTCCTTTTTTTGAAGAGTACCCACATTTATGCTTATTATAAAGTCTCGTCACTCTATCAGGATACCAAAGTTTAATAAGATTGTTTCCTATATAAGTTTTTCTAGCGAAACTAAATGCATCATAAAGTGTATTTTCTAAGTCAAGCAATTGAATTTTTTCTATGGCGTCCTGATCTAATCTTTCGTCTGCATCCAAACTTAATATCCAGTCATTTTTCGCATATTGTGCAACAAAAGCCTTTTGTGGACCATCTCCTAAATAAGGTTGTTTAATCACTGTAGCACCTAAGCTTTCAGCTATGTCACATGTTCTATCTGTACTTAACGAATCAACAATAATTATTTCATCACATACTTTTCGTGCATTTTCAATAACTTCTTTGATATTATTTTCTTCATTTAAGGTGATTATATTAGCAGTAATTTTCAATTTAGAATAGTCCTTATAATTTTTTCAAAGGGAGTCATTATATTATATGTATAATTCAAAACAACTAAAAAATGTTCTTTCGGCTTTTTACGAAGATCTCTTTGCCTCCTTTTAATCTAAGAAGATATTTCATATGCTTTGCATTTTTTTTTGAATTATATTAAAAACAAGATGTCGGTCTAGATTTTTTTGTGGAATCATATGATGCTCTTGTAACTCTAACTCACCAACACTTTTCCATCTTTTCGCACTCGCAAAAAGAGTGTCGGCAAAAAAGGTAATAGTGCGTGTGCCAACCAATGAAGCGAGATGGTAGGTACCTGTGGATGTAGAAATAAAATATTTAAATCCACTTATGATTTTTGCAAAATCTACAAGCCCATTTTTTGAGATATAGTAAACAATATCCTCCCCTTTGAGTTTCTTTTGCATCTGTTCACATAACTTTTGTTCATCAGGTCCAAAAGTAAGTACGACTTGATATTTCCCATTTTGCAGCACAGCCCGAATCAAGACTACATATTCATCAAGCGTCCAATTTGCATCAGATGATCCACCAAAACCTACATGAAATGCGACAACATCCTTTGATATTTCATAGCTTGTTGCAAATTCTTGATACACCTCTTTAGCATCTTCAAACTTCAAAAGTGGTTGTGGATAGCTCAAATCTATATCAGGAAACGCTGATTTAGTGAGGGCTAAGTTATACTCAAACTCTGCCATTTTCACTTCACTACGTCTTTGTTTGATTCGATCAGTATAAAAAATTTGTGCTATTTTTGTTGCAGGAGCGATCCGCCTTGGGATGTGAGCCAAGAACTGAGCAAAGGCTACTCTCGTATTAGAAAAAAGTGTTACTGAGAGATCGATATGAGCCTGCCTCAACTGCTTGGCTAGACGAAAAACTGAACTCTTAGGATCATCAACGATCACCTCGTCTATAAAGTCACACGCCTCGGCAAGTTTTTGATTTAAAGGAGCTACACAAACTATGACTTTATTCTCTTGGTTATGATGTTTTAAAACATAAATACTTGGCAAAGCCGTAATAAAGTCACCCAACTTATCATTTCGTACTACTAAAATATTCATCAATCCTCTCTTATCCTCATAAACGAAGCAAACTTCGGCTTGCCATACTTTGTATAACCATAATGCTTAAAAGTGATCACATCCCCTATCTTAGGCGGATTTTTTCTCTGTACATCACTCAGCCCTGAGCCTATAAAAAACTCTTCACCATTTTCAAGCCTCACTTGCAAGCTTCCTATCATCCCCGCATATTTTCCACGACCCTCTTTATAGCCTATCACAACAGCTTCTGCATCATCTGCTTCTTTCACTTTTAAAAGTGAAGCGGTTCTCCCATCAAAATACTCTTTAGAAGCATCTTTGAGCATTGCTCCCTCGCCACCTGCTTTTTTCACCTCATCCATAAACCGCTCTACATCCGAAGCACTCTGGCAGATCTTTTGCTCTATTATATGTAGATGTTCCACTTTGTTTTTTTGCAAATATGCTTCGAGTTTTTGAAGTCGCATCAAAAAATCCCCTTGTGCATAAGGCACCTCAAAGATCATATATTTGATCTCGCTCCATCTTGCATCTGGTGTATCGCGCAGTACGATAGACTGAATATTTTCAAAATCACCTCGCTTGCTCCACAGCTCACCATCAAGTGCAAACGGTGGAAGTTTTGCTACAAACCATTGTGGTGCATTGATCTTTTTTTGCTGGCGTGTAAAGAGCTGCGCACCATCCCAATAGGCACGGATTCCATCGAGTTTTTCAGAGATCACCCAAGCAGAGATATTTTGATCTTCATACTTTTGTGCTTTTTGAAGTTCAAAACCCCATAGATGCAATGAAATCAATACCATAATTAGGAAATAGCGAGACAAAACACTCCAATCTGCTGAGTTGATTTAAGATTTTATCCGAAAAAAGATATAATTGCACTTATGAAAAAACCGTACGAATGGGATCAATACTCGGATCAACCCTATCCACTTCAAGATAAAAGTTATAAAAGAATGATGCGAAAACGCGAACTTAGATCTTTAGTGCGAACCTTTCTCACATCCCTTGTAGTTCTTCCGGTCTCAATACTCATGCTCCCTTTTGTCAAGCGTAAACTTGTCAACTCAAGAGATTTTTTTTGTATGGGTGTGGACTTTCAAAGAGAAGCTCAAGAGACACTTGATCTTATCGAAGATCTTGGCGTGGAACGAATTTTACTCCGTTACAAACTTTGGGAGAGTGATTCTCTGAGTTTGCTTCAAACCTTTATAGCTACATCCCAAGCACGTCGACAAAAAAAAGTCACCCTCAAGATTCTTCAAGATAGAGAACATGTAGAAGATCTTGAGCTTTTAGAAAAAGATCTTCGCACCCTCTTTTCTACCCTCCAAGAGAGTGTCGATCTCTTTGAAATAGGAAGCACTATCAATCGTGCTAAATGGGGCTTTTTTAGCGTAGATGAATATATAAAGTTCTATCAAGTTGCCTACCGACTCCAACAAGAGGAGTTTCCTAGCATTAAGCTCATAGGAAGCGGTGTGATAGACTTTGAATATCACTTTACATCCCATACTCTCTTTAATCTTCAAAAATATCGCTACGATGGGGTGAGTGCTCTTTTGTATGTTGATAGACGTGGTGCTCCTGAAAACACACAAATGGGGTTTAGCACCTCTGATAAAATAGCACTTTTGAGCACAATGGTGTGGCTCAGCCCCAAAACAAAACACAAGCTTCATATCACCGAGACAAACTGGCCTATCTCAAATACAGCTCCTTATGCACCCACAAGTGAATACGAATGTGTGAGCGAAGATCTCTACACCGACTATATGTTGCGCTATCACTATTTCGCTTTTGCTTCGCAGCAAGTAGACACCCTTTCATGGCATCAGCTTATCGCCCCTGGTTATGGGCTGATAGACACTAGAGAAGGTTTGCGCAAACGCTCTGCTTATCAAGCGTATAAAGTGATGTATCACTTTCTCAAAGATGCAAAATTTTTACGTCTAGATATCAAGCGTGATTACTATATTTTACAGTGTTTAGTCAACTCTGAACTCTTACAGATCCACTGGTCATTAAGACCCACAACACTAAAGAATGAAAACTTTTTTAGATCATACTCGTGCTTAGGGCATAAAATAACTACTACCTTGATGAATATAGGTTCTTCGCCTATTTATATATTTATACAAGGTGAAGTACAAAAGGAATCTCATGCAATTTAAAAATCAATTCACTCAAATACTAGCAATATTAGTTTTAGCGTTTTTTATAATGATGAGCATAAGGCTCAGTTTTTTATACATGTATCCTGCTGATTTTGATGACTTAACGAGAATAGAGCTCTTAATCTCTTTATTTATGGGATTTAGAGTTGACATGATTACTCTTTTTACTTTTTCTTCAATATTTGTTTTGCTATTAATGTTTATAAAAAATCATTTTTATAGAAAAATAATTGCATTTACTTGGGGAATAATGCTTTTAGCTATTTTTGTTATTTATTTTAGTGATTTGTTGTACTTCAATTTTACACATAAGCATATCTCAAATGAAATATTTAATCTAGGAAATGATGTTAATATTATCACAAATATTGCGTTTAATTCTTATCTTCCATATACACTTGGAGCATTTTTATTTGGCTTAATATTCCTTTACACGATATACAAATCTTTTTCAATTCCAACTTTAAAATTCATTCATGGTAAAAAGCTCATAGTCTACTCACTTATTACCATTTTAATACTCTTTTTAGGTATCAGAAATTCGATAGCTGGCAAATCATTTGGTTCTTCAGATGCTTTTGCAGTAAGTAAGATTAGTTCAGGAAATTTAGCACTCAATGGATTCTTTACTGTCTATAGGACAAATCAAAATAAAAACAACCATAACTTAATGAAGGTAAATGAAGCTATCAACATAACAAAACAAGCTCTTTTTACTCCAAATGCTCAATACGCAGGCAGTGACAGCTATCCACTTTTAAAAAGTTACGATTCTAATAATACAAATAAATACAATGTTGCTATTGTCCTACTCGAGTCATGGGGCGCTGAACATATTGATGGATTTACTAAATACAAAGAGCTAAATGTCACACCATATTTCAAACAACTTAGCAGTGAGTCCTTAAAGTTTACAAATTTTTATGCCAATGGCTTTCGCTCTATTTTTGGTATCACATCAATTTTTACAGGGATCACACTTCCATCAGGGTTTGAATATTTAGGAAAGGGGCTAGAGCTCTCAAGTATTAGTTACTTAGGAAGAGTGGCAAAAGAAAATGGCTATTCCACTATGGCTATGCAAGGGGGAAACAGACGTTCTTATAGAATTGATTCAGTTGCGAATATTGCAGGTTTTGATGAATATTATGGTGCAGAAGATATTCCAAATGTAGAAATTATCGAAGAGGGACGAGAAGCACGTACAGGCACTTATGACCACAACTTACTTGATTTTTATAATAAAAAAATCTCAAAATTAAAAGAACCTTTTCTTTCTTTTGCATTCACTTCAACCAATCACCCAGATTACTATGTACCGAGGGCTGAATTTGAAAGATACCCGCATCATTTAAACAACTATAATGGAAAACTTAACACTTATTTGTATGTTGATAATGCGATAAAAAAATTTATAGCTAATGCGAAAAGAGAACCTTGGTTTGAAAGAACTATCTTTATATTCACTGCAGACCATGGAAGTGGTGATGCTCTCAATCAAATAGGAAAAGAGCTTAGAGGGAATCCAGAGCGATTGAACACAATTGAACATTACAGAATTCCACTTATAATCTATGCACCAAAAATTTTTAAGCCAAAGGAAATCACAACACTTGGATCTCAAAATGACATTTTTCCAACAATTGTAGATATGCTTGGCTTCAAAGCTAATATAACTACGCTTGGCAACTCGCTTTTTGACTCTGATGTCAAAAAGCGATTTGTATATTTGTTTGGTGGCAACATGATAGGACTTATTGACGAAAACGGATATATTATACATAACTTTAAAAATATCATAGAACAACATGGAAATGAACTCGAAAAAATCACAAAATTACTTTTCGCAGTTGATACAGCAGAAGCAAATTTACTAAAAACAAATAAGTGGGCTAAATGAAAATACTTATCATTCTTCCAAACTGGCTTGGTGATGCGCTTATGGCAACACCTGCTATAGAGGCACTCTCCCAAACCTATCCAGATGCAAAATTCACTTTTGTGGGGAGTTTTGCGAGTATCGAAGCGCTCAAATACCATCCAAAATGTGAACAAGCGATCATAGATGCAACCAAAAAAAGTTCCAATCGCCTTGTAGCGACCTATAAACTTGCAAAGGAGCTAGGGGTTTTTCATATGGCGGTGAGCTTTCGCTCTCAGATCTTTACATCCCTTCTTCTACGTTTTACCAATACAGTGATCTGTTGTACACGAGGTGCGTGGCATTCTCGCTTTTTACTATCTCATACACCTAAAATAGCTACATCCCAACATCTAGTCAAACAATACGTACAAATTGCCATGGCAGATGCTACACCTCCAAGTGAGATCTCGCCGCTTAAACTCTATATAGAGCCAAAAAAATTTGAAAAGCCAACACTAGGGATCAATGCAGGGGCAACCTATGGAAGTGCGAAACGTTGGTATCCAGAACGCTTTGCAGAAGTAGCAGCAGCTTTTAGTGATCGCTTTGATATTATCATCTTTGGCGGTCCGGGTGAAGTGGAGATGGCAGCAGATATCCAAAAACGCCTGGAGGCTTTGGATGTAGTAAACTTTACAAATATTGCAGGCAAAACAAGCATCAAAGAGCTGTGTGAAAATATAGGGGGCTGTTCTTTATTTATTACAAACGATAGTGGTCCAATGCATGTAGCAGCGGCATATCAGGTGCCAACAGTAGCTATTTTTGGTCCTACAAAATACAAAGAAACATCCCAATGGATGAATAAAAAAAGCAAGATAGTACGTCATGAAATGGAGTGTAGCCCGTGTATGAAGCGTGAATGCCCGCTAGGACATCATGAATGTATGAAGAGCATCACAGCCTCTGAGGTGATAGAGGCTGTAAGAGAATTAGGGGTTTAAAAGAGAAATTTAAATCCCAAGTAAGCTGATTTATTATA
Source organism: Sulfurimonas sp. (assembly GCA_034005845.1). Classification (GTDB taxonomy): domain Bacteria; phylum Campylobacterota; class Campylobacteria; order Campylobacterales; family Sulfurimonadaceae; genus Sulfurimonas. The sequence goes on along the minus strand of JAVETX010000012.1, from coordinate 8,101 downwards.
CTTTACATCATAATTTCTACCACCAACTTCATAATTCGTATCGATGTTTCTATAGCCTAATGTCACAAAGCCATTCTTTATGAGTTCAGCTTCGAAATGAACACGGTACTCCAAAAAGTTATTCGCCTCATTCATTGTCAACACTTCTGGTGCATAGTACAAGCTCCCACCCAAGTAAAATGGAATCGCGCTATCAATCGGTAGTTTATAATTTGCTTCGATCCCTAAAGGTACTGAAGTAAACTTATTTGTATCATTTTCTGTATGGTTCAATTTGAGTCCAAGACCAAGTGTCAGTCCAGTGTTTTCCACCGCACGCTTCATAAGGAAATTCATTTCATAAAAATCTTTGATATAGTCTTCGTGATAATCACTGTGTGAGGCATCACCTTTTAAGAAACGAACACCAACAAAAACCGTATTAGGCTCTACGTTATAGTTGAACTGCCCCATATCTAGTTTTGCTCCAACTTCCAAGTCTTTGCTATTGATATTAATATCAACTCCATGCATCGCAAACGCAGACGCAGTAGCTACCATTAAAAGTGCTATCTTTTTTAACATGTTTGTCCTTGTATTTTTTCTATTGTTTTTGTGGTGCTTTTGCCATCTACAAAATCCACTAACTTCAGCTCTCTAGCAAATTCAGTTCCTACTACCTCTTTGCCCTCATAATCTCCACCTTTTACCAGTACATCCGGAGCTATCATTTTGATAAGTTCATAAGGGGTATCCTCCTCAAAAGGCACGACAAAGTCGACCGCTTCAAGAGCTGCAAGCAAGTACGCTCTATCTTCTGCGATATTCACCGGGCGACTTGGACCTTTGAGGCGAGAAACTGATGCGTCAGAATTGAGACCTACGATCAAAATATCTCCAAAGCTTTTCGCAACCTGCAAATATTTCACATGCCCCACATGTAAAATGTCAAAACAGCCATTAGTGAAAACAACCTTTTTACCTTTTTGCTTATACTGCTTCACAAGGGTATCGATCTCTTCAAAACTTTTGATATGTGCATCTGAGCTACTTTTGTGCAGACTCGCCTCATACTCCTCGATCTCAGCGATACTCACCGTTGCTGATCCGATCTTGCCTACAACGACACCAGCTGCTAAGTTCGCAAACTTCGCTACCTCATCGATCTTTTTATTTGCACTCAGCGCAAAAGCGATCGAAGCGATCACCGTATCCCCAGCACCTGTAACATCAAATACCTCTTTTGCCACCGTTGGAAATTTACGAAGCTGCGTATCATAAGTCGCTATTCCATCTTCTGAGAGTGTTATAAGAGAAAGACCTAAGTCACACGTAGATTTAAGCTCGAGGAGTGCTTTTTCAAGCGAACTATCATCTATGATATCAATACCTGTTGCGAGCATCGCTTCTTTCTTATTTGGGGTTAAAAGATATGCCCCTTTGTATTTACTAAAATCACTCCCTTTTGGATCGACGAGCACTTTGATGCCATGCTCTTTTGCAAGCTCGATCACTTTTTGACAAAGACTCTCTGTGAGGACACCTTTGCCATAATCTGATAAGATAACAATAGCAAAACTCGCAATAGACTTTTTAAGCGTGTTTAAAATCGCATCTTCGGATGTAGCAGTAATATCTTCCTTGCTCTCTTTGTCATAACGCAATACCTGCTGACTCACCGCGATGATGCGACTCTTCTTGGATGTAGCACGCCCAGCTTGGATGATGATATTGCTCGTATCCACATCAATGGCGTGGAGCATATTTGTAAGCTCTACACCGTTTTCATCATCTCCGATCACACTACTCACACTTACATTTGCCCCAAGTGCTTTGAGGTTATTGATCACATTTCCTGCACCACCAAGCACCGTTGTCTCTTTAGCAATATCAACGATCTGCACAGGTGCTTCTGGAGAGATTCTCTCACAGCTTCCCCAAAGATAATGATCGATCATCAGATCCCCAAGCACGAGGATATTTGGCTTTACTTTTTTGAGTTCGTTCATTATTTTACTTCTTTTTCATACACTCTTTTTATCTCTGAAACATAGGCCTTGATCCCATCTTCCATCTCATAAGCTGGCGCATACCCCAAAGCCTCTTTTGTTGACTCAATATCTGCTTGGGTGAAAAACTGATAGCTTCCTACAAAAGGGTTTGGGATGTACTCACATTCGAGTGAAGTTCCAAGCTCACGCTGCAAAATATCTACGATATCTTGAAACGATCTTGCTTTTCCTGTTCCAACATTATATATCCCACTCTCTTTTGGCTCCATCGCTTTGATGTTTGCTTGGATGATATCTTCTATATAGATAAAATCGCGCAAGATCTTATCACTTCCCTCAAACAAGCGAGGATTTTTTCCAGCTAATATCTGATGTCCAAACTGTAAAACCATTGAAGCGGTAGAGTTTTTAAAATACTCTTTAGGTCCATACACATTAAAATAGCGCAAACCCACAATAGAGATATTGCCATCTCTCATATACTCACGGCTTAAATGATCCATACTTAATTTTGAAAAACCATACACATTGTTTGGAGCTTCTACTCCCACTTTTTGAGGAGAAGGCGCATCACCATAGGTTGCACCCGAAGAAGCATAAATCATATTTGCACCATGTGAAAGAGCGAGTTTAAGCAGATCATGATACGCGTTTACATTGGTCTTGATCATCAGATCTTGCTCTTGTGCTGTGGTGTCAGAGATAGCAGCTTCGTGAAAAATATAATCAAACTTATAGTTGACTTCAAGATCTAAAAGGAGATCTTTATTGTTGATATCACCACTGATCACTTCACCACGAAAACCTACAAGATTTTTAAAATGCCCAAAGCTTTTAAGATTTCCATTAGAGAGTGTTTCCCCACTTCTAAAGCAATCAAGCACTACCACTTTAGCCTCAGGATGGTTCTCTTGAAAATAAAATGCAAGGTTAGAACCGATAAAACCTGCTCCCCCTGTAATCAAAATTGTTTTGTCTTTTAAGTCATCTTGTATGTATCTCATATTCCCATCCATTCTAAAATTTATTTAATAAAATCATAGCCAATTCCATATTAACAAGCATTTAAGACAAGTACGACTATAATGGGTTCGAAAATAATACTAAGGAAATAAAATGAAAAAAATTGTTATCGCTTCAATCGTTGCTTTAGCTACAACTTCTGCTCTTGTTGCCGCTCCTGTAAATGGTAAATCATGTGCAAGTTGCCATGGTGCTAATATGGAAAAAGCTGCTATGGGAAAATCAAAAATCGTAGCTGACATGACTCACGCTGAGATCGCTGAATCTCTTAAAAACTACAAAAATGTACCTGGTTTTGGTCACTCTCCAATGAAAGGTGCAATGGCTGGTCAAGTGAAAAAATATACTGACGCTGAGCTAGAAGCATACGCACAAACTATCGGGAAATAATTTCTCACTAAGAGCTACTTCTTGTAGCTCTTTTTTTTACTCTGGTCTATACTCTTTTTTTAGCTTCTCTTTTTTTAACTCTTTATTTACCGCATCGTTAAGTTCATCTACACCGTCATATTTGGCTGCATTTAAAAACTTCTCTTCATCATCAAACTGTCCATTTTTGATCGCCCAAAGAAATGCAAAAAGTGCTAATGCACCCAAAAAAATTGATGCCCCAAGCATCATTGCAATCACCCAACTGTCCATAGCACAACTCCTTTTTTAATTTTTTATCCACTTCAAACGTATCCGCATAGAGTTACCTACAACCAAGAGGGAACTCACACTCATAGAGATCGCCGCGACAAGTGGTATCACATATCCAGCCATCGCTAATGGGATCGTGATAGCATTATACACCAAAGAGATCCCAAGGTTTTGTTTGATAAGCCCAAAAGTGGTGCGGGAGATCTTAAAAGCATCTTCCAAAGATCCAAGGGAATCATTGAGAAGGACCACATCACTTACATCAATAGCTATATCACTTCCACTCCCCATCACTATTCCAATATCTGCAAGTGCAAGGGCTAAAATATCATTGACACCATCCCCTACCATCACCACTGTTTTTTTATTCTCATGAAGCTTTTTGATAAACTCTGATTTCTCTTCTGGTGTTTGCTCAAAGTAATATTGCTCAATGCCAACAGCTTGCGCAACCTTTGTCGCTGTTTGCTCATTATCTCCCGTGAGCATCACCACATCAATCCCTCTGCGAGCCATATGTTCTACAAGCTCTTTTGCCCCTTCTTTGATACTATCACTGAGTTCATAAATCGCAACGATCTCTCCATCGATTGCAAAATAAAAGAGTGTATTTTCACTTTGAAACTCTGTAGCTATATTATGTTTCTCAAGAAGCTTTGCATTTCCACCAAGATACTCTTTTCCTTGATACTGGGCTTTTATTCCAAGAGCAGGAAGTTGCGCAAAAGTCTCAAAAACGATCTCGTCCATATTTTCATGCTCAGATCTAATAGACTCTGCCAAAGATTTTGCCACAGGATGGCGTGAACCTTTTACCAAAGAGTATAAATGCACCCTATCAAAATCTTTATACTGATGGACTTTGACAACCTGAGGTTTACCTACAGTGAGGGTTCCCGTTTTATCTAAAACAAGCGTATCTACTTTTGCCATCGTTTCAAGCTGTGCCGCTTCTTTAAATAATATGCCTCGTTTTGCACCCAAACTCAAACCAACTAAGGTTGCCACAGGTGTAGCAAGCGCAAGCGCACAAGGACAAGCAATAATAATCACAGAGATCCCAACCATAAAAGAGGTCTCAAAACTATGAGGCCACAGCCACCAAACAAAAAATGTAATGACAGAAAAGCCAAGAATGATCGTGGAGAAATGGTTAGAGAGTCGATTTGCCATCTGCTCAATTTTAGGTTTTTTATGGATAGCTGATTCTAAAAGGGTTACGAGGTTTGAAAGAGTTGAGTGCTCAAAATCTTTTGTCGTTTTAAAATGAATATCTGCATCAATACTTACAGTCCCACTAATGACCACATCGCCCTTTTTTTTATAGATCGCTTCACTCTCCCCTGTAAGATTTGACTCATCAAAAGAGCCAGAACCTTTGATGATCTCCCCATCTAAAAGCACTTTTTCTCCAGAAGAGACCACCACGACATCACCTACAACAACATCAGCGAGCTTGACAGAAACTATTCTTTGATCGCGCACAACATTAACTTCGCTTGGGATGTGCTTGCCGATTACATCCAAAGTGTCTGCTGCATTTTTCTTACTCAAAACTTCTAAAAATTTTCCAATAAGCACAAAGGTAATGATCATGCTCACCGAATCAAAATAGGCTTCTCCCTCTTGTGCGATCGTAATATAGATGGAGTAAATATAGGTGAGCGTTGCACCCGTCGCCACCAGTAGGTCCATATTGACTACTCTATTTTTAACACCAAAATACGCCCCACGGAAAAAGACCCATCCACTATAAAAAAGTACAGGAGTAGCTAAAACCCCCTCTGCAAGGTTAAGTATCGTCTTTACATCCTGAGTGATCCCTGAAAAATACCCTGCATACTGTGCGACCGCTACCCACATAATATTCATAGAAGCAAAAATAGCTACAGCGAGTCTGAGGTAATACTCTTTTCTCTCTTTATTTGCATGTGCCTCTTGAAGAGAGGCATCATAAGGATATGCGTTATAACCAATAGCACGAATCATATCGATAATCTCAGAGAGTTTGACGACATCATCTGCCCAAACTATTGTCGCTTTATTATTGGTGAAATTGATATTTGCCTCAATTACTCCATCCATTTTATGGAGTGCTTTTTCATTGAGCCAAACACAAGCAGAACAATGGATCCCCTCAATAATTAGAGAGACTTTTGAAAATCCATCTTTATCGGTTTTGACAAAGCGCTCATAAAAAGCAGGTGCATTAAAATTTGAAGAGTCTTCATATTGTTGTGTCGGTGGCGTAAGCTTTACATCTCCAGCTTTTTGATAAAAGCTCTCCAGCCCTTGGTCACTTAAGAGATGGTACACCCCTTGGCATCCATTACAACAAAAAAACTCTCCATCATCCTCTATCATTACATCTTTATTAAACTCTAAATGACAGTGTGAACATTTTATTTTATCTGACAAGTTCAAACTTCCCTTGTTTTTTATTTTTAACTATCTTATCCCAAGCAACTGTATAACCATTCATACAAATATAGACACCATTTTCACTTACAGCTCTTGCAAAACCACAAGCCATTCCCAGATTAAAACTCGCTTCTATTGCATCGATCTCAAAAGGTCGCATCGCACCTGTAAGAATAACTTTTTTCTCTTCTAAAACTTCATCTAAAAATTGTGCCGTTACATCCATAGTATCTGTCCCATGAACAAGCACAAAGGTATCTTCACGAGACTCTAAAATAATTTGAGCAAGCATCTTTCTATCACCAAGATCCATCTCTAAACTATCTTTATAGATAACCCCTGCAAGAGCAAATTCACACTCACTCGAATCTAAAATTCTCTCAATCGTCTCATTATCATAAGGAACTTCAAGCGTTCCATCTAGAGGGTTATATCGCTTATTAAAGGTTCCACCACAATTAAGTATTAGCATTCTTTTTCCAAATTTGATCTAATTTTCTTACGATCTTACTCGCCTTAGAGTTTTGTATCTTTCCAGCTTCATCAAAAAGATAAGTCTCTACAATCCCTGCATTCAAAGCGGCCTCAATATCTCTCTCTTTATCCCCAATCATTAAAGAATGGGTCATATCAATATCAAACTCTTTTTGTGCTTCTTCTAGCATCCCAGGGTTTGGTTTTCTACATCCACACACACCAGAGATTTCAGGATGGTGAGGGCAATGATACACCTTAGTAATAGAGATCCCATGTCGTAAGAACTGCTCTATCATCCACTGGGTCAAATGTAAGAAATCCTCTTGGCTATAATATCCCCTAGCTATACCAGATTGATTCGTCACAACAATAAGGAGATACCCTAAAGATTGATAGTGGCTACAAAGTTCAAGTATCCCCTCAATAAATTCAAAATCTTCTTTTTTGTAAAGATAATCCTTTTCAACATTAATAACCCCATCACGGTCTAAAAAAAGTGCCTTTTGCATCCTCTATTTACACACCCTCGCCAAACATCTCTTTTTCAATAATATCACACAAGATATGCCCTATTAATATATGAGATTCTTGAATCCTTGGAGTGGAGCTTGATGGTACAATTAAGGAGATATCTGCAATTTTAGCCATCTCACCACCATCTCTTCCAACTAGGGCTACAGTAGTGATCCCTTTTTTCTTTGCAGATAAAAAAGCATTAATAATATTTTGAGAGTTTCCAGATGTTGATATCCCAATAAAGAGATCCCCCTCTTGTCCCATCCCTTCAAGTTGACGAGAGAAAACATAATCATAGCCATAATCATTTCCAATAGCAGTAAGATTGGATGTATCAGTAGTTAAAGCCAATGAAGGGATAGAGGGTCTATCAAAGCCATATCGACCCACTAATTCAGCAGCAATATGCTGTGCATCAGCAGCACTCCCACCATTGCCTGCTAAGAGTGTTTTTTTACCATTTTTATAAAGTTGTACACATTTTTGAGCAACATCAGCAATAGTGTCTAATAAAGGTTCATTTGAATAAAGAGACTGCTTCGTCTCATACGATTTTTGAATTTGATCTTTTATATATTCTTTCATAAATATCCTTAGTAAATAAAACAAAATAATAGCATAGATATGATTAGAGAATTCAATGAGTAATAATTATTTTTAGAGTAATTGTAAGGTTTGATTGTTAAAAGTAAATTGAGGAAGTTAAATTGATCAACTAGGCAGCGACCTACATTTCCACACCTGAAAGATGCAGTATTATCAGCGATGAGAGGCTTAGCTTCTGGGTTCGGAATGGGTACCAGGCGTTTCCCTCTCTCTATAGCCACCTAGACAAGATCAAGTGTAAATACATTTGGATGTACTTACAGTTGATCTCGAAGGATCAATAAAGGGGTTTATATAATTGTTAAAGTCAACATAACTAAATAACTGTACACTAAGTAAGGTAGTGAACGAATTGTTATTCTCGAAAGAATGGTTTAAAAAAAGACGAACGTACTATTAGTACTGGTCAGCTAAACATATTGCTA
>JAVETX010000011.1:0-50998 GCA_034005845.1 Sulfurimonas sp. | reverse complement strand
AATGAAAGGCAAAAAAGGTCTCATCGTAGGTCTTGCAAATGATAAATCGATCGCATACGGAATCGCGAAAGCGTGTCACGAACAAGGGGCAGAGCTTGCATTTACATATCTTAATGATGCTCTCAAAAAAAGAGTAGAGCCATTAGCAGAGTCTTTTGGAAGCGATAAAGTATATGAGCTTGATGTATCGAATGAAGAGCATATGCAAAATATTGCATCACTCATAGAAAAAGACTTTGGAAAGATCGACTTTTTAGTACACTCTGTGGCATTTGCTCCAAAAGAAGCACTTAGTGAGCCATTTATCAAAACGACAAAAGACGCATTTTCTATCGCGATGGATATCTCAGTCTATTCACTCATCGATCTTACAAACCGTCTTGAAAGTGTATTAAGTGATGATGCATCTATCCTTACACTTTCATACCTTGGTGGACCAAAATATATACCAAACTATAATGTAATGGGCGTTGCAAAAGCAGCACTTGAAGCAACTGTACGTTATATGGCAGTAGATCTTGGTGCAAAAGGGCAAAGAGTCAACGCGATCTCTGCTGGACCGATCCGTACACTCGCAGCAGCTGGTATAGGTGATTTTAAACAGATCCTCAACTGGAACGAGCTCAATGCACCACTCAAGAAAAATGTAACAATCGAGCAGGTTGGAAACTCAGCAATGTATCTTTTAAGCGATCTCTCAAGTGGTGTAACAGGTGAGATCCACTATGTAGATAGCGGATACAATATTATGGGAATGGCAGCCGTTGAGAAGAACGAAGAGGGTAAAACTGTCCTTTCGTGGGATAATACTAAATAAAAATAATTGAGATCCTGAATCAAGTTCAGGATGACGATTTTCCGTCATTTCAGGCTTGCAAATTCGTCATTCCGGACTTGCAAATTCGTCATTCCGGACTTGATCCGGAATCTGGAAGCGATGGCTTGCCTTCGCTCTTAACTTACTTCGTCCCAATCCCTGGTAATTTATTCAATTCTTCAGCATGGGATGTAGCCTCTTTATCTTTAGCTTTACTCTCTGAATAAACCTCCGCTTTATCTACATACTCTTGAAGTGTAAAAGCCCTTTTTTCATCCTCATTGACTTTTTTGATCTCTTCATCTTTTTCGACCGTAGGTGTCCACTCTTTTTCGAGCCAGTTATCAAGTGCTTTTTGCATTGCACCCTCTTTTTTCTTCTCTTTGCCACTCGTAACCGATAACAGAGCTTCATTTTGTGAAGGTGTAGGAGACTGTGCTGTAGAGCACGCACTTATGCTTAGACCGATGATTATGGGTATATATAGTTTTTTCATAGCTAGATTGTACACTACACTCCTTTGATAATCCATAAACTAGATTCCGTATCAAGTACGGAATGACGAGGGGGCTTGGGATGTAACACCCGCCCGTCATGCTGAACAACAGCCCGTCATCCTGAACACCCCCCCCCACCCGTCATCCTGAACACCCACCCGTCATCCTGAACTCGATTCAGGATCTAAACCAAAAATATTACTTATGCAGCTTATTGATTAAATATTAATCAATAAGTTGTATAAATTAAAATCCCAAAGATGTATACTTTTACTACATTTAAATTATGTATGAGAGATCATACGAACAAAAGGATGAGAAAATGAAATTAGTCAAAATGAGTTTAGTAGCATCGCTACTTGTTGGTTCGAGTGTTTTTGGTATTGAGAATGTAAAAGTGGCTGGAGATGCTCAACTGTTTTATCACACAGATGATACTGCAAGTGGAAGTATGTTTGATAAAGATCAATCAGCTGCTGATGCTGCCCTACATGTAAATGCAAGTGCAGATTTAAATGAGTATGTGATTGTTGGAGGTAGTTTTACAGCGATCTCTAGTTTAGGACTAGAAAATAACCTTGTGAGTAATACTTGGGCATCGTCTCATGGACTTGAAAATGGTAAAGTTGAAAATGCTACATGGATGGATACACTCTTTATCGGTGCAGCGTATGGAAAAACGACAGCACAGATTGGTAGAATGGAGCTTGATACTCCTTTAGCATTTACTGAAACATGGACAATTGAGAAAAATACATTTGAAGCGGCTGTGGTCACAAATAGTGATATCCCAGGAACTACACTTGTAGGTGCTTATATTGGTAACGGAAATGGTACAGAGACTTTCGGTGATGATAAAACAGGAACAATTGGCATGGGAATCGTCAATGAAGATGGAAAATTTTCTACTTATGGAACAGATGGAGCGTATGCAGTAGGTGCGATTAATAAGTCTTTTGAGCCACTTACAGCACAAGCTTGGTATTACAATGTAAGTAAATTGGTAAAAGCATATTGGCTTCAAGCTGATTTAGCAATGGATGGTGTAATGCTTGGTGCGCAATACACAGGACATGAAGTTGGAGATAAACTTTTAGCAGCTGATCCTTCAGCAAAAGACTCAAGTGCTTATGCTGTGATGGCAGGTTATGAGATGGCTGATACATTTTTAGCAAAAGTTGCTTATTCAAGTGTAGATAAAGACTATGCGGCAGGCTTTAACACAGCTACATCCACAGGTGCAGCACAGTCAAAACTCTATACAGAAGCATGGTGGATGTATGGTAATGTAACAGAAGCAGGTGCTGAATCAATGAATCTTATTGTAGAAGCTCCAGTTGCAGATATAGTTGATCTTGGTTTATATGCTACGATGATCGATCATGATACAGTTGTTAGTGGTGCAGAAGATCTAGCTGAGGTAACTCTTACAGCATCAAAATCTTTTGGTCCACTTGATACTTCATTAGCATATATCTATGTTGATCAAGATAATGGTGAAGATTGGAATGCAGTGCAAGTGTATCTTTCACTTAACTTCTAGAACATACACACACGTCGTCTTATACTAGATTCCGGATCAAGTCCGGAATGACGAACGCTGTCATCCTGAACTTGATTCAGGATCTCATTTCTTCCGCCTCATGCTAGCATGGGGCGCAAATACTCCCCTTAACGATTCAAAAAAGCGATTTTTTGATGAAGTGTTACACTTTTGTAACACTTCGTAAGATTTTAAGATTTATAACTAATAAAAGAAAATCTTATAAGATATAATCAATATTTATAAAATATAACAGCTTATGAAAATCCTATAAATAGGCATTTTAGCCACTATTTCATACAATAAAACAAAATAAATCTTCAATTTATTTCAAATATTAATCATAGCTTTGAGAACAAAACTAAATTTTCTTCTAAAAGATTTAAGCAATGTTTCAGATACAGAGTTATAAGATACCTAATCGTTAAGGATAAGGAGAAATAATGAAATTAGTAAAAATGAGTATGGTAGCAGCGCTACTAGTAGGTTCAAGTGCATTTGCAATTGAGAACACAAAGGTTTCTGGAGATGCGAAACTTTTTTATAGTACGTCAGATGCAAAAAATGGTACAGCAAATATTTTAGCTGGTGAAACAGGTAGTGGTTCACTCTTTGCTAAAGATTCTTCAGCTGCTGATGCTGCATTCAATCTTAATGTGACAACTGATCTTGTGAGCAACGATTTAGTAAAAATCTCTGCAGGTGCTGGGTACACTGTTCTTACTACTTTAGGTTTAGAGAATAACCTAGTATCTAATGTATGGGGTGGTTCACATTCGGCTACACAAAATACAAACCAATCTTATGGTGGTTCATCACACAGTAATGCTCTAGGTGGAGCTAAAGTTGAGAATGCAAACTGGTTCAAAGAAGCTTGGATTGCAGCTACAGCTGGTAAAACAACTGCGAAACTTGGACGTATGGAGCTTGATACACCATTAGCATACTCTGAGAAATGGTCTGCAGAGGTAAATACTTTTGAAGGTATCGTGGCTATTAACCAAGATATTCCTGATACAACAGTAGTTGGTGCATATTTAGGAAATGGAAATGGTAATGAAGAATTTGGAACTGATGCTCTTTCTGGGGATGTAACAGCTTTAGGTTTAGCTGCAGGACCAATTGTAAATGCGGAAGGAAAGTTTGGAACTTTTGGAAGTGATGGCGCTTACGCTCTTGGTGTTGTAAATAACTCTTTTAAACCACTAACTGTTCAAGCTTGGTACTATGAATTGCCACGTCTTTTAAATGCGTATTGGTTACAAGCTGATTTAAATATGGAAGGTATTTTAGCAGGTGTACAATACTCTGCGCATGATGTTGAAACAGATGGTAGTAAAGTTGGCTTCTTGGGAGCTAACCCAGGTGATAGTGTTAAAACTGATTCAAGTGTAGTAGCTGCAATGCTTGGTTATGAGATGAAAGATGTAGTAACTGTAAAAGTTGCATACTCTCAAGTAGATGATAAATTTGCTGCAGGTTTCAACGTTGCAACTTCTACAGGAAACTCTAAGCTTTATACGCAAACATTTTGGAACTATAGCTTAGGTTATGGGGCAACTGCAGCTGATACTGATACTATGAAGTTTAGTGTATCTTCTCCAGTAAATGGTCTTTTTGATGTGTGTGCTTCATACACTTCAGTAGATCAAGGAACTTCTGGAATGGGTACTAATAATGATTTAGATGAGATCGCTCTTGTTGTGAAAAAATCTTTTGGACCACTTGATGCAAAACTTGCATATATCAATGTTGATCAAAAAAATAAAGATACATATGCTGTTAAAGGTTTTGACGATAAGTACAACATGGTACAAGCATACCTTACTCTTAATTTCTAATTCTTAGAGATTACTTCTTACTAAAGTTTGTGTTACATCCCAGTAACACGGACTTTAGTCCGTACAAAAATCCAACAAACTTTGCAAATATTTTACAGGCTAAAGCCTGTGTTACAAACATCCCGTAACACGGACTTTAGTCCGTACAAAAAATAATACAAACATCTTACAGGCTAAAGCCTGTGTTACAAACATCCCGTAACATGGACTTTAGTCCGTACAAAAATCCAACAAACTTTGCAAATATTTTACAGGCTAAAGCCTGTGTTACGAAAGAGTTTATTACACTCTTTTTGCTATAATCTTCTTTATGACATCACTACTAAAAAAACTCTCTTATATATTCTTTATGTTGCTTTTGATCTCTTTGATCTCATTTTTGGCGATCCATGCCGCGCCTAATAGCTTTTTTGGTGCAGGGGAACTCAACCCAAATATGACTCCCGAAGCGATAGAGAAACTCAAAGCAGTTTATGGGCTCGATAAACCTCTTTATGAGCAATACACCGACTGGGTTGTTAATATGGCACATCTCAACTTTGGTATCTCATTTGTAAGCGGTCAGGATGTAAGTGCTGAGATATTCAAGCGCTTGCCGATCACTTTGGTGATGAATATCACAGCACTTTTTGCGGTCTTTTTTCTTTCACTCTATATGGGGATCAAAGCAGCACTTCATTATGAGAAAAAGAGTGATTATATTATCCGCCAGATCGCACTTATCTCTTTTTCTATGCCCTCGTTTTATCTCGCGCTCTTATTTATCATCTTTTTAAGTGTCAATCTTGGGCTTTTTCCTATCGCAGGGGTGCACTCCATCGAGCCTAAAGAGGGTGTGTATTACTATCTTGATATGGCGTGGCACCTGTTTTTACCTGTGAGTGTGATGATATTTGTGGGGCTTGGAAGTATGATCATCTACATCCGATCATTGACACTAGAGATACTCAAAAGTGATTATTACACCTTTGCGCTTTCTCGTGGATTGGATGAAAAGAAGCTTTTGCGCTACTACATCCTACCAAATCTGCTTCCTCCTATCGTAACACTTTTAGGGCTCTCTTTGCCAGGGCTTATCGGTGGAAGTGTAATACTTGAGTCTATCTTTGGGATAGAGGGGATGGGACAGCTCTTTTTTATGAGTGCGCTGAGTCGGGATTATCCTATTATAATGGGTACTTTGATGGTGACGGCGTTTTTGACATTACTTGGAAATATGGTGGCGGATCTGATTTTGTTGCGCCTGAATCCTTATATGAAAAGAGGGTAGCTTAGATTCCGGATCAAGTCCGGAATGACGGAGAGCCGTCATCCTGAACTAGATTCAGGATCTTAGTTGAAGAGTGCTTGGAGTGCGTCTACACTCTCTTTTTGTTCCTCTTGGATCACTGTGTTGCCATCTTCATCGGTTGTTGTTTTGGCGTCACTCTCAACAAGCTCGATATTCATCCCTGTGAGCATAGAAGCTAGACGGATATTGATCCCGCTCTTACCAATCGCTTTTGATTTTTGATCGGCTGGCAGGGTGATGATCGCTTTTTGTGCTTCACCCTCTTCATCTCTAATGATCTCTACCGTAGAGATGATCGCAGGGCTCATCACACGAGAGATAAAAAGCTCAGGGATCGTTGTGTATTCGATACAGTCGATGTTCTCACCGATAAGCTCTTGACTTACTGCATTGATACGTACCCCTTTTACACCGACCGTAGCACCGACAGCATCTACCTGTGGATGTGTACTAATAAGTGCGATCTTTGCACGCTCTCCTGGAATACGTGCTGATTTTTCGATGATGACAGTGCCATCTGCGATCTCAGGTACTTCAAGTGCTAAAAGCTCTTCTAAAAATTTTGGGCTTGTACGTGAGAGCTCGATTTGGATCCCGTTTTCTTTGTCCATATTGACACGTCTTACAACCGCTTTGATATGATCTCCCACCTCAAACGATTCACCCTTTATACGACTCTTCATCGGTAAAACGGCACGAATCTCATCAACCTCTATATAGGTAGCGTTTTGTGAATCAACACGTGTCACACGCCCTGAGACAAGAGAGCCGATCTTTGCTTTGTATTTTGAAAATACTTCATCTTCTACAAGTCTTTGGATGTGGTACTCTATCTCTCTATGAAGAGAAGAAGCCGCAGTTCGCCCGTAGTCTTCGAGGTTGTGCTCCATTTGGAGTTGGTCGCCCACTTCGGCTTGATCGTCATACTCGCGCGCATCCGTGAGGCTCATATATGCAGGCGCGATCTCTTCATCTTGGAGTTTCGCATCAGTATCTTCT
Source organism: Sulfurimonas sp. (assembly GCA_034005845.1). Lineage (GTDB taxonomy): Bacteria > Campylobacterota > Campylobacteria > Campylobacterales > Sulfurimonadaceae > Sulfurimonas. Next base: position 44,010 of record JAVETX010000011.1, on the reverse strand, counting down.
ACAACGGTGATGATCTGGATAAGAGACATATTTTTTGTGTCAGGGTCAACCTGTGCTTCAAAATTAAATTTTTGGTTGATCACTCTTTTTGCAGTTTGAACAAAAGCTGTTTTGAGTGCAGTCATAACAAGGTCTGGTTTGAGCCCTTTTTCATGTCCAATTGCTTCGGCGATTTGTAATATTTTTTCCATAATTATTCCTTTGAGGAAAGTCGTTTCATAAAAAATAAAATGTGTTTTGTTGGGAGATTTCTTATGAGTGGTGGTATTATATCCAAAATGAGTAAAGTATTAGCTTAATTAGTTTTTTAGTACTTTTTGCCTATAATGCAAAACTTTTTATATAAATGAGGGAGAGAAGATGGAATTGAAATTTGCAAGAACTGACATCGAAGCAAAACCAAAAAAAGCTGATTTAGAAAAAATTGAGCAGAGCGTAGAAAAAGAGGGGAGTGTGATCTTTTATTTTGATAGAGAGAACTCTCATAAAGATCTTCTTGAGCTTCAAGACTATTTTGAAGCAAAAGGGAAAAGTTTTTATATGAGCGAAGTGAAATATGGTCTCTCAGATAATGAGTATATGTACCAAGTGCATATCGTAAGCTAAAGAGTAGAGATGAGCAAAAAGTTATTTATCGAAACGCTCGGATGTGCGATGAACTCTCGCGATACGGAGCATATGATCGCAGAGCTGAGTGAAAAAGAAAATTATGAGGTTTGCGAAGATTTTGCAGATGCTGATCTGATTTTGATAAATACTTGTTCTGTTCGCGAACGCCCTGTTCATAAACTTTTTTCTGAACTCGGTGTTTTTAACAAAAAGAAAAAAGCAGATGCGAAGATCGGTGTGTGCGGATGTACCGCTTCGCATTTGGGTGATGAGATTATCAAGCGTGCCCCATATGTAAGCTTTGTTCTAGGTGCGCGTAATGTCTCTAAGATCACAGAAGTTTTGCACAAAGACAAAGCAGTTGAGATCGATATTAACTACGATGAGAGCGAATTTGCTTTCAAAGATTTTCGCTCTTCGCCTTACAAAGCTTATATTAATATCTCCATCGGATGTGACAAGCAGTGTACTTTTTGTATCGTGCCAAAAACCCGTGGAGATGAGATCTCTATCCCTGATAGCCTTATCATCGCTGAAGCGCAAAAGGCTGTAGATGCAGGCGCAAAAGAGGTCTTTTTGCTTGGGCAAAATGTCAACAACTACGGGCGCCGTTTTTCAGGAGAGCATGAAAAGGTCAACTTTACAGAGCTTCTCAGACGTCTCTCTCGCATAGAGGGGCTAGAGCGTATCCGTTTTACATCCCCACACCCTTTTCATATGGATGATGAGTTTATCGAAGAGTTTGCCACAAACCCTAAAATATGCAAATCGATGCATATGCCACTGCAGAGTGGATCTTCTAAAGTGCTCAAAGAGATGAAACGTGGATACACCAAAGAGTGGTTCTTAAACCGCGTAGAAAAACTTCGTGCTGAGTGCCCAGAGGTGAGCATTAGTACAGATATTATCGTTGCTTTTCCAGGGGAGAGCGATGAAGACTTTCTTGATACTTTGGATGTAGTCAAACGGGTGGGATTTGATCAGATCTTCTCGTTTAAATACTCTCCACGCCCACAAACAGAAGCGGAGCATTTTACCAATACGGTAGATCCTGACGTCGCATCTGCACGCTTGACTGAGCTTCAAGAGCTGAGTACGCAGATCATTGATGCAAAAAATGCAAAGCTTCTTGGAAAAGTGTTTCGAGTCTATTTTGAAGACCTGAACCAAGACTACTATGTGAGTGGAAGAAGTGATAATAATATCGTGATCAAGGTCAAAGGTTCGGATGAACTTTTGGGTACATTTCGTGATGTAAAAATTACTGCCATTGGTCGAACTATCCTCACTGGGGAATTAGTTGACTAAAAAGATCTCTCGAACTTTGGCACTATGGATCGTTCCATTCATAGGGTCTTTGTTGATACGGTTTTTATACTACACAAACAAAAAAAAGTTTCACGCTCCTTCTCATATCTCAGAAGAGCCAACCATCTTTGCGTGTTGGCATGGTGAGCTTTTGATGCTGCCTTATTTATATTCCCATTATCGCACAAAACCTCATGCAAAAGTTTTGATCTCTCCCCATTTTGATGGACTGCTTATCTCTAAGACGATCCGTTTTTTTGGTTTAGGAACACTTGCAGGTTCTACAGATAAAGGAGCGGCTCGTGTGCTTATACAAGGGATTAAAGCGATCAAAGAGGGCTATGATATAGGGATCACTCCTGATGGACCCAAAGGACCGCGTCACAGTGTTTCAGATGGACTCATCGTGATGGCACAAAAAACAAATGCGAAGATCATGCTCGTAGAGATCAAGCCTACAAAGTATTGGCAGCTAAACTCTTGGGATAAGTTTACAATTCCAAAGCCATTTGGTATAATCAACTATTATGCAAGCGAGTTGATCGATCTCTCTGGAATGGAGATAGAAGAAGCCAGAGAGTTGTTGCAAAAAGGGCTTTTAAAACATGAACTATAAATATCTCTTTCCTTTTGTTGCTTTTGCTTTACTCTTGGCGATGGCACTGTACTTTTTTTTTAACCCCTCTTATGAAAAATCACTCCGAGCAAAATACTATTATGAACTAGGCGATTACAGAGAAGCGCTCAAGCTTTCAAAAGAAGCGTTTAGTCAAAATGTTTATAACCGTATGGCTTCGACCGTTATGGCTCAATCACTCACATCGCTCAAATATGTCGAATATATCGAAGATGCCAAAAAATACAAAAAAGAGCTCGATGCTATCGCTGCGCATGAGGTGATATCAAAAGGGGATAGAGCCAAAATTCGCTTGATCTGTGAGATCATGCTCAGCTCGTATAAAAAGCTCGCACCCAGTGTAGTTACCGATACAAATCTTGTAGAAGATGCAGCAAAATACCATCGCGAATTTGAGAAGCTTCTTGAAAAAGTTCATCAATAAACATAAAAAGGCGTTTTTAGAGTCCCTTGAAGAGAGTAGAGGGTATTCTGATCTCACAATCAAAAGCTATGATGAGTCTCTTAGCGAGATGCTCACTTTTGCTGAGATCACCGAACAAGACAATACACTCACATTCAATCTCATGCCTTATCGCATCCATATATCTGGGCTTAATCCTAAAACAATATCAAAAAAACTAAGTGCCGTGCGCTCTTTTGCAAACTACATGAACGAAAATAAGCTTAAGGTAGTTTTACTCTCAGATGAGAGTGTTAAAGTCGCCAAGACACTTCCAAAGCCGATCACCCATAAGCACATCATCGAAGCACTCGAGCACGCTCCACTTCAAGAGAGGATTGTCGTAGAGATGCTCTATACTTTAGGGCTTCGTATCTCTGAACTTGCATCGCTGAGACTCTCAGATATATCACAAGAATGGGTGCGGGTTTTAGGCAAAGGGAAGAAACAAAGGGATGTACCGCTTCTTGGCTCTACACGCGCTCTGTTAGAGGAATATCTCAGTCAATTTCATCCAAAGATATTTCTTTTTGAGAAAAATAGCGAAAAATTAAGCGAAAATAGTCTAAGATATATCGTTACTAAAGTGTTTCAGAGAGTTTCACTGAAGGTGACTCCGCATCAATTGCGCCATTCATATGCTACTTCACTTTTAAATGAAGGGGCGATGATTGCCGATGTAAGTGAGTTGCTAGGACATGCATCCATGGCAACAACACAAATCTATACAAAATTGGGTAGTGTATTGAAACAACAAAACTATAACAAAGCACATCCTCTTTGTGGTGGAGAGACAGAGTGCTGAAAAAACTTTTTGAAGCTTTATATCATAAAGTCTTTGTCAGTATTGTGATCACACGCTCCAACACTACCGTCTATATTGAGCATTGCGACAATAAAAAAGTGCTCCAAAATTTTGAAAAAACTTTTGAGACGACAAATCTTAATCATAAAATGTATGACTTTATCATCCCTCATGTGAGTGAGTCACCCTTTCACTACATAAGCATACTCGACTCATCCCCTCTTCAAGGTGCGCTCCCTAGTTGTGATCCAAGAGAGATGGCGATCTATGCAGATATCAGTACATCCAAACATGTGTGCTATCAAAATCGCTGGAGCTACTACACATCTATGGCAGAGCTTGATGCTTACCAAAAAGAGTACAAAGAGCTTGGACTTGATTTTATCTTCTCCCCTTTTGCCGTTTTGGCGAGAATATTTAAAGAGAAGCTCGATGGCAATATGTCTATGATCGTACTTTTAGAAGATAATTTTCTCTCTTTGAGTATCTTTCACCACTCTGAGCTTTTGTATGCAGAGCGTATGGATATGGAGCATGCAGATGAAAATGATGAGTTTAGGATCGATGAGTCTGATGAGCTCGATTTTGATCTCGATGCAAGTATCGATCTGGATGAAGTAAGTGCTATGGATGACCTGGGAGAGTTAGAAGATTTTGGAGATATTGAAGATCTGGATATGATCGATGATATTGATGAGTTTTCCGAATCTATGGATGTAGCAAAGCCACAAAAGCAACTTTTTGATGATATGCCATCTTCGGATCAAGGGGGATTTAATGAGGATTATCAAAGATTTCTACTCATCAAGAGTTCTATCCACCATTTTTATAATGACGACACATACGATAGTCAGTTTGTAGAACATGTTTATATTGCCGATTGTGTAGGGGTGAGTGAAGACTTGAAAAAGTATCTCGAAGAGGAGATGTTCTTGAACGTAGTGGTTCGCAAGATCGACCTTATGCAAGAGCTTTGTGATATGGCAAAGGAAGAGATTCTATGAAATATAGCTATATAGATCCTAGAAAAAAAAGCGCTCTTACGCAGGAGATGCAGCTTCTTTTGATGTTTTTTAGTATCACTGTCTTTATGCTTTTTTTGACCTATGGCTTTTTATTTTTTAAAGACTATAGATTTCAAGCACAAAAAGAGGTGATCTGGGCAAAAAAAGAACAACTCACTTTGGATGTAACACAGATGAAAGAGCAGATCACATTTATCCAAAAAGAGGAAGCGCTTGCACAAAAAGTGTTTATGCAAAATAGTGTGCTCAAAGACTCTATTACCAATCTTTTTGATCTGATCCCTGAGCGTATCACTATCTCTGAAGCAAACTTGCTCAAAAATGGTCTCATATTTTATGGCATCACACCCAATAAAGATGTGTATAACTTTATGTTGCAAGCTCCATTGCGCTCTATTTTTCACAAGACCTATAGTAGCTTTTATCCTCATGAGAATGGTTGGTTGCGTTTTGTGTCAACAAACTACATAGATGAAGAGGAGGACTCGTTCAATGCACGTTAATATCTCTCGTCAGAATCTTTACCTTTTGATCCTCTCTCTGATTTCACTTGTGTTTGTACTCGTGTTCTCGTTTAATGTTTTGATCCCTCAAGGAAAAGAGTATAGAGAGCAAAGAATAGAGCTTGCAAAAGAGCAAAAAGAGCTCGAATCATTTCAAAATTTTCATGATGAAACATTAGAGGTTTTGAAAAAACTTCAAGGGGATAATAGACATATTATCAAAGCCTTAGATACAAAATTTGATCCAAAACGCTTTGAAAAACAACACTTAGAGTATTTTAACTCTCTTAGTCTCTCTGAGATCAAGCAAGCCTCCCAAGATGAGGCGTTTGTCGTTTATGAGGTCAATACCAGCTCGAAGATAAACTCCCCTACGAGTTTTTATCAGTTCTTAGAAGCGGTAAATAAAAGTGATTGGATCATTGGAGTGAATTTTCCAATACACTTTAAAAGAGAAAACGAGATGATACGCTCCTCTTTTACGATGCAGGTCTACAGTACCTCTAAAAAAGAACTTCCTGAAGTTGCTCAAAAACCTTAGGGTTTTCAAAGAGATATCCGCGTAGTTTTGGATCGATCTTGAGCAAGCGCATCTGCTCTTTGAACTCTTTTGGCAAAATCACCTTGCTTTGGATGTAGGGGATGATACAAATCGAGTCCTTATGCCAAGTGATAAGAAACTTTCTCCCTACAATATGTGTTTCTCTTTTTTTGAGAGCTTCTCGCTCCTTGGCACTGAGCATATAGCCCTCGGATTTGAGATATTGATCGATGAGATAGATATCAGACCTAGCTTGGGATGTCGCTTGAAAATAGGCAAAATCACCCACTTTGTGGATCTCCCTCTCCTCTAAAAGAGCTTGGGCATCTGCGTCAAGATAATCAAAACTTTTTTTGATTCCACTAAGATATTTTTCAAGCAAAGGGAGCGTGTAGTTGTGACGAAATTCGTTGCGCTTGATACTCTCATCCAAATTACTCTCATCCTCAAAATAGTGAAGTTTGTTTGCTCGAAGATAGTGCAAAAGCTCTTGTTTATCAAGATGCAAAAGTGGTCGGATCAGTGTATAGCCATCGCGTTTTTGCTCGCGCTGGATTCCTGTAAGCTCTACACATCCAGCCCCTTTGCAAAACTGCATCAGCATCCACTCAAAACGATCGCCTAAGTGGTGTGCTGTGATAAGGTTTTCATACTTGTATTTTGCAATGAGATCTTCAAAAAAATGGTAACGAAACGCGCGCGCTTCACTCTCAAAGTTTTTCTCAATCTTTGGTGCTTTTGTATGGTGGCAAATGAGCTGATGGGTCTGAGCGAGCGTTTGTGCGTATTTGATCTCTTCTTTACTTTGCGCGCGGATCTGATAATCTACAATAGCGATATCAAAGTCTATGTGCTGTTCTAAAAGGAGGAAAAACAGAGCGGTGGAATCCGCTCCGCCAGAAAAGGCGAGAAGGTTTTTTCTCCCTTGGAGTGGCTTGAGAAGTTTTGACTCAAGCATTATCTACTGTGGCAAGCAGGGTGTCACCCACAAGCTCTGTGATCGTTGCATTATAGATTCTTGCAAACTCAGGTGTACTTTCGGATGTAGAGTCATTGATATAGATCTCTCCATCGATCTCTGGTGCCCAATGAAGCTCTTTTGCTGAGAGCAAAAATTCATGCTCTTGGCTTTCTCCATCGATGACGATCTGAGTTGTTTGTCCCACTCTGTTTGCTAAAGATCTCAGACGCACCTCATTAGCAATCGCACCGAGTATTTCAGCTCTTGAAGCGATCGTCTCTGCATCGATCTTCTCGCTCATATCGTAAGCTGAGGTTGTTTCTTCATCGGAGTAAGAGAAGACATTGATGCGATCAAAACCAAACTCCGCAGCAAAGCGGCACATCTCTTCAAACATCTCTTCACTCTCACCCGGATGCCCGACGATAAAGCTGGTGCGTAAAAATGAGTTTGGAAGATTTTTCATCGTCTCTAAAAGCTCGATCGTTTTTGCTTTACCAAAACCACGCTTCATAATGCGTAACATTTCGTCGTTGATGTGTTGGATCGGCATATCAAAATAGTTGTGAAAGATCTTGCTTTTGCCGATTTTTTGAATCAGGGAAAGGGATGTAGTGGATGGATAGAGATAAAGAATACGCGCAGACTTTACACCCTCAATAAGCTCAATACGCTCAATAAGTAAGCTTAAACCATCTTTGATATTTTGATCACGTAAAAACGAAGAGCTATCTTGTGAAACAAAAGAGAAATCATAATACCCTTTTGCTACAAGCCCTTCAACCTCTTTAGCGATCGAATCAAGGGAGCGAGAGTTGAGTTTCCCTTTAAAAGAGGGGATCGCACAAAAGCTACACGCTTGGTTACACCCCTCTGAGAGTTTGATATACGCGTGGTAACTCGAACCAGTCACCACACGCTCGGCACCATCGATGAGAAACACTGCATCAGAAAAACGGCTCTTTTTCTCTTGTAAGAGCTCATCTATTTTGTCATAATCACCTACACCTGTAAAGATATCCACCTCAGGCATCTCTAAAGCGAGCTCTTCTCTGTAGCGCTCCGAGAGACATCCTGCCATCACGAGAACGGAGTCCTCTTTTCTTGCTTCATGTAAGCCCAAAACAGTATTGATAGACTCCTCTTTTGCCGCATCGATAAATCCACAGGTATTGACGATGATTACATCTGCATCATCCACGTTTTGTGTAAGTTCAAAGCTTTGGAGTTTGCCCATCATCACCTCTGTATCGACAAGATTTTTTGTACATCCCAAGGAGACTATGTGAAGTTTGTTGCTCATTTGACCACTTTATAAAAAATTTGAATGCAATTATACCGTATAATACGAGTATGAAAATATACGATGTTTTAATTTTAGGCGCGGGTGCGAGTGGCTTGATGTGTGCTGCACATCTAGAGAGATCTTTGGATGTAGCTTTGGTCGATTGTAATGAAAAAGTGGCAAAAAAGCTCAAGATCTCGGGTGGTGGAAAGTGTAATATCACCAATGTAGAGGTGGATGTAAGCCATTACGATAGTAGTGAAGATGCTTTGCAAAATGCCCTTGATCTTTTTTCCAAAGAGGATCTTCTCTCTTTTTTGGCAAGCAACGGGATTGAACCTGAGATCCGCAAGGGGCGCTACTATTTTTGCAAAAATAGCTCCGATGAGATCATTAACATACTCAAAGAAAAAACCAAAAACACTCACTTGCTTTTAAATCATGAGATATTGCAGGTCAAAAAAGAGCAAGAGCGTTTTGATGTTTATACCCAAAAAGGCTTGCTTCATGCTAAAAAAGTGGTGGTAGCCACAGGGGGAAAAAGCTATAAAACTCTAGGGGCGAGTGATATTGGTTTGGAAATTGCAAAAAGCTTTGCTTTGGATGTAGTTGATTTCACTCCTGCTCTTGTTGGGCTGACCGTACAAAAAGAGCAGTTTTGGATGAAAGAGCTTAGTGGACTGAGTTGTTATGTGGAGATACGAGTTGCGGGGAAAAATATCTATGAAGAGATGCTCTTTGCCCATAAAGGGATCAGCGGTCCAGCTGTACTTTCTGCCTCTTTGTATTGGCAAAAAGGAAATATAGAGATCGATTTTTTACCAAAGCAAAATATACTCAAACTCCTAGAGGGGAGTAAAAAGCTGCTGAGTTCTATCGTCCCGCTCCCAAAGAGGCTTGCAAAAGCTTTGCTAGAAGCTTTGGATGTAGAGGATGTGGTGTGTAATAAAATAAACAAAGAGCAAAAAGAGAAACTCTCAAAGATCCATCACTACGAGTTTGCACCAGCGGGCAATTTTGGTTTTTCTAAAGCAGAGGTAAGTCGTGGCGGTGTTGCCTTGCATCAGCTCAACGCTTACACCTTAGAAGCTTTGGATGTAGATGGGCTCTTTTTTATAGGGGAAGTTGTCGACATAACAGGAGAACTCGGCGGCTATAATTTTCAATGGGCATTTAGTAGTGGCGTGGTTTGTGCGAAAAGTATTAATACAAATAGTTAAGGTTTTTTTTAATGTAGCCGATTTTAAATTGTGAGAGATTTAGCTTTGCTTTAGCTCAATGGGGATATAATTGTTCCAATTTACAAAAAAAAATTCAAAAAAGTGAGTTTCTATGATTTTGAGAAATTTGTTCATCGCAATATTTGTCGCTTTCCTTTTTGCGGGGTGTGGTGATAATAATAGCGAAGGTGATACGAGCGGATCAGCTGTGGCGGGAGTTGAAGACAATACTGCAGGTGATACATCTGATAATACGATATCTGTGACAGATGAAGAGGTTATCCAACTAAGCTTTAAAAATACTAGTAGTAGTGTTCTAACCACAAATAATCAGGTTGTAACCATTGAAGTGCAAGCTTTTGATAATGACAATGCGCCTTATAGTGAGGGGAGTATCAAAGTAATCTTTCCTAATAAAGCTATTACGGGGAGTACTGATGTTGGATCATTTGATGCTCCTGAAAAAGAGCTAGAAAATGGTAAAGCAATATTTCAATACATAGCGCCTGATAATTTGCAAGCGAGAGTAGATGTAGGGGATACAGGAAGTGTATTTGGTTTCTACCATACAGCAGATAAAAACGATACGCTTCAAGCCTACACTTTTACTTATGCTCCCGAAGCAGCGCAAATAACTTTAACTGATTATGAACTTAAAAGTTCACATGAAAGTTCTACTATGGGCTTAGAGAGTACGAAGCATCTCTCTTTTTATGTACAAGATAAAAATGGAAATACTTTAGAAGATGGCTCTATTACATCTATTAATATTGAGCTTTTAAATCAAAATTTTGCGATTTTAAAAGATACAAGTGGACGAGAAGGCACCTCTTTAGCTTTTTTAGCAAAAAATAATGTTTCTGTTAGTTTAGTAAGTGATAAAAAGTCTGGTATTGTGCCAGTAAAAGTGACTGCAAACTTTTTAGATATTAATGGAGATCCGCGTACGCTAAGCTCAACTTTTAGCGTCATTATTTTATCGGGACCACCTACTGCGATGAGTTTGTCTTATAGCGGCACTAGAAATGAGTCAGATAGAGCAAAGTTTGTAGAAAGTTGGGTTTTGAGCGTTACAGATAAATATAATAACCCTGTCAATACAAATCCAACTGTTTCTATGGGGATGATAGCAGGGTATGCTACAAGTAGTGCTGCTAATCCGAATCCTAAAGATTATCTTTATTATGAACCAACAACTCACTATGGCTCTATTGATGGGGAAGTGATTGAAAATGGTACAGCTGATCAATTTGTTTCGAGTGCAGCAGTATTTGGAAATGTAGATCTTAACAATGATATATTGGTTACCTTTGGGAAAGGCTATTCTTTTAATGCATCTGGAAAGTGGGATTTTACGAGAGTGAACAACACTACCTTAGATCTTATTGATAATTTTGAAGGGAGCAATACGAATCAACTTGCTTTTGCTGTTGGACATAACTTTCGTGATGAGATGTGTCGCTTTGCGAAAAAAGCTCTTGGTATTGTCTATCCTAAAGATGGCATATTTACGATTGATAGTACAGGCTCAATGACAATTGAAGTTGAATATGACTATTACCTTGTTGGAAAAAATGTTGTGCTGTGGGCAAATATAGTAGGAAATCAGAATGCTAACGCGGAGGGCAGTGAGACAGTACGTATTGGACATGCGCAACTTGAAAACTTACGAGGTCTTGGAATCGATGATATTACTCATACTATTACGGCTGGAATAACTGGTGTTTTTCGCTATTACTTACGTATTTCTGAAACGGCAGAATGGTATAGAAATGCAAATTTTGGTCATAAAAAAGATGTTACTGGGTCTGGTAATGCTGCAACTGTAACTACTTCGGAGTTAAATGGAGTTGATTCTTGTATTGAAGATGGTATAGCATATGTTGATATCAATGTTACAAGTGCGGGATCGAATGGTAGTGTAAACATTACTCAATTATTAGTTGGCGATGAATTTTAAAGCAAAGGATAAAAAGAAAATGAAAAAAATAACTACAGCACTTTGTGCAACACTATTATGTAGCTCATTGGCACTCGCTGATGATGTGAAATCTTTAATAGGTTTTGAGGGTGGCTATAGCGAGCTTGGTATCTCAAATGATGCAACAGGGGCAACGGCATATGATGAAACTGAGAGCTTCGCACACGGTGGTATCAAAATAGGGGCAGAGAGTAAAAACTATAGATTTTTCCTGAGTGGAAGATATTATGATGTTGCAGATTTTGAACACCTCACAACAATGGGTGCTGAATTGCAATATCTGATGAACTTCACGAGCTGGATGAATATGTATTTTGGTGCTAGTATTGGTATTATGGATGCAGAGTTTAAAGATACATCAGCTGCAAAAAGAACACTCTCAGATATGTATTATGGTGGGGATGTTGGATTTAACTTTCATCTTGGTGATTCTGTAGATTTTGAGATAGGTGCTAGAGTGATTGATATTCAAGCAGATAATACTGTAGGTGGAGTTACTTACACACTCGATCCAATGATCACAGGATATGGAAGTTTGATTTTTAAATTTAACTTGGATGATATCTAAAGAGAATAGATTGAATATCGTGGTGTTCGAGAGAGGATTTGAACCTCCGACCACTTCGATGTCAACGAAGTGCTCTACCCCTGAGCTACCCGAACTTTTTGAGTAGCGTATTTTACCCTACAATTCTTAAAATATTTTGATTTTTTACAAACTTACAAAAGTGTTTGAATTTTCCAATAACTCCCCAATCTTTACTTTTAATTTAGGTATAGTAAGTGTATAATTCCACCTACTAATAAATGTTTATTACATTTAAAAATGCCAGAAGGTAAATTATGAATTTGACAGAGTTAGAAGAATTAGGCTTAAAAAATGTTGGAGAGATTTTTCATAATCTTGATTATGATGCATTGATTCAGCATGAGCTTGATAAGGGTGAATGTAGTATGACTAAAAGTGGTGCTACAGCGGTTGATACAGGTATCTTTACTGGTCGTAGCCCAAAAGATAAATATTTTGTAAATGCAGACCCATCCAACAAGTATATTGCTTGGGGTGATGTGAATCAAAAAGTAGATGCATCAGTTTTTGCAGAACTTTTAGAGGTAGCACGCGAGCAACTATCCAACAAAGACCTTTATGTTACAGATGTGTTTTGTGGCTCAAGCCCTGCATCAAAAAGATCTGTGCGTTTTGTCTCTGAGATAGCGTGGCAATCTCATTTTGTAAAAAATATGTTTATCCGCCCTACATCTTCTGAACTTGAAGTATTCAAACAAGATTTTACTGTTCTGAACGCTTGTAAAGCGGTCAATGATAAATATAAAGAGCATGGACTTCACTCTGAAGTATTCGTGATGTTTGATGTAGAAAATAATATTGCGATTATCGGTGGTACTTGGTACGGTGGTGAGATGAAAAAAGGTATTTTTTCAATGATGAACTACTGGTTACCACTCGAGGGTAAACTCCCAATGCATTGTTCTGCAAACGTAGGGGAAAATGGTGACACTGCTCTTTTCTTTGGTCTGAGCGGTACAGGAAAAACAACACTCTCTACAGATCCAAAAAGAAGACTTATCGGTGATGATGAGCATGGTTGGGACAATCATGGAGTTTTCAACTTCGAGGGTGGATGCTATGCAAAAGTGATCAACCTTGATGAAAAAAGCGAGCCTGAGATCTACCATGCAATTCGCAAAGGGGCACTTTTAGAAAATGTTGTGCTTGATGCTGATGGAAATGTGAATTATGAAGATGGTAGTAAAACAGAAAATACACGTGTTTCTTACCCTATCGAACACATTGAAAATCACGAGCCAACACTTGGTGCTGGACATCCTGAGAATATCATCTTTTTAACTGCTGATGCTTTTGGTGTACTTCCTCCTGTCTCTAAGCTTACTAAAGAGCAAGCGATGTATTATTTCCTAAGTGGTTACACTGCGAAAGTAGCGGGAACTGAGCGTGGGATCACTGAGCCAGTAGCGACATTCTCTGCGTGTTTTGGAGAAGCGTTCTTACCACTTCATCCGACTGTCTATGCAAGACTCCTTGGGGAAAAAATAGACCAACATGATGTACATGTTTACCTCGTGAACACTGGATGGACTGGTGGAGGATATGGTGTTGGAAAACGTATGAGTATCAAAGATACACGTGCATGTATCAATGCTATCCTCGATGGAAGTATCAAAAAGAGTGAGTTCCACACAACTACGACATTTAGACTTGATGTGCCAACAACTTTAGGGGATATTAACCCAGATATCTTAAATCCTAGAAACGCTTGGGCTGATAAAGCAGAGTTTGAGAGAGTGAGAGATAATCTTGCTGCTATGTTTATTGAAAACTTTAAGAAGTATGAGACAGATGATCACGAGTTTGATTATGCGACAGCTGGTCCTAAACTCTAGGACTCGCTTCGTCTTTTAATTAATTCTTTTTTTTGGTGGCTTGTGTAAGATAGATCCACAAAGCTCCACCAAAGATGACAAGTATAAGAGGTGCTATCCACGGCTTCTCACTAATCGTTTCAGCAACTTTTATCAAAAATCCCCCAGAATAATAACTCCCAAAACCAACCACTAAAGCCCAGACTCCTGCACTTAAAATATTTAAAACTGCAAATCTTTTAAAATCATATTTTGTAAGTCCAATCGCAATTGGAATGAGTGTTTTGATCCCATAGACAAATTTTTGAAAGAGGATGATCCAAGAGCCGTATTTTTTCATAAGCATATGTGAAAGGGCTAGTTTACGGCGATGTTTGCGTATCCCCTCCATCATCATCGTTTTTTGGTAACGTGCCATATAAAAGAGTAAAAAATCTCCAAGGGCATTGGCTATAAATGCGATCATGATCGAGAGACTCAGATCCATCTTGCCCATAAAAGAGAGTACAGCTGCTCCAACAAGTGCGACAAATCCACCACCAAGTGAATATAAAAAAAGTCCTATATAGCCATAAGTTGCTAAATTACTAAACGTATCTTCCATTGTGTTCCTATAATTGTTTTATTTTTGCGATTTCATCACGAAGGCGTGCAGCTTCTTCAAAGTTTAGCTCTTTGGCTGCTTGCTTCATTTTGAGCATTAGCTCTTTTGTTAGTGCTTTGCGCTCTGATGCAGGCATCTTATCGAGTTTTTTATGCTTTTGGTAGAGTCCACCGTGATCTTCAATTTTGAGATTTTTATCAAGTTTTCGAATGGTCGTGGTTGGGGTGATGCCATGTACTTTATTATACGCTTCTTGCACCTCTCTTCTTTGAGTGGTAACATCGATCGCTTTTTGCATCGATTTTGTGATCTTATTGGCATATAAAATAACGCGGCCATTTGAGTTCCTCGCCCCACGCCCAATGGTTTGAATAAGAGATGTCTCACTTCGTAAAAATCCCTCTTTATCCGCATCTAAAATAGCGACAAGGCTTACCTCAGGCAGGTCAAGCCCTTCACGTAAAAGGTTGATACCGATAAGTACATCAAACTCACCGACACGAAGTGATCGTATGATTTGGTTCCTCTCGATAGTGTCGATCTCAGAGTGCATATACTGCACTTTGATCCCAAGATCTGCGAGATATTTTGTAAGCGCTTCTGCCATTTTTTTAGTAAGTACAGTGATGAGAACTCTCTCCCCCTTGGCAACAATACCCTTGATCTCATCGTGGATATCTTCGACTTGATTATCTGAGGGCTTGATCTCTAAGACTGGATCGAGCAAACCTGTAGGGCGAATGATCTGTTCTGCTTTGACACTTGAGAGTTCTAACTCATATTCAGCAGGAGTTGCCGATACAAAGAGATAGTGAGGTGCTTTATTGATATACTCATCGATCATTAAAGGGCGATTATCAAGCGCGCTTGGCAGCCTAAATCCATAATCTACAAGCACCTCTTTACGTGCTCTATCTCCCGCATACATCCCACGATACTGAGGAAGTGAGACATGGCTCTCATCGACGATGACGAGATACTCTTTGTGATGAAGCTCAAAATAATCAAGCAAAGTATAAGGAGCTTCGCCCGGTTTTTTATTGGTAAGAAGTCGTGAGTAGTTCTCCACCCCTTTACACATCCCAGTGGTTTGGAGCATCTCTAGGTCAAACTCAACACGCTGTTTGAGGCGTTGGTACTCGACGAGTTTTCCCTCTTTTTGAAAATAGGCGAGTCTCTCATCGAGCTCCTCTTCTATTCTCTTGATAGCGACAGCCATCTTCTCTTGGGAAACTGAGAACTGACTTGTGGCATAGATAGTGAATTGTTTGTGCTCTTCTAGGCGTTTGTTGTCAATAATATCAAAGGTGTAGATCGATTCTATCTCATCGCCAAAAAATTCGATACGGATCGCTTCTTGTTCAAAGTAGGGTGGGTAGATATCGATCGATTCACCATTGACACGGATATGTCCACTATCAAAATAGGTATCGTTGCGAGAGTATCCCATCTCTACAAGGCGAAGGAGTAGTTTTTTTTGTGCGATCTCATCCCCTACGGCGATCGATTGCACCATGTTTTCATACTCTTCAGGGTCTCCCAAACCGTAATTCGCAGAAACAGAGGCGATCACTATCACATCATCATAACTTAGCAGATTGGCTGTAGAAGAGAGACGCAAGCGTTCGAGCTCATCGTTGATCGCAGAATCTTTTTCGATAAAAAGGTCTTGCCTTGGGATGTACGCCTCAGGTTGATAATAATCGTAATAGGAGACAAAATATTCTACATGGTTGTGAGGAAAGAATTGGCGAAATTCACTGTAGAGCTGCGCTGCGAGTGTTTTGTTGTGTGTCATGATGATAGTAGGCATCTGTACTTTTTCGATGACACGAGCCATAGTGTGCGTTTTTCCACTCCCTGTGACCCCCTCAAGGGCTTGGTAGCGATTACCTTTGAGGATCGAATCGCTTAAAACTTCGATCGCTTTGGGCTGATCTCCCGCTGGTTGGTAGTCTGATACGACTCTAAAATGTGTTGTTTTTTTCATGTGCGCAATTATAGCTAAAAGGGGGTTTAGAAACTACGCTTTTGTTTTCTCACTCTGCCATGGCCATCTTCCCTCTACTTCAAGAAAGAGGGTTATATTTAAAAAAGTACGCATCAAAATAATAAGGGCGAGAATGGATACATTTTGGAGTGTATTTTCAACGACCACGGTGCGAATAATGTCTCCAGCAATGAGAAACTCTAAGCCGAGCATAATAGAGCGACCTAGTTGTCTTTTGTATGTATGGTACGCTTCCCCTTCCTCTAGGCGTTTGAATGTTTTAAGATATGTGTATGTAGAGACAATAGAACCAAGTAAAACAACAAGCACGCCAAATGCTTCTATACTGTAACCAATAGCAGAAATTATTTCTGAGAAATTCATAAGACACTTTCATAGAGAATTTTAGTAATAAATATAGTAGCATAGATGTTTTGAATTTAGTTTGATTTTTTGTGATAGAATTATGTTTTCAAAGAGAATAGGATATCAGATGGACAATCAAAGTACGTTAGAAAAGTTAAGTGAAAAAGTATCAGAAATTTTACAAAGATATAATGCGGTGCAAGAAGAGAATGAACTTTTACGCTCAGAATTAGTTGCACTCAAAGCAGAAAAAGAGATCAAAAATCAAGAGATCGAGAGACTTTTAGAGCAAAACACGATGAAAGATTTGGAGATAGAAGAGATAGTCAATAAAATTGAAAGTATCATAGGATAGAGTTGATGAGCAAAAAGATAGGCTTGCGTATTGCTGGAAGACCATTTGATGTGGATGTAGAAGAACCTTTTATGTCGTTTTTAAAGCAACAAATGGGAAAAGATTTTAACCTTGATGGAAATAATGAAGTTAAAATTCTTCTGCAAGCTTATGTAAGAAAAAATCACGAACTTTTTCTACAAGAACAAAAAATGAAAGAGATGATAAAAAAAATAGAGCAATAAGAGCTTATTTTAGAATAGTCTAAGTTTTAGGTGCTATAATTTCAGCCTCTTAAGTTAGAGAAACGGTGTGCGCTCATAGCTCAGCTGGATAGAGCACTGGTTTGCGGTACCAGCGGTCGGGCGTTCGAATCGCTCTGGGCGCACCATATTTACTTTTATTAAACCTCCCAAAAACAACCAAATACTTACAAAACAAAAACTTCTCAAAAAAAGCTTGTTATTTGAAATTTATTCAGATATACTCTCGTCATAGAAAGATGATTTAGAGTTGCATCTTTGGCTAGTTTTATATTGATGACCTTTCGTTAGCAGTACATTTCCACCAAGTAGAAACTTCTTATTATATTTTCGACCACACTATTTGGTGTGTATTTTTAAACAAAAGGTCTAGCAATGGCAGATATCGTAAACGGAACAGTTAAATGGTTCAACAGTGAAAAAGGTTATGGGTTCATCGAACAAGAAAACGGAGGAAAAGATGTATTCGTACACTTTCGCCAAATCAACAACCCAGGTTATGGTCGTGTTTCTTTAGACGAAGGTCAAAAAGTTACTTTCTCAGTAGGAGAAGGTGAAAAAGGTCCTCAAGCAGAGAACGTTACACCAATGTAATCTTCCTAAGAGCGATTCTTTCGCTCTTAGATCTCAAATTCCCCCTCCAATTTTCTAACTATTAATCTCATTTTTTATAATATTCGCTAATTCAGAACACTTTTTTATCTTTTGTGTATAGTTGAGTGATTCATCTAAGAGTATCTCTATAAAAGCACTTCCTACAATAACTCCATCTGCACCTTGCACTTTTTCGCGTGCTGTTTTTTGATTGACGCCAAAGCCAACATAGATAGGTGTTTGTGTGTATTTTTTGATCGATGCTAAGAAAGGTTGGAGATCCTCAGCGACCCCCGAACCTGTGATCCCAGTATAAGCGACCATATAGATAAATTTTTGTGCGTGCGTGATGATATCTTTGATTCTTTGTTCGCTGTCTGTTGGAGCTACAAAACTAATGCTTGCAAAATCATTTGCATCAAAGAGCTCTTTATATCTCAGACTCTCTTCATGTGGCAAATCTGGGATTATAAGACCATTGACACCCAAAGAGCGTGCAAGTGGGATCAGCTTGTTAAAATCTTGTTGGTAAAAGCTATTAAAATAACCCATCCAAAGTGTATCAATATGGGGTGCTACAGCTTCTGATATCTCAAGAAGATGAGAAAATTTGAATCCGTTCTCAAGAGCTTTGTGGTTTGCAAGCTCTATGAGTGGGCCATCAGCTACAGGATCTGAAAAAGGGACACCAAGTTCAAGAGTGTCTACACCATTTTGTGAAAGAGCAAGAGCGAGATCTATACTAAAAGATTTTTCTGGATATCCAGATGTTATATATGCGACTAAGTTTTTCAAATTATTTTTCCATATCTGGGATTTTAAGTAAAGAGTAATTTATTTTACTGAGTTTATTGTCTAGTTTTAAGTCATCTTGCCATTGGGCAAACATATCGCTGATGTTGAGAAGCCATGAGATAGTCTCATCATTAATAGGCGTCTGTGTATTGCGCAGTACCTCTAGCTCATCTTCAACAAAAGCTGCGAGCCTAGACATTGGTATGAGTTTTAAAAAACCTGATGCAGATTTGATGTTGTGAAAGACACGAAAAAGTTCGTTGACACTTCTTTTATAGCTGTTTGGCTTGTTCAGATCTAAGATCATCACTTCCATGCTCTCAACCATCATTGCGTAGTGATCTAAAAATTCATCAACAATCTCGAAATCAAAGTTAGCATCAAGATCACTTCGTACACCCATAAAATAAATCTCCTATATGGAGTGGATTATAGCATATTTAAAACCAATTTTGGCGCAGTACAAAATCGATCCTCTTTTTAGGATCTGGGTCGATCTCTTTTATCTTTTCTATCTCTTTGAGTCGTGGCACAAGCCCTGTAGCATTGGCTACTTGTATCGAGAGGCCTGGTCTTGCATTGAGTTCTAAAAGCATCGGTCCACGGTTTTGATCGATCACGATATCGGCTCCAAGATAGCCAAGTTTTGTCATCTCATAACATTTGCACGCAAGCTCTAAAAGCTCGTGCCAGTTGGCTATCTCTATCTCAGAGAGTTTGTTTTTGGTGTCTGGATGTACAAGCACTTTGGATTGTTCCATCACTGCATATGAAGCTTGAGCACTTTGAAGATTGATACCCACGCCCACAGCCCCTTGGTGTAGGTTTGCTTTGCCATCGGAGAGTTTTGTCGCAAGCCTGAGCATTGCCATCACAGGATAGCCACGAAAGATGATGATACGAATATCTGGAACACCCTCATAAGAGTAGCTCTTCAAAAGAGAGTCAGCGATAATCAAATCTTCACAGATCGCTACATCTGGAGTTCCGCTCAAAGAGTAGAGTCCTGCTAAGATATTGGTCACATGGCGCATAAGAACCTCTATAGTGACTCTCTCTCCATTGGCTTTGACAAAGAGCTCTTTTTCACGTGAAGTGATCACCATAATTCCTTTGCCACCAGATCCTCTTGCGGGTTTGAGTACAAATGCACTAAGCTCTTCTAGGCGCTCTTGAAGTTCCCCTACATCGTGTTGCCTGGAGAGCGTGAAGAAAAGTTTGGGCGTATTTATTCCCGCTTTTTGCGCTAAAAGCTTTGTTTTGAGTTTGTCATCGACAAGGGGATAGAGTTTTCTGTCATTATATTTTGAGATATAGTTGACATTTCGTGCATTCATCCCCAATATCCCGAGTCTTTTGAGCGTCTTAAAAGAGGTGAGAAAAGACATTAATTATCCTTGAATTCTCTAAAGCGATAGAGCTCAAAGAGTCTATATCCTGTATAGCGACCCATAAGCATCATCAGTGCAAGTACGATAAGGTTGAGCTCTGGAAAATTAAAGCTCAAATGTCCAACAAGTGTACTTTGCATCACTAAATATGCGATCGTTGCAACAAACAAGCTTCCAAAACCTTGGATCAGCACCTCTTTTGCACCATCCTCTTCCCATAAAATAGACATTCTCTCTATGGTCCAAGCTAAGATGATAATAGGAAAAACAGCAACGGTCATCCCTGTATTGAACCCTAGATTATGCCCCACGACACTCGCTGTAACAATGATAAAGATTACGATGATGATCGTGGTGGCTATCCTTGAGACAAGAAGAAGGTTGAGATTAGAGAGATAGCTTCGTATCATAAGCCCCACAGCAACGATCATGATAAAGGTGATGAGACCTGGTAAAAGCGTAGTTTGTAAAAATGCCATTGCGATAAGAACTGGCATAAAAGTTCCGGATGTACGAATCCCGATGAGCAAACGCATCAACACAGTGATGAGCGCACCCATTGGTAACAGAAGAAGCATCTTAAAGATACTTTGCTCTTCGATAGGAAGAGAGTGGATACTAAAGAGTCCAAAAACAGAGTCATCATAATGTGCCATTGCAAGCTCTAGAGCGGGCATATTTTGCTCTACCATAGAAAAACTCACTTTGGCATTAGACCCACCAACAAGCTCTATGAGCGATCCTCCCCTTTGCCAAAGGAAAAAATCTTTCTCAAGATTTTGTCTTGCAGTCGTTGCATCAAAGAGCATCCATCTATCTTGATGGTAGATCTCAATCATAGGTGTGAGGCTTTGATTGCGACGCGCATCTTCAAGGAGCAGACCCATAGCGACACGGCTTTTTACACCCGCTTCATTTAAGATCGCATTGATCACATCTACTCTTTTCTTATTTAAAAGAAGCAAAGAGGAACTCTCTTGCATCGATACGCTTGAGAAGAGTTTAATCAGTTCACGTGTAAGTGTTTCATCGTTGCTTGAGCGAGCAAGCGCTTTTTGCAAAAGGTCTTGTTTAGCAAGCTCCTCTGCCTTTGTCCAGATGATCTTTGGATGTTGTGGGAGCTCTTTAGGGGCTTGGGATGTAGCATCATTTTGATCTTGTGCGATCTGTATCTTGTAAAAAAGAGTTTGTTTTGAACTCGCTTGGCGAATACTCCACTGCGCTCTTTTTTGCGCTGCATCTTGAACAACACTAAAGCCATATCCTGCTGAAGAACTTTGTTCAAAAAAAATCTTATACCCTGGAGTCTCATCTGGAATATTAAGCGATACTAAGATAGGGGTTTTTTTCTCAGGTTCAAACTCTACTTTTGCTTCTATAAGCCAAACCGACTTGCTTTCTCCTGGGACAAAAGGGATCTGTGTATGATAATGGCGCTCATAAGCGATAAAACATCCCAAGGCAATAAGAGCTGATACTATAAAGTAAAAGGTATATTTAATCATTGATTTCCTGCTTTTTGAGTGGTGCGAGATCTTTGCCACTGACATCTACGATCGCGATATCTTTGAGAACATTTCTGCCGATAAGAACGGGAAAATCCATATGTTCTCGATTGGTGAGAGTAAATTCACTCAGGTCTGAGAAATCACCTATGCTGAGTTTGAGTTTGACGACGACTCTTTTGTCATAGCCATCAGGAAGGGAGGATTGGATGATCTTAACATAGCGTGAGATCTCTGTTTCAATAGTGTGTGGTGTGTTGCTTTTTCGATCGATCAGGGTGAATTTGACCCATTTTTTTCCATCGCGTTCAAACTCCTCTACATCCCTCGCATCAATCGACGAGGTATCGGCTCCTGTGTCGATGCGCGCTCGCATAGTGATACCTGGAGGTTGCAAAGAGATATCCTCTTCTTGACCCAAAATAAGCTTGCCTTGAAGTTTTGAGACCTCTTTTTTATCTTTGTAAACGATCACTTGTTTTGGTTTGGTTTTGGCGATCTGTTTTTCAAGAAGTTGGCGTGTTGCATTTTGCTCGAGTTCAAGCTCTTTGAGTGTATCAAACTGTTGTTGCAGCAAAGAAAAGAGTTCTTGTTGTTGCAGGGAAAGATTTTCAAGAGATCTTTCTTGCTGCTGGGTGTTTTGTACTTGAATCTCTTGAAGCGAGTGTTCTAAAGTCTCTATTTTGGTCGTGATTGTTTCTATATCAGCTTTGGAACTGTAGAGCTGAGAACTGCTACATCCACTCAAAAAGAGAAAAAAAGTTGAGAGTAAAAATGTGTGTAATAGACTGTGGTTCAAAAAGGGTGTCCTTGTTTTTTTCAGTATTATATTGTAAGAATCCAAACAAAGTATTAAATAAAGCTTCGCGAGAGTTGCTCTTGGTATAATTACAAAAAATTTCGTTAAAATTCTCAATACGTAAATATAATTTAAAACAAAAGAGTTTCCAAATGACAAAGAAAATGACAGTGACATCGATACAAAAAGCAAAAGGGCAAACGCCTCTTGTGATGCTAACGGCTTATGATGCTCTTTTTGCAAAACTTTTAGAACCAAGCTGTGATATGCTTTTGGTTGGAGATAGTCTCAATATGAGCTTTGCAGGGCGTAGCGACACGCTTAGCGCAACGATGGATCAGATGATTTATCACACACAAGCAGTATGCCAAGGTGCACCTCAGAGCTTTGTAGTGTGTGATATGCCTTTTGGAACCTATACAACAAAAGAGGAAGCTTTAAAAAACGCACTGCGTGTCTATCAAGAGAGTGAAGCTGATAGTGTGAAGATCGAGGGTGGAGCAGACAAAGCAGAGATTATTCGCTATCTTACATCCAATGGTATCGCTGTATGTGGTCATATTGGGCTTTTACCTCAAGCTGTTCGCAGTGAGGGTGGTTATAAGGTTAAAGGAAAAAACGAGCATGAAGCACTCAAGCTTATAGAAGATGCACGCGCCGTAGAAGAGGCTGGGGCTTTTTGTATGGTGATCGAGGGTGTCAAAGCGGATGTGGCGTGTGAAGTCGCTAATAGTGTCAAAATTCCCGTCATTGGAATAGGAGCGGGCAAAAATGTCGATGGCCAAGTGCTTGTCTTTTCAGACATGTTAGGTCTTTTTGAAGCTTTTACCCCTAAGTTTGTCAAAAAATATCTTGATGGAGCAGGAGTTGTCAAAGAGGCTGTGGCAAGCTATGCAGATGAGGTGAAAAAGAAACAATTCCCTCAAGATATCCACACTTACTAGGATGATGGTTTGATGGACCGAATGGTAGAGATAGAGACATTTTCTCAAGAAGAGGAGTCGCATGAGATTAGACTTCGTCCCGATGCGTGGAATGAATATATAGGGCAAGAACAGATCAAAAAAAATCTTTCTGTTTTTATTGAAGCGAGTAAAAAACGGCAAGAAGCACTCGATCATGTACTTTTTTATGGACCTCCTGGTTTAGGAAAGACAACGCTCGCACTTATTATCGCCAATGAGATGAATGCCAATATAAAAGTCACAGCTGCTCCTATGATAGAAAAAAGTGGAGACCTTGCTGCAATACTTACCAATTTAGAGGAGGGGGATATTCTCTTTATCGATGAGATCCATCGTCTCTCACCTGCGGTTGAAGAGATCCTTTACTCCTCTATGGAAGATTACCGCATCGATATCATTATAGGGAGTGGTCCTGCGGCTCAAACGGTCAAGATCGACCTGCCACGTTTTACGCTCATTGGTGCAACGACGCGTGCAGGAATGCTCTCAAATCCCCTGCGTGATAGATTTGGGATGAGTTTTCGTATGCAGTTTTATAACTCTGAAGAGCTCTCAAAAATCGTACGTCAAGCATCGCTTAAACTTGGCAAAGAGATCGTACATGAAGCATCTCTTGAGATTGCAAGACGAAGCCGTGGCACACCTCGTATTGCTTTGCGCCTTTTACGCCGTGTACGAGATTTTGCGGATGTTGTGGGGGAAGAGAGTATTGAGCACGCTCGTGCAAAATACGCGCTCAACGAGCTAGGGATCAATGCCCATGGCTTTGATGAGATGGACTTGCGCCTACTCAATCTTTTAGTCTCAGCCAATGGAAGGGCGATGGGGCTTAGCACTATTGCAGCTTCTTTGAGTGAGGATGAGGGAACAGTAGAGGATGTACTTGAGCCCTATCTTATCGCCAATGGTTATTTAGAGCGCACAGCAAAAGGGCGACGCGCAACACGTAGTACTTATGAGGTTTTAAATATGCCTCCACCACTTGAAGAGGGGAATATGCTCTGATGAAACCTCAGTATTTTGTAGCGATACTCTTTGCCACTTCACTCTATTGGATGTATCTTTTGTATGCTCCTTTTGTTTTAGGAATCATCATTGCTGCACTTCTAGCGATCTCTACATCCAATGTTCAAGATTTTTTTGAAAAGTATTTTAAGTCAAAGTTTTGGGCGGCTTTTAGTTCGAGCTTTTTATTAGCAGTTTTATTTTTTGTACCACTTGGATATTTTTTGGTCACACTCACCATGAAGCTCAATACGATGGATCCCATCGTCTTTACAAATATGGAGCGCACTATCAAAGAGTTTATTGTAAGTCCCCCTGAATACCTCTCTTTTATGAAACATTACGCGACCGATGCTATCAATGAGATCAATATGAACTCTGTGGCAAGTTATGCTCTTGCTTTTACCAAAGATGCTGGTGCTGTGAGTGTGATGTATCTTAAAAACTCTTTTTTAGTGATCGTCTTTTATTTTTTTGCACAATATAATGGTGCTTTTGTGGTCGATCTTCTCAAGCGCGTTGTGCAGATGTCTGTTGAGGAGACAACTCTTTTGGCAAAAGAGCTCTCTTCTGTGATGAGTGTGGTGTTTTACTCCATCATTGTCAACGCAGTTTTTCAAGGCGCTCTCTTTGGTATTGCAATATCTTTTATGGGGTATAACGGGCTTTTATTTGGGATCATGTATAGCTTTGCCTCTTTGGTCCCTGTTGTGGGTGGGATCATTATGTGGCTTCCATTTATGCTTTATGAATTTTCTATTGGCAACAGTGCAAATGCGATATTTATAGCGCTTTATACAGTGATCGTGATCTCGATTGTTGCAGATACATTTATCAAGCCACTCATCATCAAAGAGATCAATGGACGCCTCTTAAAAGAGGATGATGCACGGATGAACGAGCTTGTGATCTTCTTTGCAATTATTGCAGGACTCACAACTTTTGGATTTTGGGGAATGATACTCGGACCTGCGATTACAGCATTTTTCCTAACGATATTGAAGCTTTTTGAGGCACGTACGAAAGAGTGCTCACAAAATCAAGAGTGATAGATCTGGGGATGATCCCCTTTAAAACGTCTATGGAGCCAAAACCAAAATTTTGGTTCTTTGCGTATCAGAGAAGCGAGCCAGTCAGCTTGAGCTTGGGTTGCTTTGAGGATGTCAGCTGCTTCATCTTCACTTTTTTCTACAGGGATCTCATCAAAGATCTGTAGCGTGTAGTTCTCTTCATCATCAGTGCGCATCGCTACAGGGATGATCGCGGCATCAAACTTTCTTGCAAGATATGCTGGCGTTGAGGTTTGGCGCAAGGCTTTTCCCATAAAGTCGATGATGACACCCTCTCTTTGGTTGATATTGGTATCGATGAGTATCCCACAAGCGCCCCCTTTTTTGAGGTTTCGCACCAATGGCTTGACCACATTTGTTTTCTCCATAGAGAGGTTGCCAAAACGATCACGTGATTCTATCACCCACGCTTCATAGGCTGGATTTTTCATCTTTTTATACACAGCAATGAGTGGCTCGATAAACGCAGCAATGCTCGCACCACCAAGCTCCCAAGAGCTGTAGTGGGTGGTTACATAGATGATTGCGCGACCCTGTTGATGCACTTTCTGGACTGCTTCAAGGTTGCTTATGTTCACTCTTTTAGCGAGCTCCTCTTTACTCATATGGCGCAACTCCATAAGATGGAGAAAATTGAGTGCGAGGTTTTTAAAAGCGTATTTTGTGATCTCTTTTTTCTCTTGGTGTGAGAGTGTGTCTTCAAAAAGAAAATCGAGGTTTTGATAGGAGACTTTGCGGTATTTAGAGGAGAATAAATACCCCATAGATGCTAAAGAAAAGAAGAAGTTTTTTCTCCAATTGCGTGGAAGTAGCATTAAAAGTTTTTCGAGGAATAAAAAGATTTGAAATCCCATGGTAATAGCGTCCTTTCATCTAGAAATGTAATTATAACAGAAACATTTTGGTATACTTTCATCAATTTTTTATAAGGGTGAAATGAAGATGGTTCCATCAGATATTCAGGACTTCTCGCAGGGTCGAACAAAAGCCCGAGCTTATTTTTGTTATCTTTTTTCCAAAAATATTCCCAATAGACTCCCCTCAATCAGCCAAGAGATGGTGATCCCACGCCTTTTAAAGATCAAAGCTGACTTAGAAAACCTCGATGGGGTTTATCTGCTTGATCCTCAGGGGATTCAAATCTCGCCAACATACAGACAGCATCTACAAATCGATACAGATATAGGCAAAATACTCGCAGATCGAGCTTATTATTACCGCGCTGTGCGTGAGGGGAGATGTACGATCACCGATCCTTACCCTTCACTTATGACGGGAGATCTGTGTGTGACAGCATCACAGCCTATCTATGATGATAATGGCACGCTAAAGTATATCGCTTGTTTGGATATGCCTTTTGATGAGGTGCTTAAAATCTCCCATCTCAATACTTTAGATACTTTTTTTACAAAACTCTTTAAATACTCTTACGCACTTTTTGCCTTTGCTTTGATCGCAGTTGCACTCTTGCTTTTTATCAACGGAATACAGAGCTTTTTTGTCTATGAGATCTCTGCGACCCATTTTGAAGCTAAAAATGTTTTTGAAGCGACCATTTTGCTCACACTCTCTTTAGCGATTTTTGATCTAGCAAAAACGCTGATAGAAGAGGAGATCATGGGACGCGATAGGGAACATAATATCTCAGGTCCACATAAGACCATGGTACGTTTTTTGGGCTCGATCATCATTGCACTCTCTATTGAAGCGCTCATGCTTGTATTTAAGTTTGCGATCACTGATCCTGAAAAACTGATGTATGCGATGTATATCGTAGGTGGCGTTGCGATGCTTCTTGTGGGGCTTGCGATCTATATAAAATTCACAAAACTAAAGATTGATCAATGATAGCAATAGTAGATTATAATATGGGAAACTTGGCGAGTGTGCAAAATGCATTTGCCTCCTTGGGATGTAGCACAATTATCGAGAGTGATCCAGCAAATTTTCATAAGTATGAAAAGCTTATTTTGCCTGGAGTTGGAGCTTTTGGCGATGCAATGGAGCATCTCAAAGAGCGCAATATGGTAGAGCCTTTACGCGCATATGCAGCGAGTGGCAAACCGATGCTAGGGATCTGTTTGGGGATGCAGCTTCTTTTTGAATCAAGTGAAGAGTTTGGTTCTAATGAGGGCTTAGGGCTTATTAAAGGGCGTGTAGTTGCTTTTGATGTAAGCAAGTTTGATGAAAAACTTAAAGTGCCACACATGGGGTGGAATAGGATGTTTACAAAAAAACATCCCCTTTTTGAGGGGCTCGATGAGGAACACTATCTCTATTTTGTTCACTCCTATCATGCGGTATGTGATAATGAAGCAGACAGTATAGGCAAAACTGTTTATGGATATGAGTTTACATCCGCAGTTGCTCACAATAATGTGATGGGGATTCAGCCTCACCCAGAAAAAAGCCATAAAAATGGGCTCAAAATTTTAGAAAACTTTATAGCACTTTAAAAAGGAAGGATGTATGAGTATGACACTTTACCCAGCGATAGATTTAAAAGATGGCAAGGCGGTTCGCCTCACAAAAGGTTTGATGGAGAGCGCGAAGATCTATTCAGATGAGCCATGGACTCTGGTGAAAAAATTTGAAGAGATGGGCGCTGAGTGGGTTCACTTGGTCGATCTTAATGGTGCCTTTGCAGGGGAGCCAAAAAACTTAGAACAGATCATCAAGATTCGTCAAAACTGTAAGGTGAAACTCGAGCTTGGTGGCGGGATTCGTGATGAGGCAACGATTCAAAAGATGCTTGAAATTGGGATCGATAGAATTATCTTAGGCTCAATCGCGGTGAAAGATCCTGCTTTTGTTAAAGAGATGGCAGCAAAGTATCCAATCGCTGTGGGAATTGATGCGATCGATGGCTATGTAGCTGTTGAGGGCTGGGGTGAAGTGAGTACCATGAGAGCCACAGATCTAGCAAAAGAGTTCGCAAATGCTGGGGTTGAAGCGATTATTTGTACAGATGTTGGTAAAGATGGTACATTAAGTGGCGTAAATGTCGATTTTACTTTAGAGATTGCTCGCGCGAGTGGTGTTGCTACGATCGCGAGTGGTGGTGTCAAAGATGAGAGTGATGTTATGGCACTTATAGAGACCAAAGAGGTTGAGGGTGTCATCATCGGTAAAGCTTACTACGAGGGGAACATAGACCTCGAAAAACTATTCGCAAAATTGGGTTAATGGAAAAAAAAACAAAATTTTGATAAGATTAGTGACAAAATTATGTAAATATAATAATGAAAAGGATTTCAATTGAAATTACTTGTAGTTGATGATAGTTCTACAATGCGCCGTATTATTAAAAATACTCTCGCTCGTCTGGGTTATAAAGATATTTTAGAGGGTGCTGATGGTGTTGAAGGTTGGGAAGCTTTAGATGCGAATCCCGATGTAGAGATGCTTATTACTGATTGGAACATGCCTGAGATGAATGGACTTGAGCTTGTCAAAAAAGTTCGTGCAGATCAAAGATTTGTGGATATGCCTATTATTATGGTTACAACAGAGGGTGGGAAAGCAGAAGTTATTACGGCTCTCAAAGCAGGTGTCAACAACTACATCGTCAAACCGTTTACTCCACAAGTTTTAAAAGAAAAACTTGGTGCTGTAATGGGTGTAACGGAGTAATGCAGGGTCATTACTACGAGTTGGTAGTAAAAGTCTCTTCCCACCAAGACTTATACACCGATTTTTTGATCGATACGCTTCCTATCGGATTTGAAGAGTTTGATGGGGGCTTTGTTGTAAGAAGTGAAGAATCCCTTGAAACTATTGTTTGGGGGCTAGAGCAGTTTACAGAAGCTTTACAAAAAGCTTTGGGTGAGACGATAGAGCTTGAGTGTACACAGCAAAAACTAGAAAATAGTGATTGGGTTGAGGCGTATCAAAAAAGTATCGAACCGATCCAGATCGATACTTTTTATATCCACCCAACATGGGAACAACCCAGAGAAAACCTCATAAATATAGCTCTTGATCCCGCTTTAGCATTTGGAACAGGGCATCACCCTACAACAGCTACATCTCTCAAAGCGATAGGAAAATATGTCAAAGCAAATGATAATGTTTTGGATGTAGGATGTGGAAGCGGTATTTTAGGGATCGGTGCAATGAAGCTCGGCGCTATCGTAGATGCTTGTGATACAGATCCTATTTCAGTCAATAACTCTCAAGAGAATGCAACTATTAATGGACTCACATTTGCAAGCATTTGGGAAGGTTCTTCTTCGTTAGCCAAAAAGCGATACGATGTCGTCGTTGCAAATATTGTGGCAGATGTACTGACCTTTATAGCAAATGATCTCAAAAAGGTTCTCAAAGAGGATGGAGTACTTATTTTATCGGGGATCCTTGATAAATATGAGACAAAAGTCTTGAATTTTTATAAAGATTGTGAAATGATAGAGCGTATAGCTCAAGAGGAATGGGTAACACTCATTTTAAAGAAAAAATAGGAAGAGATTAAACAATGTCAAAAAAAGAACAAAATAATCCAAATAACGATGATAATAACAATAACTTTTTTAATAAAAATCCACTTATAACTTTTGCAATATTCTCAGTTGTTATTATCCTTCTTTTCAAAGCTTTGGTTGGTGAAAACCAAGGAGTAGATGGACTCAGTAGTGCAAATACACGTACAAAAGCGGTAAGTTATTCAGAGCTCAAAAAACTAGTAGATACAAAAAGTGTTGACAAGGTTCAAATAGGTCAAACCTATATCAAAGCTTTTTCAAGTGATGGAAGAACGATGTACACGACACGCATTGTCAAGGGCGATACAAAGCTTGTTGAAGAGCTTGATAAGCAAGGGATCGAATATACAGGCTTTAGTGAAACCAACTGGTTTACTGAAATGTTTGGATGGCTTTTACCATTTTTAATCATTATTGGTATCTGGATGTTTTTTGCAGGACGTATGCAAAAAAGTATGGGTGGCGGACTTCTTGGAATGGGCAATTCTAAAAAGATGGTGAGTTCTGAAAAACCAAAAACAAAATTTGATGATGTAGCGGGTGTTGAAGAGGCCAAAGAAGAGGTCCAAGAGATCGTAGACTTCTTAAAATATCCTGGTCGCTATGTTGAGATCGGTGCAAAGATCCCAAAAGGTGTTTTACTCGTAGGAAGCCCAGGGACAGGGAAGACACTCCTTGCAAAAGCAGTGGCAGGGGAAGCGGATGTGCCATTTTTCTCAGTAAGTGGTTCGAGCTTTATTGAGATGTTCGTGGGTGTTGGAGCTGCGCGTGTACGTGATCTTTTTGAACAAGCGAAAAAAGATGCTCCAAGTATCATCTTTATCGATGAGATCGATGCGATTGGAAAAAGTCGTGCAGCAGGTGCAATGATGGGTGGAAATGATGAGCGTGAACAAACACTCAATCAGCTCCTCGCAGAGATGGATGGTTTTGGAACAGATACTCCTGTTATCATTTTAGCAGCGACTAACAGACCTGAGGTACTCGATCAAGCACTTTTACGTCCAGGACGTTTTGATAGACAAGTACTTGTTGACAAGCCAGATTTTCAAGGGCGTGTGAAGATCCTTAAAGTACACATGAGAAATGTAAAAATGGATGATGATGTAGAGATTGAGGAAGTTGCACGTCTTACAGCGGGACTTGCAGGAGCTGACCTTGCAAATGTTGTAAATGAAGCAGCACTTTTAGCGGGGCGTAAAAGTCAAAAAACTGTGAAGCAACAGGATCTTTATGAAGCGGTGGAGAGAGCGATCGCAGGGCTTGCAAAAAAATCGCGTCGTATCAATCCAAAAGAGAAAAAGATCGTAGCATACCACGAGAGTGGACATGCCCTTCTTGCTGAGACTACAGTTGGAGCTAAAAAAGTTTCTAAAGTTTCTATTGTGCCTCGTGGTTTGGCAGCGTTAGGATATACACTCAACAAGCCTGAAGAGGATAAGTTTATGATGCAACGTCATGAGCTTATTGCAGAGGTGGATGTACTTCTTGGTGGTCGTGCTGCTGAGGAGGTATTTATCGGTGAGATCTCTACGGGTGCAGGAAACGACCTTGAGCGTGCGACTGAGATCATCAAATCGATGGTACAAACCTATGGTATGACCGATGTAGCTGGTCTTATGGTCTTAGAAAAAAGTAGACAATCCTTCCTTGGTGGTGGCGGACAAGCTGCACGTGAGTATAGTGATGAGATGGCGCGTGATATGGATATGTTTATTAAAAATACACTCCAAGAGCGTTATGAGGGTGTGTTAGAGCGTCTCAAACAGTATCGTGGTGCGATTGAAGATATGGTCGAACTTCTCTACAAAAAAGAGAATATCGAAGGGCAAGAGGTTCGTGATATAATCATAAACTTTGAAAAAGAAAATAACATGGAATCAAAAGTAGCCCATCCAAGTGATCATATTGAAGATGAGCTCAAAGAGGATGCAAGCATGACAAAGAATAAAGAGCAAAGCGATGATGAAAAATAACCTTTTCCCAGTAGCAAAAGAGGGATGGAGTAAGATAGGCTATAGTTTCCTTGCGTTTATTATCGCAGTGATTCTTGATTTTGATATTTTACAGTTCCTCTTTTTTCTTTTCACCCTTTTTCTTGTTTATATCTACAGAAATCCAGAGAGATTGGCACCTCACTTTCAATCAGGAAGTGTTGTAAGCCCAGCAGATGGGATTATACGCTCTATCGAAGAGATCGAAGAGGATGGATATAGCTATAAGATCACGATCGATACGGGGTACTTGGATGTATCTGTTCTGAGAACTCCCAGTTTATCCAAAGTAAGTGAAATGAACTTAGTGCATGGAACAAAACTCTCTCATGCCTATCAGCTTTCAGATAAACTCAATGAAAATGCAAGTATCGTGTTTGAAGATGAGCAAAAAAACAAGATCAAAGTTGTTCATAGAGTCAAGCAAAGTCTTGATGCTTTACATATAAGTCTCCAAACTGATCAAGAGGTTTCACAAGGCACACGCTATGGGGTTATGGTCTATGGAACAACAACACTTTATCTTCCACAAAACTTTAGAATGGATATCAAGGTCGGAGATGAGATCTCTGCGAGTGATACACTCATAGGCTATTTTTCCAAAAAATGAAATCTAGACCGAGAAATCTAGCCTACATCCTTCCAAATATCTTCACCGCTGCATCTATATTTACTGGTATCTTTAGTATCATCAGTGCTATCAACGGGCAGTTTGACAAAGCTGCTTGGTTGATCCTCTTATCGCTTGTTTTTGATGGGCTCGATGGCAGAGTTGCACGCCTGACCAATACCTGCTCGCGCTTTGGTGTAGAGTTTGATTCTTTAGCTGATATTGTTGCTTTTGGGGTTGCTCCTGCGCTCTTGATGTATCTTTATGTTGGAGATACATTTGGTCGCTTTGGTATTGTCGCTTCTGCTTTATTTGTGATCTTTGGGGCTGTGCGTTTGGCCCGTTTTAATGTCAGTACATCCCAAGGGGAGCCTTCTGTATTTATCGGGATCCCTATCCCTACTGCTGCTGTGTTTATCTCTCTTTTGGTCTTACTTTTTGAAAAGTACTCTCTTGGCACACAGTATGGGGTGCTCATTTTGATCGCAGCGCTGATACTCTCTTTTTTAATGGTGAGTAATATCCGCTATCCAAGCTTTAAAAAAGTTGATACAAGTGCCAAAAATACGATGAGATTGTTTGTTGCAGTTCTCTTTGTCGCCCTCGTTATTTTTATCTATCCTACTGAGGGGATCTTACTCTTTTTTGTTTTATATATCCTCTATGGTGCTATTCGAGCGCTTGTTTTATTCTTTAAGCAACTGATGAAAAAAAGCTCTTAATTCTTTTTCTCAGCTTGTTGTTTAAGAACGAGGAGGGTATCAAGATCGATATCAAAATTAAAGTACTCTGAGTTAAATCCATTATCCCCTACACGTGAGAGCTGAATCACCGCTCCCTTATTGTTCTTTACTTGCAAGTATAAAAGACCAAGTGCGTATCTACTCTCAAGATATTGTGCATCTTTGAGCTTAGAGAGCTCCAAAAGCGCGATCGCATTTTCATGATGATCTGCTGCAGTTGATGCGACGGCTCCTAAAAAGAGAGTATGGGAATCTTGTACTTTGAGTGTATCGATCATCTGATTGTACAGAGTGTAGGATTGCTCAAAGTTTTGATTATAAAGCGATGCGAGTGCGAGTGCATCGGTGATCTCGTGGGTGTACTCAGTTGTTGTCGCGAGCACATCTTCGAGTTGCTTTATCAGATAGTAGAGTCGTCCTGTGATAAGGTTTTGCTGTGTATAGAGGTATCTTGTGATGCGAGGACCAAAATAGAGATCGTTATAGTGAAAAGACTGATCGCCAAGATAGTTGAGTACCTCATAGGCATACTCTTTATTCTTGAGATTTTTAAAGTGTGTATCGATATAGATCAAGTGGGGCAAAATATCATGAGGTAAGAGAGCGGTGAGTTTTTTTGCTGCCTCTTTTGCTACAGAGTCATTATCTAAAAGTGTAGCGATGATCACATCCATAGCAAGGTAGAGAGGTCTTTTTTTATCATCTCGCTGCAACCATTCTGCACTTGCAAAAACATTGTTCTCACTGATCTGCATCAAGGTCTTATAGAGTATAATCTCCTCATTCTCCTCTTCGTTTGCTATCGCCTCACTCAAAAAAGATTTCATCTTTTGGTTCTCTTGGTGGATGAGCTGGCTTGTCATCACTGCATAGATCCCAGAGAGATAGTTCTTTGCATCTAGATGATAGGAGCGTAAAAAATGTTTGTGGGCATCTTGCATATTCCCTAGCTGTGCGTAGGTGAGTGCGAGATTATAATGAAGAACAGAGTGCTTTGGCTGGAGTAAAACAAGTTTTGCTAACTCCTCATTTGCTTCTCGAATACGAAAATCAAGAGCTTTTTTGATCGCGTGTGCTATCCCTTTATTCACACCCGAAGAGGAGATACTTCGATTGAGATACTCTTTTGCTGAGTCTATATTGTCGATAAAGATATTTGCATTTCCCTTTCGGATGTAGCTAATGGTTTGATCAGCATTAAAGATCTTGTAGGGGGAGAAATAAAAGAGTTTTTGATAGTTGACGAGTTTATTTTTTGAAGTGATGTTTCTATATCTATTTTGCGCCTTTTGGGTATCAAAAAGGGATTTTTTGAGTGTCACACGAATAGGGTAAGGCTTGTATACATCCTCACCAAACATATCGGTAACATTATCTATCTCATTGCTCGCCGTTGCGACTCTTCCAGCTTTGAGGTTTACAAGTGCTAGTGCTACTTGGGCTTTGATGGGTTCTATGTTTTTAACGATTGCATCTTCTAAATATTTTATCGAGAGGGTGAGATCTCCGATGCGTGCATATAAAAGACCAAGGCTAAAACTATCTCTTGGGGCAGGAGTTTTCTCCATCGCTTCTATGGCAGCATAGTTGTTTGCATAAAGGGCATTGATCCTTGCTGAGAGATTGTTTTGCACCAATTCATACTCTTGGGATGTAGGGTTTTTGAGTGCACTGAGTGCTTCGAGATAGTTGTGTTTGTAGTAATTGATAAGTGTGTAGTAATAAGAATACAAAGGAGATTGCATCTCATTTGGCAGATATGCATACGCAAGATCGATATAGTACTCAAAACTTTTTTTATCTTCGAGGTGCAGGGCACAGACTGCTGCATTGATGGCACTCACACAGCTTTTTTCATTGTTTTGGATCGCTCGCTTGAATGTTGAGAGCGCTGTGTCGTATTGTTTATCTTTGAGCTGTGCTACTCCAAGGTTATATAAAGAGATCACTTCGCTATAGTGTGCGATCTTTTCATAGAGTACAAGTGCTTCTTCCTTTGAGCCACTTGAATAGAGGTAGTTTGCTTTAGCGATCATCTGCTCAAGTTTTGTTGGCTCTATCTTTTCTACAGCTTTTTCCTCGAGTTTCTCTTCGATATGATCGAGATTTTCGACCTGTTCTGGCTGTGAAGAGGATGGGATGAGCAAAATGATAAGTAATACTAGGAGTAAAACTCCAAGGGAAGCGCCAATAATGATGAGAAGTTTTTTGCGGGAGATCTTGGGATGTTTGGATGTAGAGACCTCTTCATCTTGGGGATGGGCTGTAAAATCAGCCGCATCACTCTCTTCAATGATAATTATGTCTTCTACAGGCTCAGCCATTTTTTCCCTTGTTTTAGCGCTTTTTTACATATGTTTGTAGCAAAAAAGGTGCCAAGTATATTCTAGAAGTGTGGAGTGAGATAAGGCTCTAGAACTTTTGGAATACGGATAGAGCCATCTTCATTTTGAAAGTTCTCCATGATCGCAACAAGTGTACGCCCTACAGCGAGTGAAGAGCCGTTGAGTGTATGCACCATCGTATTTTTCTTACCATCTTTATAGCGGATCTTTGCACGTCTTGCTTGAAAGTCTCGTGTATTAGACACCGAAGAGATTTCTCTATAGGTGTTTTGCCCAGGGAGCCACACTTCTAGATCGACCGTATACGCAGCTCCAAAGCCAAGATCACCTGTACATAGTGTTACGAGTCTATGAGGAAGCTCTAGGGCACTTAGCAGATCAGAAGCACATGAGACCATCTCATCAAATACCGCTTCACTTTGCTCTGGCGTGCTGATGGAGACAAGTTCTACTTTATGAAATTGATGTTGGCGGATCATACCACGTGTATCACGCCCTGCAGCTCCTGCTTCTTTTCTAAAGCATGAGGTGTATGCTGTGTGTTTGATTGGCAAATCGCTCTCTTTGAGTATCTCATCTTGGTAGAGGTTGGTCACTGGCACTTCGGCAGTTGGGATCAAAAAGAGCTCTTGATCTTGCACTTTGTAAAGATCTTCTTCAAACTTTGGAAGCTGCCCTGTTCCCTCTAAGGCTGCGCGGTTGACCAGAGCTGGAACACTCACCTCTTCAAAACCACGAGAGCGGTTAAAATCAAGCATAAAGTTGATAAGTGCGCGCTCAAGACGTGCTCCCATCCCAAAGCTCACACTAAAGCGGCTCGTTGCGAGCTTGACCCCACGCTCAAAATCGATCCAGCCATTTTGTTCTGCAAGCTCCCAGTGCTCTTTTGGAGTAAAAGAAAATGTTGGAGGAGTGAGTACTTTTTTGATCTCTACATTACTCTCTTCATCTTCTCCGTCTGGCACAGAATCATCAGGAGTATTAGGAATAGCCATAGCAAGCGTTTCTAACTCCTCTTGCTTGAGTCTTTGGATCTCGATAGCATCAGCGATCTTGAGCTTGTTGGCATCTACTTTTGCTTTGAGCTCTGTGATATCTTTGCCCTCTTTTTTGTAGAGACCAAACTCTTTACTCATTGCATTTTGCGCAGCTTGAAGTGTTTCATACGCTATTTTTGCAACTTTGAGCTCTTCATTTTTGACGCGTAGTGCCTCGATAAGAGTTGCATCAACCCCTTTACGCAAAAGCTTTCTTTTTAATTCTGCAAATCCCTCATCGTTGTGAAGTAGTTTTAAATCAATCATAATCTTCCTAATCTCTTCTAAAATTTTTCTTTTCTACTCGCGATTATAGCAAAATATCTTTTGCTATTTGAAACTGGTTTGCCGTCATAAGGTGGATCTTGGGATGTAGAGCTTTGATCTCTTCAAAAAGGGTTTTGCTTAGTTCAAAGCCCACTTTGTACTCTTCCTCTTCCCCTTGTGCATGTGCAAGACGAAGCTTTTCAAGCCAGAGTTGTGGCACATTGATCCCTGGAACATGGGCTGAGAGAAACTGTGCGGTGCGAAACTTCATAATAGGAAAAAGCCCCATAATAAGTTCTGCACGTTTTTGCTCTGGGCAACACTCATAGTTTGCTTGATCTAAAAGCTCTAGTAAAAGTTTTGCATTTTCGAGATCATATACAGGTTGTGTGATGATTCCAATTGCTCCGTGCTTGATCTTTTTTTGCATCTTTTTTTGGAGTGTTTTTGGATTTTTGGCATAGGAGTTGACCACAGCAAAAGGGTAGAGAGGCTTGGGATGTAGGGCAAGAGGCTTGCCTGCATAGTTGATACCGCTATTAAAACAGGTGATCATATCAAGAAGCAGCGTACTGTCACCCTCAAAGACACCTTTTACATGAGGCTGATCTGAGATAGTCGCTGGATCACCCGTGAGTGCTAAAATGGCGCGTACATCCACTTCGTTGGCACCGAGCAGGTCTGATTGCAGGGCTATTTTGTTACGATCTCTCATACTCATCGTGGCAATCACAGGTTTGTTGAAGCGATCTTGGAGCATCTTTGCCGCAAAAAGTGCATTGTATTTGAGCTTTGCTAGAGGGTTGTCGGTGGTGGAAAATCCATCGACCATATCTTGCAAGCCCAAAGCCTCGATCTTCTCTATAACTGGGAGAAACTGCGGGGAATGCGATGGTGTTGTCTCAAGGGTAATATATGTATCGTTTTTTAATTTATCTATGAGTGTATCAAACAAAAACAAGTCCTAAGTCGGTATAATTTCGAAATTATAACAAAAGAGTTCTTGAAAAACTCTCATCATAGTTTTTCAAGAAATCTAAAAGAGAGTATTTTATATGTTGAAACTGGCTGTATTTGATTTTGATTCCACCTTGATGGATGGGGAGACGATCGATTTTTTTGCACAGGAGCTTGGGATTGGTGAGCAAGTAAGCCGTATCACCGAAGAGGCGATGAGTGGAAGACTTGATTTTTTTGAGTCACTCCAACAAAGGGTGCAACTGCTCAAAGGGCTTGATTATAGTGTGGTTGAAAAAGTGGCACACAACCTTCCTTATATGAAGGGTGCTAAAGAGACCATCGCTGAGCTCAAAAAGCGTGGTATGACGGTGGTTTGCTTTAGCGGTGGTTTTCGTGATGCAACGGGCTATGCAAAAAATATCTTGGGTTATGATGCAGATTTTTCTAATGTATTGCATCAAAAAGATGGCAAGCTCACAGGTTTAGTGGGTGGGGATATGATGTTTTCTCACTCCAAAGGGGATATGCTCCAAAGACTCCAAGCGATTTTGGGCGTAAGTGAAGCAGAGACCCTTGTATGTGGTGATGGGGCAAATGATCTCTCAATGTTTGCTCATGCTGGCACACGTGTCGCATTTTGTGCAAGAGAGATTTTGCGTAAAGAGGCAAACATTATAATAGAGACAAAAGATCTCACACAGATCTTAGAAAAATTAGAGGATTAAAAAGATGTTAGAAAGTACAGTGTGGAGACAATACCACGATGAAAATAATTTTAGAGAGCTCTTAAGCCCTCTGTGCAATATAGATGTGATCGATATGATCGAAGATGACAAAGATCTCTATAATGTTATCAAAGCAAAACTCACCAAAAAAGAGCTCAAGCTTTTAGCAATGGATCTTGCAAGTGTTGGGGATGAGGCTTTAAAAGAGGCATTTTCTTACGATGATGAAGCCTTGCAAAAAGCAAAATTCAAACTCTACAAAAAGCTCAAACAAGATAAATTTCGTCTCTCTCTTAAAGCTTCCTCCCTCGATTACGAGGAGTAGAGCGTTGCATTTATCGCACCATTTATGGTGTGATAAATATAAAACATCCCAAATGAAATAGTTGCAAGATCCTCATGAAACTCCACAATAATATTATTATTGTAAAAAAACTTTGCCCACATATTCCTATGTATAATTATGATGTGTCTAGTCGCTGATCAATTAATATTTAGATAGTTTAAAATTTTTAGTGGAAGCTCATAATACTAGCCTTTTTCGTTGGATGTGCAATTAAAAGGCTAGTATCTAAGAGCTTAGCTCTGTTGAATAGATTCACATGCAATAAGTATTTTTTTTCTTTCTATGCCCCATCTGTATCCACTCATTGCTCCACTTTTTGCGATAACCCTATGACAAGGGATAAGATAACCAATGTGATTTTTACCTATGGCAGATGCAATAGCTCTCGTCGCTTTTGGTTTATCAAGATAGTTGGCTATATCTTGATAAGTCACGACTGTGCCATTTGGAAGGTTTAAGAGAGCTTTCCAAACATTTACTTGAAGATTTGTTCCTTTGACGAAAAGAGAGTATTTTTTGTTCTTTATAAAAATATTTTTTAGATACTCTTTTGCCGATGTTTCATCAAGATGTAGATTTGCATTTTCCCAAAGCTCATGAAATCTATTAAAAATTTCCTCTTTGTTTTCATCAATAAAACCTAGGTAACAGACTCCTTTATCAGTAAAACCGATGAGTGCTTCACCAAAAGGAGTTTCCCCATAACCATAGGTAATACGAACATTTTGCCCTTTTTCTCTCCACTCTTTAGGAGTTACACCGATGAGATTTACAAAAAGTTCATGAAGTCTGCTACTGCTTGAGAGTCCGATATCCAAACTGCTATCTAAGATAGATTTAGATTCCTTTATATGTTCTTTTGCATAATTTAGAGTAACGGAGTGTAAAAACTGTTTTGGGGTAACTCCCACATACTCTCTAAAAACTCTTATAAAATGAAACTTACTCATACCGATATTTTTAGCAACTTCATCTATCGATGGATGCTCTTTGAAATTTTCATCAATATATCTAATGGCCTTTTCTATCTGTTTATAGTTATTATGTAAAAGTTTAATCTCATCCATCTTAGCCTACTAAAAAGTTGATTTATTGTAGATTATAAAGTTTTGTGCCAACTCTTCTAGCTCTTTGCTTATTGTAATATGAAGCTTGGTATCTTGGATATTATCTAAAACATCACAGATTTTGTTTGCAATAAATTCAAATTCTTTCTCCTTCATACCTCTAGTTGTTAAAGCAGGGCTTCCGATGCGAATACCGCTTGTTATAAAAGGGCTTCTTGGATCGTTTGGTACACTATTTTTATTTACTGTGATTCCTGCTCTTTCTAAAGCAGTATCAGCATCTTTACCAGAAAAATTTTTATTTAAAAAAGAGACTAAAACTAAGTGGTTGTCTGTGCCATCAGAAACCAAATCATAACCTCTCTCTTTTAAAACAACTTCAAGCACTTTTGCATTGGCTTTTATCTGTTTTGCATACTCTTTCCACGATGGGTCTAAAACCTCTTTAAATGCAACAGCTTTTGCAGCTATAGTATGAATAAGTGGTCCACCTTGAGTTCCTGGAAAAATAGCAGAGTTTACTTTTTTAGCAATATCTTCGTTGCTAGTCATAATCATGCCACCTCTTGGACCTCTTAGAGTTTTATGGGTAGTTGTTGTTACTATATCCGCATAAGGAAATGGACTCATATGCTCATTTGCTGCAACAAGTCCTGCAACATGTGCAATATCTGCGAAAAGAATAGCTCCTACAGCATCAGCAATCTCTCGAAACTTCTTAAAGTTTATCTCTCTAGCGTACGCACTTGCTCCACAAACTATTATCTTTGGTTGAACAACTTTTGCAATATCTAAAATCTTATCATAGTCCATCCTTCCATCAGTTTCGACACCATAGGTAAAGCTTGAATAGTTTTGACCTGAAAAGCTAGGTTTACTCCCATGTGTCAAGTGTCCGCCATGGCTTAAATCCATTCCTAAGAGCTTATCTCCAGCTTTTAGTAGTGCTGCATATACCGCAGTATTTGCTTGGCTTCCTGAGTGTGGCTGTACATTTGCAAACTTACAACCAAATATCCTACAAGCTCTATCTATTGCTAATTGTTCTACAGCATCAGCATACTCACATCCACCGTAATATCTCTTGTAAGGATAACCTTCTGCATATTTATTTGTAAGTATTGAGCCCATTGCTTGCATAACTGCTGGACTTGTAAAGTTTTCACTTGCAATCATCTCTAAGTGATTTGTTTGTCTTTTGAGTTCGTTCTCTATAATTGAAAACACTGCACGATCTGTTTCGAGTAAGTTTTTGTTTGATATAAAACTCATTTTATTGCTCCATTTGTACTTTAATTTTACAATAAT
This sequence comes from Sulfurimonas sp., assembly GCA_034005845.1. Lineage (GTDB taxonomy): Bacteria > Campylobacterota > Campylobacteria > Campylobacterales > Sulfurimonadaceae > Sulfurimonas. Next base: position 2,726 of record JAVETX010000011.1, on the reverse strand, counting down.
AGCCCAAGCTAAAATACTTTACAATCTGAAAATTGCTATTTTTCATTTTTTTTAACTTTTTGAATCAAAGATAGACTACTTCTTGCTATTGGCAAGCATTTTCTGATATGTATTCGTCCAAGACAAAGGACAATCTACTAAAACCTTTATCTATTTCTTCTTTTGTTATTGTTAGGGGAGGAAGAAACCGTAAAGTGTTTTTTCCAGATTTAATTATTAAAACTCCCATCTTAATCGAGGTGTTGACAATATGTGTCAAAGACTTTTCATCAGTAACTCGTAAGCCTTGCATCATCTTAATTCCAACGCATTTAATAAACACTGTAGGATACTTAGATGCAAATATTTGTAGTGAATTATCAAAATAATCTTGAATCTCTTTCATCAAGCCACTTTGTGCATAACGATTTAATATAACTAAAGTTGTATTTGCTGCCGTTGTAGAGAGATAGTTTCCTCCAAAAGTAGAACCATGATCACCAAAAGAAAATATATTTTTTAATCTTGTCATAACAACACCAATGGGAATTCCTCCACCTAAGCCTTTAGCCAGCGTAATAATGTCTGGGGTAATTCCATATGCATGGGAAGCTAAAAAATGTCCTGTTCGATAAATTCCAGTTTGGACTTCATCTACAATCAATAAGATCTCTCTCTTTTTAAGTAATTCTGCTAAATTTTGCACTTTTTTCTTATTTAATGTTTCCATTCCACCTTCACCTTGAATAAGTTCAATCATCACAGCAATGGTACTTTCGTCAAGAAGTGATGGTACTTCATCAATATCTTTAGCATATATAAATCCTTCCGGAAAAGGACCAAAGTAGTTATGTTTTTCTGTCTGTCCAGTAGCTTTTAGTGCAGTAATAGTTCTTCCATGAAAAGAATTTACAAGTGTAATAATTTTATACCGTTTTTGATCCCCTTTCAACTCACCATGTTTACGAGCAATTTTAATTGCACCTTCATTAGCTTCAGTACCACTATTGCAAAAAAAACATTTCATATCATAGCCACTTAGTTTTACAAGGTGTTTGGCACATTCTCCTTGAGGTTCAATATAATAGTTGTTAGATACATGAATGATTTTAGAAGCCTGATGTGCAATATCTTTTGCCAATATTTTATTTCCATGACCAATACTACACACTGCTACTCCTGCAGAAAAATCTATGTATTCTTTACCTGTATCATCCCATAAAGTCGCATTGTTACCTTTGACAAAATTTACTTTTTGTCGTTCATATGTTGGAAGCACATAATTTTCAAAATCTTCGTAATTCATTTTTGCTCCTCCTTATTTTTGATAAGATAAATGTTCAAAAGAGTCATCTGTGTATCTTTTTTCTAAAGATAGTTTAAACGCTTTTCCTAGACTCTTGCATGAGAGTGCTTTCTCCACTAAACCAGGGTTTGTTTTAGGATTTATTATTAACTGGTTTAGAAGATTAATTGTCAGATCAGGAAATACTCGTTTTTTTAATAAAACGATATCATCTTGATTTATTGTTCCCTCTTGTAAAACTTTTCCATACCATCCTGTAAAACCATATTCATACATACTTTTAGTTAAACTGTTAATATTAGTATTAAAAGAGAGTTTCCAACAGGGCTGTCTAGGTTGAGTAATTTCAATTATAGTATCATTGATTTGCAGGACATCTCCTATGCAAACATTTTCCTCATAAGCATGAGAAACAAGTAAGTTTTCACCAAAATATGACATATCATTAAATTCAAAATTGGTGTTTTTTAAAATATTTAGTTTATTATATGTAATTGATGAAAAAAACAATACAGCCTTGTTTTCACCACCATGATGTTGAGTATCACCTTGTTCATCTCCAATGAACCCAAGCTTACTTAATTGTGCACTCATAACCGGATGTTTTTTTATAGCGGATTGTTCTTTGCTATGATTCTCTCGTATCAACATCTCTTTAGATATCTTACCTACTTTTATGTATCTCACTTTTGCAAAATATTTATCCATTATTCTATCCTTTGAGAATATATTTAATCATTTAGAAGCTATTATTTATAATACCTTCCAACACACTTAACAATATCAATCCTGATAACAGCGGTTCCATCTATCATTTTCCTTGGAATCTCTTTTTCAAGTAAATGAGGTGTGAACTTTTCTATGATTTTGAAAAGTGCTTTGTGCTTTTCATAAAAATTATCGACAATGAAAGCATGACCTTGCATAATAACACTATTAAACTCTGTGTTGACATCACATGGATTTTCAACTCCTTTATCGAGTAAAGACAACATTTCATCTATTTCAAAGCATACATTTTGGTTGTATTTTATATTGTCTATTTTCTCCCCCATCGGTAATCCATGGAGATATACTTTATTATCGAAATAAACAAAATGCATAGGCACAATATACGGAAAGCCATTTTGAGAAAAAGTTCCCATTCTGCCAACTTCAGCTCGATGTAAGAATTCTAGAATCTGTTTTTGATTCAAAAGATGTGTTTTTGTTCTATGTCTCATATCTTTCTCCTTTTCTGTCAAAAGTATAATAAAACGAAGAGATGAATAACAATCCGAAAATTGCTTTTTAAGATAATATTTGTGAATGAGTACATTAATCAATGAAAGGAATTAAATAATTGAACCCTCTGAATAAACCCAAAAAAATATCCATAAGCACCAATTAGATAAAATAAGAGATATAGAAGATACAGGAAGGTCAGTATGCAGCTAAGTTT